>DDKN01000123.1 GCA_002339725.1 Thiobacillus sp. UBA2597
CTCCAGGCATAAACGACCGATCAAGCTTGCCCGTTTTGCGTTGAATGCGGATTGACGGATGTCAATATCCACATGCCGCGCGCTGGCACATTTATACCAGCCGAAATTGGGCCCGGCAAGAAAAAAGCGCGCTCAGGTTTTGGCGCCCAGGGCGAGCGCCCGCGCCAGGCGTTGTTGCAGTTCGGCGGCGTCGGGCTCGGACTGCGAGGGCAGCCAACCGCAGAGGTGGTGCAACACCAGGTCGCGCAGGGTCTCGATGAAGCGGGGGTGGTCGTTGAGGGCGGGGATGTAGTGATATTCGCCGCCGCCGGCATTGAGAAAGACGGCCTTGTTCTCCATCGCGTTCTCTTCCAGGGTTTCCAGGCAATCGGCGACGAAGCCGGGGCAGACCAGATCGACCCGGCGCATCTTTTGTGCCCCCAGTTCGGCCAGGGTTTCCGCGGTGTAGGGCTTGAGCCATTCGGCCCGGCCGAAGCGGGACTGGAAGGTAACGCGGTATTGCCCGGCCGACAGGCCCAAGCGCTCGGCCAGGAGCCGGCCGGTCTTCTGGCATTCGCAGTGATAGGGGTCGCCCAGCTCCAGGCTGCGCCGGGGCACGCCGTGAAAGCTTATCAGCAGCTGGTCGGGCCGGCCATGGGCTGCCCAGTGCTGTTCGATGCGCTCGGCCAGGGCGGCGATATAACCGGGCTGGTCATGGAAATTCCGCACCACGCGCAATTCCGGCTGATTGCGGCTCCGCAGCAGGGTTCGATACACGGCGTCCAGGGCCGAGCCCGTGCTGCTCGCGGCGTATTGCGGATAGAGCGGCAGCACCAGGAGGCGGGTGCAACCCGCGGCGCGCAGCTGGCCGATGACCGAGGCAACCGAGGGCTGGCCGTAGCGCATGGCATATTCGACCCGGATCGGAATCGGGCTGGCGGCGTTGAGGGCAGTCCGCAACAACGCGGTCTGGCGCTCGGTGATGACCTTGAGCGGCGAGCCTTCAGGGGTCCAGATGCTGGCGTACTTCGCCGCGGATTTTCTCGGCCGGGTCTGCAGAATGATGCCATTGAGGATGGGCCACCAGAGCCAACGCGGGATCTCGACCACGCGACGATCGGACAGGAATTCCCGCAGATAGGGCTTGAGGGCCTGGGCGGTCGGCGCCTCGGGCGTGCCCAGGTTGATCAGCAGTACGCCGATACCGGCCGCCTGGTCATGGCGGAAGGTCGGCTCGGCCAGGAAATGGGACATGGTCTGCCTTAATGGTGGGAAAGGGCGTTTGACAGCAGGCGGGCGGTGATGTCGACGATGGGGATGATCCGCTCGTAGGCCATCCGGGTCGGGCCGATCACGCCCAAGGTGCCGACCACCTCGCCGTTCACCTCGTAGGGCGCCGTGATCACGCTGCATTCGTCGAGCGGCGCCACGCCCGACTCGGCGCCGATATAGAGCTGCACCCCTTCGGCGTTCTGCCCGATGTTGAGCAACTGCAAAAGGTCGGTCTTGCGCTCGAACAGATTGAACAGTTCGCGCAGGCGATCCATGTCCGAGGCGAGGTCGGGCGTCTTCAACAGATTCGCCTCGCCCGCCATGACATATTGCTGGGCGCCACGCTCGAAGGCGCGGTTGCTGGTGTCGATCGCGGCCTGCATGAGTTGGCTGATATCGGATTGGATGTCGCTCAGCTCGCCCATCAGGCGCGGGCGGACTTCCTCGAAGCTCATGCCGCTGTAGTGGTGATTGAAGAAGTTCGCCGCCTGGGTCAGCTGGCTTTGGCTGTAGCTGCGGTCGGTCACGATGATGCGGTTTTGCACCTCGCCTTCCGCGCTGACCACGATGAGCAGGATGCGATTGGCCGACAGACTGAGAAATTCGATCTGGCGAAAGCGCTGGCTGCGTCGGTTCGGGGTGGCGACCACGCCGGCGAAATGGGTCAGCTCGGCCAGCAGTTGCGAGGCGGTGAAGACCAGTCGCTGCGGGTCGTCCGGCAGCAGCGTGGACTCGATCTGGATCAATTCCGGCTGGGCCAAAGGCCGTACCGTGAGCAGGCTGTCGACGAACAGACGATAGCCGCGCGACGTGGGGACGCGTCCGGCCGAGGTGTGCGGGCTGGTGATATAGCCGCCTTCCTCCAGGTCGGCCATGACATTGCGGATGGTGGCCGGCGACAGGCTGAGGCCGGCGTGTTTCGACAGCGTGCGCGAGCCGACGGGCTGGCCATCCTCGATGTAGCGCTCGACCAGGGTCTTGAGCAGGAAACGGGCACGGTCGTTCAACATGGTGTCACACAGTATGCAATAGATCGCTCGGCCACTGTGGCCAATGGCTATAATTTCACGCCATGAAAACCAATTTCAAGCGCATCGCGCTCATCGGCAAGTACACCAGCGCCAGTGTCAGCAGTTCCATCCTGCGGCTGGCCGAGTTTCTCGAACAGCGCGGCCACGAAGTGTGGACCACGGTGCATACCGCCGACAACTGCCGGATCACCCGCTTGAAATCGGCGCCGCTGGTGGAGCTGGCCGGGCGCATCGATCTGGCCATCGTGCTTGGGGGCGATGGCACCCTGCTCAATGTCGCGCGGGTGCTGGCCGATCACCCGGTACCCATGATCGGCGTCAATCAGGGGCGTCTGGGGTTTCTGGCCGATGTCTCGCTCGACACCATGCTGCCGACCCTGGAGGAGATGCTGTCCGGCCAATACGTGGCCGAGGACCGCATTATGCTGGAATGCCATCTGGAGCGGCACGGCGACCTGTGCGATGCAGCCTATGCCTTCAACGACGTGGTGGTCAGCAAGGGCAGCACCGGCCGCCTGATCGAGTTCGAGGTCTATATCGACGACAAGTTCGTCTACAGCCAGCGGGCGGACGGCCTGGTATTGGCCACCCCGACCGGTTCCACCGCCTATGCCTTGTCGGCGGGAGGGCCGATCCTGCATCCCACGCTGGAGGCCTTCGTGCTCACCCCGATCTGCGCGCATACCCTCTCGGCCCGGCCGATCGCGGTCAACAGCCGTTCCGAGATCGAGATCAATCTGATCCATGCCGACGATGCCCGGGTCCATTTCGACGGTCAGCGGCATCGGGATCTGATCATCGGCGACCGCGTCGTCGTGCGCCGGGCCAAAAACACCATCCGGCTGCTGCACCCCGCCGAACACAACTATTACGACACCCTGAGGGAAAAGCTGCATTGGGGCGAAAAGCTCTAGCAGGCTGCCGATCTACGTGGTTTCCCGTAGTTTTGCTGAAAAAAGCGGCAAACTCTACGCAGTCTTCCCAGGCGACTGCCCGCAATCCTCCCGATTTTTCGCTTTGGGCGCCTGGCCTACAGTTCAGTCACGCGGTTTGAACGTGCAATGTGCCGCAGGGTTACTTGGCCGGCCATGACCCCGACCAAGGTTGCTGTAAGCCACCGGACGGGATTGCAGGCAATCGATGAATTCAGGACCCAGGCATATGTGTAGCGTCAACGAAAGCGAATGGACTCCCACCCTATTTGCACGAAAGCTCGACGGCTGTGCAAATAGTTTTGGCCGGCGGCAGCATCGCCGGCCCTCTTCTTTTGCCAGCCGGCGGGTAAGCGATGGCCGGTTTCCCGCCGAATCCCTCAGCCGGGCAGCCGGCTGCAAGCAGCCCGCCACATGCCGCCGGCATGGCTTGGCCGGGCCGGACGACTGAGCTGCCCCCCCTGCAGGGAGGATTGCCTGGCACGCAGCGCCATCTGGCAATTCGCCGTCAGGCGCTTTATTCTCGCAGCCTGACTCAGACCCGAATCAAGCAAGCCCCGGCGCATGTTGCGTGCCCTGACCATTACCGATTTCGTCCTCGTCGATCGGCTCGAACTGGAATTCGGGCCGGGTTTTTCCGTGCTGACCGGCGAGACCGGGGCCGGTAAGTCCATCCTGCTCGACGCCTTGGGGCTGGCCCTGGGCGGACGGGCCGAGGCCGGCGTGGTGCGTGCCGGCGCAGCCCGGGCCGAGGTGGTGGCGGAGTTCGATTGCGGCCAGTTGGCCGAGCTGCAGGACTGGCTGGCCGAACAGGATCTGGAAGGCGATCCCGGTGTATGCCTGCTGCGCCGCAGCGTGGAGGCGGGCGGCCGCTCGCGTGCCTTCATCAACGGCCGGCCAGTCACCCTGCAGCAATTGAAGGAGGCGGGGGAGTTCCTGGTCGACATCCACGGCCAGCACGCCCATTACTCCCTGCTCAAGCCCGCGCTGCAACGCCAGATCCTCGATCGCTACGCGGGTGCCGAAAAGACCGCGCAGGCGGTGGCCCAGGCCTACAAGACCTGGATGGAGGCTGCGGAGCGCCGGCGCCAGGCCGAGCAACAGGTAGAGGAGCGCCAGGCCGAACGCGATCGGCTGGTCTGGGTGGTCGAGGAACTGTCGGCCCTGCGCTTCAGCCTGGACGAGTGGCAGGCGTTGCAGGAATCCCATCAGCGCCTGGCCCACGCGGCGGAACTGCTGGATGGCGCTCAGGCGGTGAATGCCGCCCTGGCCATGGACGAGACCGGGATACTGGCCCAGCTCAAGACGGCCCAGCACAAACTGGCGGGACTGGCCGAGATCGACCCGAAACTGTCCGAACCCTTCAAGCTGCTCGATTCCGGCCTGATCGAGCTGACCGAGGCCGCCCATGAACTGACCCGTTATTGCGAGCGTCTGGAACTCGACCCGGCGGCGCTGGCCCAGGCCGAGGCACGGATCGCCGCCGTGACCGCGGTTGCCCACAAATTCAGGGTGAAGCCGGCGGAACTGCCGGCGTTGCTGACGCGCTCCCAGGCCGAGTTGACCGAGCTGGAGCAGGCGATCGATCCGGCCGTCTTGGCCGAGGCCGAGCGCGCGGCCGAGGCCGCCTACCGTGACCAGGCGACGCGATTGAGCGCTCTGCGCCAGGCGGCGGCCGAGGCGCTGGCACGCGCGGTGACCAAGGCGATGCAGGGGCTGGCGATGAAGGGTGGCCGCCTCGCGGTGGCCTTGCGCGCAACCGAACCCGGCGTTCACGGTCTGGAGGAAATCGAATTCCAGGTCAGTCCGCACAGTGGCCAGGCCCTCACCGCGCTGGCCAAGACGGCCTCCGGCGGCGAGCTGTCGCGGATTGGCCTATCCCTGCAGACCGTCCTGTCGGATGTCAGCGGCACGCCGACCTTGATCTTCGACGAAGTGGATGCCGGCATCGGCGGCGGTGTGGCCGAGATCGTCGGCCGCATGCTGGCCGGCCTGGGCGACAAGCGCCAGGTGCTGTGCGTCACGCATTTGCCCCAGGTGGCGGCCTGCGCCGGCAGCCATTATTCCGTGAGCAAGGCCAAGCGAGGGGGTGGTGTGGTGTCTCAGGTGCAACGCTTGAGCCCGCAGGAGCGGGTCGAAGAGGTGGCCCGCATGTTGGGTGGTGTGACCATCACCGAAACCACCCGGCGCCATGCCGAGGAGATGCTCGGCGGCTAAGCGCTCATTTGGCCGCCTTGGGCCGGTAGGGGCAGTTCTTCTTGATGCAGTCGACGTAGAGATACAGGCAGTGCTCGTGCAGGGCAAAGCCGCGCTCGGCAGCGATTTTCTGTTGCCGGCGCTCGATTTCCGGATCGTAGAACTCCTCGACCCGCCCGCACTGCACGCAGACCAGGTGGTCGTGATGACCGCCCTGGTTGAGTTCATAAACCGCCTTTTCGTTGTCGAAGTGATGTCGAATCAGCAGGCCGGCCTGTTCGAACTGGGTCAAAACCCGGTAGACCGTGGCCAGCCCGACCTCGACACCCTCTTCCTTGAGCAGATGGTAGACGTCGTCCGCCGTGAGATGGCGCTTGTCCGCCGTCTCGAACAGGTTGAGGATCTTGAGCCGGGGCAGGGTGGCCTTCAGCCCCATGGTTTTCAGTTGCTCGGTGCCCATGCGTGTGACGACTCCATGCGTTGCACGCTATCATAGCGCGCTTCCACCTGATCACCTAACCACCATGCGCTACGCTCCGTTGCTTGTCTTGCTCCTCGCCGGTTGCAGCTGGACCGAGAAGATCGATCTGAAACAGCCGATCGAGGCGCTCCGGCCCTACAAGATGGAAATCCAGCAGGGCAATGTGGTCACGCAAGACATGATCGCCAAGCTCAAGCCCGGCATGACGCCGTCGCAGGTGCGTTTCGCCCTGGGCACGCCCCTGGTGGTCGACCCCTTCCGCAACAATCGCTGGGACTATGTCTACCGCCTGGAGAAGGATGGCCGGCTGCTGGAGACCCGGCGCATCACCGTGGTGTTCGAGAACGACAAGCTCAAGGGCATCGAGGGCGACGTCGTCGCCGCACCCGCCCCGGGCAAGGCGGAGCCCACCCCTGAGGCGGAGAAAAAATGAGCCAGCGCATCGTCATCGCCGGCAGCAGCGGCCGCATGGGCCGCGCCCTGCTCGAAGCCGTCGCCGCTGCCCCCGATCTGCGTCTGGGCGCCGCCCTGGAACGCACCGGCAGCCCTTATCTGGGCAAGGACGCCGGCGAACTGATCGGCGGCCATTTCGGCGTCACTGTCAGCGAGGATGTCGGGGCGGCGCTGAGGGAGGCCGATGTCCTGATCGATTTCACCCGGCCCGAGGCCACCCTGCGGCACATCGAGGCCTGCGTGCAGGCCGGCGCCGGTCTGGTCATCGGCACCACCGGGTTCGATGAGGCCGGCAAACAGGCGATCCGCCGCGCCGCCGAATCGGTGCCCGTGGTGTTCGCGCCCAATATGAGCGTCGGGGTCAACCTGACCTTCAAGCTGCTCGACATCGCGGCCCGCATCCTCAATGAGGGCTTCGACATCGAGATCATCGAGGCGCATCACCGGCACAAGGTCGACGCCCCGTCCGGCACCGCTTTGCGCATGGGCGAGGTGGTGGCCGAGGCCCTGGGCCGCGACCTCAAGACCTGCGCCGTCTATGGCCGCGAGGGCGTCACCGGCGAGCGCAACCCCGGCACCATCGGCTTTGCCACCGTGCGCGGCGGCGACATCGTGGGCGATCACACCGTGCTGTTCGCCGGCATCGGCGAGCGGGTGGAGATCAGCCACAAGGCCAGCAGCCGCATGACCTTTGCCCTGGGCGCCCTGCGCGCCGCCCGCTTCATCGCCGGGCGCAAGAACGGCCTGTTCGACATGCAGGACGTGCTCGGCCTGCGCTAGAAGCATCCGCGCCGCGAACGGCGTCCCCTTTATGCCCTTCAGGGTGCTCTCCCCTTAGGGGAGAGGGCAGGGGTGAGGGGCGCCAGATACAGACAATCAAGCCGGACGATCCCGGCTTGATTTTTTTTCGGCCGCCCCTATCTAGCCGGGCGACCGAGTTGTTTGGAGCACATCATGACCGAGAACGTCAAGGAAACCCTGGGCTTCCAGGCCGAGGTGAAGCAGCTGTTGCACCTCATGATCCACTCCCTGTACAGCCACAAGGAGATCTTCCTGCGCGAGCTGATCTCGAATGCCTCCGATGCCGCCGACAAGCTGCGCTTCGAGGCCCTGAACGACGCCGCGCTCTATGAAAACGACACCGACCTGCGCATCTGGCTGTCGGTCGACAAGGCCGCGCGCACCCTGACCCTGCGCGACAACGGCATCGGCATGAGCCGACAGGAGGTGATCGACCACATCGGCACCATCGCCAAGTCCGGCACCAAGGAATTCTTCTCCAAACTCACCGGCGACCAGCAGAAGGACAGCCAGCTGATCGGTCAGTTCGGCGTCGGTTTTTATTCCAGCTTCATCGTCGCCGACAAGGTCACTTTGACCACCCGGCGCGCCGGCCTCACCCAGGAACATGGCGTGCGCTGGGAATCGACCGGCGAGGGCGACTACAGCCTGGAGACGGTGACCAAGGCCAGCCGGGGCACCGAGATCGTGCTGCACCTGAAGGAAGGCGAAGACGAGTTCCTCGAGGAATGGCGCCTGAAGAACATCATCCGGCAGTATTCCGACCATGTGGCCATTCCCATCGTCTTCGTCAACGACAAGGGCGAGGAAGAGACGGTCAACCGTGCCTCCGCCCTCTGGGCGCGGCCCAAGAGCGAGCTGACCGAGGACGACTACAAGACCTTCTACAAGCACGTCGCCCACGACTTCGAAGACCCCCTGGCCTGGATCCACGCCCGGGTCGAGGGCCGTCAGGACTACACCGTGCTGCTCTATGTGCCGTCCCACGCCCCGTTCGACCTGTGGGACCGCGAGGCCAAGACCGGGGTCAAGCTCTATGTGAAGCGGGTGTTCATCATGGAGGACGCCCGTCGCCTGATGCCGAGCTATCTGCGCTTCATGCGCGGCGTGATCGACGCGGCCGACCTGCCGCTCAACGTCTCGCGCGAGATCCTGCAGCAGACCCGGGACATGGAGGCGATTCGCGCCGGCTGCGTGAAGAAGGCGCTCGATCTGCTGACCGACCTGGCCGAGAACGACCAGGAGAAGTACGCCAAGGTCTGGGAGCACTTCGGCCTGGTGTTGAAGGAGGGCGTCGGCGAAGATCCCGCCAACAAGGAGCGCATCGCCAAGCTCCTGCGCTTTGCCTCCACCCAGAGCGACGAGCCGACCGTGTCGCTGGCCGATTACGTCGCCCGCATGAAGGAAGGCCAGGACAAGATCTATTACCTCACCGCCGATTCCCTGGGCGCGGCCAAGGCCAGCCCGCATCTCGAAATCTTCCGCAAGAAGGGCGTCGAGGTGCTGCTGCTGCCCGACCGGGTCGACGAATGGGTGGTCGCCAACCTGTTCGAGTTCGAGGGCAAGCCGTTGCAGTCCGTGGCTCGCGGTGAGGTCAACCTCGACGCGATCAAGGCGGCCGAGGAAGAGAAGACCGAAGAACCCGCCAAGGCCGAAGAGGCCAAGGCCCTGGCCGGGAAGCTGAAAGAAGCGCTGAAAGAGAGCGTCAAGGACGTGCGCGTCAGCCGCCGTCTGGTCGATTCCCCCGCCTGCCTGGTGGCCGACGAGCACGACATGAACGCCAACCTGGCGCGCATGTTGAAGGCCATGGGCCAGAAGGCACCGGAGACCAAGCCCATCCTGGAGATCAATCCGAGCCATCCGCTGGTGCAGAAGCTGGAAACCGAGACCGGATCGCGCTTCGATGATCTGGCCCGGGTGCTGTTCGACCAGGCCCTGCTGCTTGACGGCGGCCAGATCGCTGACCCGGCCGGCTTCGTCAAGCGCCTGAACGGCCTGCTGTTCCCGGCCGGCTGACGCACGCTTTCCCTCATCCCCAGCCCTTCCCCGGGAGGGGGAAGGGCGTGTTTACCCCTCTCCCTTTGGGAGAGGGGTAGGGGTGAGGGGGCAGCGCAACTTGCAGGCAGGCTAAAGAAGGGTTCCGGCAATCGCCAGAAAGCCGCCAAGCGGCAGTCGGGCGGGCAAGGCCCGCTCGACCGCCCTGGCCAGGCCGCCGCCGGACGGCAGAAACACGGCACTGCCGTAGCGGACCTCGCTCACGTTCGCTTCACCCAGCAAGCCCCGCGCCTCGGCCAGGCTGTGCCAATGGGCACCGCGATAGCCACCCTGGCCATGTTTCTGCCAATACAGCAGGCTGTGCCGGTTGAGCAGGCCGAGCACGGCGCGCCGGCTCGCCACCCGCGCCATCTCCTTCACGAACGCCAGTTGATCTTCGACGAAGCAGAGCGAGGTCACCGCCACTGCGGCGTCGAACTGCTTGTCGGTAAACGCCAGGCGTGTGCCGTCACCGACGAGATAGGTTTCCGTGCTATGGGCATGCGCCTGGGCATAGGCGATGCGTCCGGGGGCGGGGTCGATGCCGGTCACCCGATAACCGGCCTGGGCAAAGCGCCGGGTGAACTGGCCGGTGCCGCAGCCGATGTCGAGCAGGCTGGCGCCGGCCGGCAGGTCGAGCAGCTCATACAGCAGCGCGAACTCGGTCTGCGCCACCCAGCGGCCGCGCGGCGTGGCATACCAGGCCTCGTAGCGGGCGGCATCCATTTCAATCAGCCGGGTTCAGGCGCGGGTGCGTCTCTTCGCCGTAGAACCAGACGATGGCACCCGAGACCAGCATCGCCCCGGCCGTGAACCAGAAGCCGGCGGCGATGCCCCAGACGGCCGCCACCGCGCCGAGCAAGAGGGCGCCGATGCCATAGCCCAGGTCGCGCCAGAAGCGGTAGATACCGATGGCCGAGCCGCGCCAGTTGGGATGGGCGATGTCGGCTACCGCGACCGACAGGTTTGGGTAGAGCAGGGCCATGCCGAAGCCGGTGACGGCCGCGCTCATCAGCCACCAAGCCACGTTGTCGCCGAGCAGGGTCAGCGCCACGCCCAGACCGCACAACCACATGCCCCAGACGATGGGCTTCTGCCGGCCGATGTGGTCGGACAGCTTGCCGGTGAAGAACTGCGAACCGCCCCAGACGAAGCCGTAGACCCCGACCACCCAGCCGATGGCGGCGAGGTTCAGGCCCTGCTGGTAGAGGAAGACCGGGTAGAACACCCAGATCAGGGCATCGACGAACTTCTCCACCAGGCCGGCCTGGCTGATGGCGAACAGGCGCTTGTCGCGCCAGGACATCAGGGTGAACACCGCCCAGGTG
>DDKN01000094.1 GCA_002339725.1 Thiobacillus sp. UBA2597
CACGTCGAGGCCATCGCCCGCGCGGTGAAGAAGGCCGACGAGGTGCTGATCGCGACCGACCCGGACCGCGAGGGCGAGGCCATCGCCTGGCATTTGGCCGAGATCCTGCGCGAGCGCAAGCTTTTGACCAAGAAGCCGCTCAAACGGGTGGTGTTTCACGAAATCACCGAAAGGGCAGTGAAAGAGGCCATTGCCCATCCGCGCGACATCGCCATGGAACTGGTCAATGCCCAGCAGGCCCGGCGCGCCCTGGATTACCTGGTCGGCTTCAATCTCTCACCCCTGCTGTGGAAAAAGATCAGCCCCGGCCTGTCCGCCGGCCGGGTGCAGAGCCCGGCGCTGCGCCTGATCTGCGAACGGGAGGAGGAGATCGAGCGTTTCGTCCCGCGCGAATACTGGACCATCCACCTCGACAGCCACCAGGGCCGGCAGAAGTTCGGCGCCCGGCTGACCCAGTTCGAGGGCGAGAAGATTCAGCAGTTCTCGATCGAGAACGAGGCGCGGCAAAAACAAGTGGTGGAAGCGCTCACGCGCGCGGCCAACGGCTCGGTGACGGTGGCCAAGGTCGAGAAGAAGCGCAAGCAGCGCCTGCCCGCCGCCCCCTTCACCACCTCCACCCTGCAACAGGAGGCCGTGCGCAAGCTGGGCTTTTCGGCCGAGCGCGCCATGCGCACCGCGCAGCAGCTGTACGAGGGCATCGACATCGGCGGCGGTGCGGTCGGTCTGATCACCTATATGCGGACCGACTCGGTCAACCTCGCGCAGGAGGCCATCGCCGAGATCCGCGCCTACATCGCCGAGCACTTCAGCCGCGACTACCTGCCGGCCCAGGCGGTCGTTTACGCCAACAAGGCCAAGAACGCCCAGGAGGCCCACGAGGCGATCCGCCCGACCAGCATCGCCCGCACCCCGGACAGCCTGAAGGATCACCTGGGCGCCGACCAGTTCAAGCTCTACGAGATGATCTGGAAGCGGGCCCTGGCCTGCCAGATGGCGCCGGCCCAGCTCGACACCGTGGCGGCCGACCTCGCGGCCGGCAGCGCCGGCGTCTTTCGTGCCACCGGCCAGACCATCGCCTTCGACGGCTTTCTCGCCGTCTATCACGAGGATGCCGACGAGCCGTCGGAAGACGAGGAAGAGGCCAAACTGCCGCCCCTGAAGGAAGGGGAGACGTTGCCGGTGGACGCGATCCGCGGCGAGCAGCACTTCACCCAGCCGCCGCCCCGCTATTCCGAGGCCAGCCTGGTCAAAACCCTGGAGGAATACGGCATCGGCCGACCCTCGACCTATGCCAGCATCATCTCCACCCTGCTCTACGACCGGGAGAACATCGGCCCTTATGCCGTTTTGGAGAAAAAGCGGTTCAAGCCCACCCCGATGGGCCGGCTGGTCAATTGCTTTCTGACCCATCACTTCGACCACTACGTCGACTACGGCTTCACCGCCCACATGGAAGACGAGCTGGACGACATCTCCAACGGCACCCGGACCTGGGTGCCGGTGATGCACGAGTTCTGGGACGATTTCGCCAACCAGCTGCAGGCGAAGGACAAGGTCGAACGCGGCTGTCCGATGGACGAAGCCTGTCCCAAGTGCGGCAAGACCCTGCTCTTGCAGGCCAGCAAGCGCGGCCTGTTCGTCGGCTGCAGCGGCTATCCCGCATGCGACTACACCCGGCCCTTCGGTGACGCCGCTTCAGCGGACAACGGCCGCGTGCTCGGCACCGATCCTGCCAGCGGGCTACCGGTCACCCTGCTCAACGGCCGTTACGGTTGGTATGTCCAGCTGGGCGAGCAGGCCGAGGGCAGCAAGGTCAAGCCGCGCCGCGCCAGCTGGCCCAAGGAACGGCCGGTGGAAACCGCCGATCTGGAGACCGCACTCAAGCTGCTGTCGCTGCCACGCGAAGTAGGCACTCACCCGGAGACCGGCAAGCCCATCGTCGCCAACATCGGTCGCTTCGGCCCCTACCTGTTGCACGACGGCAAGTTCAAGTCCATTCCCAAGGCCTATGACGTCTACAGCGTCGATCTCAAGCAGGCCCTGGAGATCCTGGCCCTGCCGCCGGGCCGGCGTGGCGCCAGCGCCGACCCCGGGCGCGAGCTGGGCAAGCACCCGGCCGACGGCGCGCCGGTGGTGGTGAAGGACGGCCGCTATGGCCCCTATGTCCAGCACGGCAAGATCAACGCCACCCTGCCCAAGGACTTCAAGCCTGACACCATCACCCTGGCCGAGGCCCTGGATCTGATCGCGGCCAAGGCGGCCAAAGGCCCGGCCGAGAAGAAGCCGGCGCGCAAGACGGCAGCGCAGGCCGCCGCCCAGGAACCGGCCAAGCGCGCCAAGGCGCCGGCGAAAAAGGCCGCCAGCCCACGCAAGACCGCCGCCAAGAAGTAGGCGGCGATGGCGCACAAGGTCCTGCTTTCGGTCATCGAGCTATTGGGTTTTCCCAACCTGCGCCCGCTCTATGAGCGGCTGGGTTTCAAGGTGGCGACCGAATTCTCCGTGCGCAAGGGCATCGCCCTCATGCGCAAGACCCCGCCCGATGTGGTGGTGGCCGACTTCTTCTTCCAACCCGATTTCCGCGATCGCGTCAGCAACCTGGAATCGCTGCTCGCCGCGGTCCAGAAGCTGCCCGGCTGCAAGACGGTGGTCTTCTATGAGCCCGCCCACCAGGCCGCACTGAACAAGCTGCAACAGCGCTTCCGGATCGACGCCGCCCTCACCCTGCCGGTAAAGGAAGCCGAGCTGGAGACCGTGCTGCGCGCCTGGCTCTAACCGGCGCTTGGTCACACCGGGCGGGCGCCAGCCCCTGTTTCACCTCACCCCGGCGACCCCAATCACCTCGGTTCGGCCGGGCCGGGCAGGCGCTCCATTTTGGTGATCACGATGTCCACCCGCGGCACGTCGTCGAAGGGGCCGACCCGCCCGGTTGGCACCTGGGCGATCCGGCCCACCACGTCCATGCCCTTCACCACCCGGCCAAACACGGCGTAGCCCCAGCCGTTCAGGCTTTTGCGGGTGTGGTCGAGAAAGCCGTTGTTGGCCACATTGATGAAGAACTGGGCGCTGGCCGAGTGCGGGTCCGGGGTCCGGGCCATGGCCAGGGTGCCCACGGTGTTCTTCAGGCCGTTGTCGGCCTCGTTCCGGATCGGCGGGCGGGTCGGCTTTTCCTTGAGCCCCGGCTCGAAGCCGCCGCCCTGGATCATGAAGCCCGGGATCACCCGGTGGAAGATCGTGCCGTTGTAGAAGCCGGCGTCGACATAGGCCAGGAAATTCTGCACCGTGGCCGGGGCCTTGTCCGGATACAGCTCGATCTCGACCGTACCCACATTGGTGCTCATCCGGACCAGGGGGTTGCCGGCGATGGCAGGCAGGGCGACGAGGGCGGTGACGGCGAGGAGGACGCGCAGGGTTTTGCTGATCATTTGCTTCCTTGGGTTGGGTTTCACGTGAAACAGGCTCACTCGTAGTGGGTCCAAAGCCGGAGCACCTTCACCGTCCGCTCGGCCTCGAGCACCTGATAGACCAGACGATGCTGGATGTTGATCCGGCGGGAGTAGGCACCCGCCAGGTCGCCGACCAGTTTTTCATAGGGCGGCGGATTCTGCAGCGGGTTTTCGGCCAAGACCGCCAGCAGGGTCTCGGCCTTGGGCCTTAGTCCGGCGGCGGCGAGTTTCCTGGCGTCCTTCTGGGCCTGGCGGGTGTAGACCAGGCGCCAGCTCACCAGCCGGGTTCCTCGGCGCAGCCTGCCACCGGGGTTTGCATGCCCTCGCGGATCGACTCGCGCATGCCGGGGACGGACAGCAGGAACAGGGTCTCCTGGATCGCAGCCCAATCCTGCTCCGATATCAGCACGGCATTGTTGCGCTTGCCGGTAATCAGGATCGGCTCATGCGACTGCGCCGCATCGTCCATGAGGCGGTAGAGATTGGAGCGGGCTTCGCTGGCGGTGATGGTGGACATGGCGGTCTCCGAAAATCCAGCCTTAAGCGTACGCGGATGCGTACGCCTGTCAAGCCCGTCTTAGTCGTCGCCCACGGTGAACGAGCGGCCGTTGTCTTTGGGCCCGCGCTTGAGCAGCCAGGGCACGGCCTCGACCGCCCATTGCTCGGCCGTGGGATAGGCGGCGGCATCCGCGCCGAAGCAGCTTTGCAGCATCTCGGTGTTGATGATGCCGGGCGAGAGCGGGATGGCAGCCATGCCGCGCGGCAGCTCCTGGGCCAGGGCCTGGCTCAGCCCCTCGATGGCCCACTTGCTGGCGCAATAGGGGGCGACCTGGGCGTCGGTCGAGCGGCCCCAGCCCGAGCTGAAGTTGCAGATCACCCCGTGCTTGTTCGCCACCATGGCCGGCACGAAGTGGCGGATGACGTTGGCCACCCCCTTGATGTTGACGTCGATCACCGCGTCGAACTCGGCCGCCGGCACCTCCCAGAGCGGGGCGAGCCGGTTGATCAGGGCGGCGTTGTTGAGCAGCAGGTCGGGCGGGCCGTAGCTGGCCAGCACCGCCTGGGCCCAGTGCTTGACCGCGGCATCGTCAGTGACGTCGACCACGTCGAAGCGGTGGGGCGGGCCGTACTGCTTGTTCAGCTGGGCGATCGCCCTGGCGTCGCGGCCGCAGCCGAGCACGGTGTGGCCCAGGCGGACGAACTCGGCGGTCATCGCCCGGCCCAGGCCGCGGCTGACGCCGGTGATGAGGACGGTCTTTTTCATCTCGTTTTACAGATCGCTCGGTTCCAAGCCGGTGTGTTTGGCGATGCGCGCCAACATGCGCGGGCCGATCTCCTCGCCGTCGTGAAAGGCAAACACGAAGTCGGGCCAACCCGGGCGGGAGAGGGTTTTATGCGAACCGGTCTGGCGTTTAACCGACCAGCCGATGCCGAGCAAGGCGGCGAGGACGCGTTTGGCCTTGGTCGAAGGCCACTGGCTCATGCCACGGCGAGGGTGATGCTGATCGGCATCGGGCGGCTCTCACCGCTCTCGATGCGCTCGGCCAGCGCGCGCAGGGCCAGGGCCTCGGCCTTGGCCATCGCCTCGTCCGCCGTCGCGCCATAGGTCAGCACGCCCGGGATTTCGGGCACCTCGGCCAGCCAACGACCGTCGGCCTCTTGCTCGTATTCGATGTGGAAATTCATGGCGGCTCCAAACGGTGCGTTATGCGGAGATTCTAGCCTGCATCGGGCAAAGACCCAACACCACGGGCCTGCGTGTGCTTGAAGCCTTGCCGGGCCAGAAACCGGTCCAATTTATTGGCGAAGGCCTGGCGGTCGGCCTGAGACAGGGGCGGCGGGCCGCCGGTCTGCACCCCGCTGCCGCGCAGGCCGTCCATGAAGTCGCGCAGGTTGAGCGCCTCGCGGATGTTCTCTTTCGAGTAAAACTCGCCCCTAGGGTTGAGGGCGTGGCCGCCCTTGTCGATGACCTGGGCGGCGAGGGGGATGTCGGCGGTGATCACCAGGTCGCCCGGCTCGCAGCGGGGGGCGATCTCGGCATCGGCGACGTCGAAGCCGCCGGGCACCTGCAGGGCCTTCAGATAGGGGGAGGGCGGCACCCGCAAGAGCTTGTTGGCCACCAGGGTCAGCGGGCACTGGATGCGCTCGGCGGCGCGGAACAGGATGTCCTTGATCACCGCCGGACAGGCGTCGACGTCGACCCAGATGTGCATGGACTAACCGCACCTGCCCGTTTATCGACCCACAACGCAGTCAGACGTCCAGGTTGCGCACCCCCAGCGCATTGGTCTCGATGAAGCGCCTGCGCGGCTCGACCTCTTCGCCCATCAGGGTGGTGAAGATCTCGTCGGAGGCGATGGCGTCCTCGATCTGCACCTTCATCAGGCGACGCACGGACGGGTCCATGGTGGTTTCCCACAGCTGCTCGGGGTTCATCTCGCCCAGGCCCTTGTAGCGCTGGATGCCGAGGTTCTTCTTGACCTCGCCCAAGAGCCAGTCGATGCCTTCCTTGAAGTCGGCGATGGCGCGCCTGGCCTCGCCGCGGCGGATTTCGGCGCCCTTGCCGATCAGGCCGTCCAGCACCTGGGCGACCTTGTGCAGCTGGGCGTAGTCGCCGCTGTGGAAGAACTCGTGGTCGAGCTCGGTGGTGAAGGTGATGCCGTGCCGGGTCTTGACCACCAGGAGCTTGTAGAACTCGTTTTCCTCGTCGTATTCGACGCTGATCTTGGCCGGGGTGCCCAGGCGGGTGAGTTCCTTGGCCAGGGCGGCGCTGGCGGCCTTGGCGCCGTCCTTGCTGGTCAGGTCGATCACAGGCAGGGCGAGCAGGGCGTAGAGCAGGCCGGCATCCATGCGCCGGGCCAGGCGGTCGATCACGGCCTCGGCCAGCAGGAATTCGCGCGCGATCTGCTCGAAGCTCTCGGCCGCCAGCGGCTCGGCGTCCTTGCTCGGCAGCAGCTGGCCGGATTTCAAGGCCTCGCGCAGCAGATACTGGCGCAGCTCGTGGTCGTCCTTGAGATAGGTCTCCTGCTTGCCCTGCTTGACCTTGTACAGCGGCGGCTGGGCGATGTAGATGTGGCCGCGCTCCACCAGCTCGGGCATCTGCCGGTAGAAGAAGGTGAGCAGCAGGGTGCGGATGTGGGAGCCGTCGACGTCGGCGTCGGTCATGATGATGATGCGGTGGTAGCGCAGCTTCTCCGGACTGTAGTCGTCCTTGCCGATGCCGGTGCCCAGGGCGGTGATCAGGGTAGCCACCTCCTGCGAGGCCAGCATCTTGTCGAACCGGGCCTTCTCGACGTTGAGGATCTTGCCCTTGAGCGGCAGGATGGCCTGGAACTTGCGGTCGCGCCCCTGCTTGGCCGAGCCGCCGGCGGAGTCGCCCTCCACCAGGTAGAGCTCGGACTTGGCCGGGTCCTTTTCCTGGCAGTCGGCCAGCTTGCCGGGCAGACCGGCCGAATCGAGCACCCCCTTGCGCCGGGTCATCTCGCGCGCCTTGCGCGCCGCCTCGCGGGCACGGGCCGCCTCGACGATCTTGCT
>DDKN01000063.1 GCA_002339725.1 Thiobacillus sp. UBA2597
TCGTCTACCAGACGGTCCAGTCGTGTGAGCATCCAGCGGCCCCTCACCCATTCTCGCCATGAGGTCCGCCAGGTCCTTCTTCGCCCTGGGCTTCCGCGGTCTGCCTCTTGATCCACTGGTCGATTTCCTGGCGCTGGAATCGCCACGTTCCACCGACTTTAAAGGCGGGAATCTTCTTCGCCGCCGCCAACCGATAGACCGTGCGTTTGCCCACCTTGAGGTAGGCCGCCACTTCATCGAGGGTGAATATCTCTCCAGTGTCGTCTTTCATCGCTTCCTCACCCGGTATCGGGACAGCGGCCGGTGATGATGGTAATCTTGGCAAGGATACGGCAAAATTGTGCATCTTTGAACAGCCAGTCGGCAGGAGGGGGGATGATCGACCCGGCAAGCCAGGCCCAACTGAAGGAGGCCATCGCGGACTGCATCGGCACCGACCAGGGGGTGCTGGACGCGCTGCGGGAAGAGATCCGCCCTCTGAAAAGCGCCACGCGCCGCATCCAACCGCGGGCCACGACGTCGATCTCTCTGGTCGGCACCGATGGCGGCAACAATCAGCTCCAGTTCGACCCCTTCCTGATTCAGCTGGTCCGGGTGGTGGACAGCAGCAACAACGAGTACTGCCTGGAGGCCGTCTCGCCGACGACCCCGGTCCAGAAGCTCAACGAGCGTCAGTTCGCTGCGGACGGATCGGCTCGGACGGCATTGGGCGAGATGATGGCTTTTCTGGGCGTGGACAGCTTGCCGGCACTCTCCCACATGATTCGGCCAACCGATAAGGGGAAGCCGGTTTCGCCCAGCTGGGTGCAGGTCTACAGGGAACTGGTCGAGTGGGCCATCTTGTTCGCCATCCTGAAGAAGGACTTTGGTACCGACACCTTGATCGTCTGCGACGGTCTGTTGCGCAGCAAGGTCTTCGCCAAGGACCTGTTCCAGCGACTGCTCCAGGGCATGAAGGATCGCATCGACACGCAGTGGAGCAAGAGCCGCCGTCGGGTGTACCTGGCTGGCGTGGCCAAACACAGCAAGGTGCTTTCACGGTATCGCCTCGCCATGGCCCTGGAAGGCGTTCTTCAGACCGACTACCCGGCCTACGTGGAGGTGCCGCGCGAGGTGGAGGAACAGGCCTACGTTTGGTCGGAATTCGCGCGAGGTGATGACCGCGCCGGTGAGGGTGGAGAGATCAACAAGTTCGTCGGCGGCAAAATGTTCCTGGTGAAGTTCGGGTCACACCGCCGCGACCCCGTGTGGCCGGTCGACATCTTTGTGCCGCAAGTCGGAGAGTCGCAGACCATCCTCGGCTCGATGCTCGCCGACGCGATCAACGGCTTCCCGGTGCCGCACTACCCCCGTTGCCTGCAAAAGGCGCATGAAAACGCGGCCCTGGTTGATTTCGATTTCGACATTCTGCAGGACTTCATTTACGAAGGTGTGCGATCGAGTCTCGGTGGCGATGCGGGGACCTTGGACGCGTTTCATCTTCAAGATGCCGACCCAGCACAACGCCGGTACGGATAAGGGAGAACAACATGGCAGAAATCCAACTCTTTCCCAGGGAACAGGTCGTCGGCATCTTCCGTGGCTTCCAGCAAGGGGGCATGGAATTCCACGCCGACCTGGTATTGCCGTACCGGAATGAGTTCCAGAACATCCCGATGCATGGGCAGTTCCTCCTCGTCCAATTGGAGACGCCCGATGAGGCGGTGTTGGGCCGCATCGCCTCCTTCTCCTCGGAGGGCAAGCTGTCTTTCGGCTCCGGCGAGGAATTCAATATTCGCGCTGTTCGCGAAGACCGGCCGATCCCCGAAGATCTGCGCGAGCAGTATCTCAAGTATCGGGTCAATATCCGCGTGTTGGGTGTGCTGCGCAAGAATGGGAAGGGGCTGACCTTCGTCCCCTCGCATCGCCGACTCCCCCATGTCGGTAGCAAGGTAGCCTTTCCGAACGATGAGGTGCTGCGCGAGATCGCCGGTCACAACATCGATGGGGCGCCCATCGGTCATCTGGCCTTCGGCGAGTACATCTACGCCGCGGGCAGCAAGTCATTCCAGTCGCAGGAATGGATGCAGGTGGTCGACCCGGAGGTACTCGTCCGCTTCCCCATCGAGTCCCTCGTATCTCGCCGCAGCTTTATCTTTGCCCGAGCGGGCTTCGGCAAATCCAATCTCAACAAGCTGCTCTTCTCGAAGCTCTACGAGACGACGCCCCTCGTCACCAAGCGCGCCGGCAAGCAGGTTCCCGTAGGCACGGTGATCTTCGATCCAGATGGCGAATATTTCTGGCCCGACGACAAGGGCCGTCCAGGGCTGTGCGATGTCCCCGCCCTGGAGGACAAGGTTGTCGTCTTCACCGACAGGAAGAATCCGAGTCCTTTCTACCAGTCGTTCGTGGCTGGCGGCATCAAGCTGGATATTCGCCGCCTACGCCCAGGAGACGTGATTTCGATCGCGCTCGGACCAGAACGTCAGGAGCAACAGAACGTTCGGAAGCTGCGCGGGCTTCCGCAAGACCGGTGGGAGTCGTTGGTCAACCTGATCGACACCAACGGCAACACCACGCCGCTTGACGATATCTGCCGACTGCTCGACCTTGATCCTCAGCGGCAGGAGGCCGAGGCTCTGGCCGCCAGAGGCAACATGACAGCGATCGTGAAGATGCTGCATGACAAGAGCAGCCAGCTCATGGACATGCTGGTTCACGCGCTCTCCGAGGGGAAGCTGTGCGTCATTGACGTCTCGCAGATGCGCGGCGGCCAATCGCTCGTTCTCTCGGGCCTGATCTTGCGCCGGATCTTCGACCGGAACCAACAGGAATTCACAGCAGCCGATTCAAAGACGATCCCGACGATCGCGGTCGTCGAAGAGGCCCAGTCGGTGCTGAACGAAAACGCGCCGGCTGCCGAGCCCTACATCGCCTGGGTGAAGGAAGGTCGTAAGTACGATCTGGGCGCGCTGCTGATCACCCAGCAGCCGGGCAGCATTCCTGTCGAGATCCTCAGCCAGGGCGACAACTGGTTCATCTTCCACCTGTTGTCGGCGGCGGATCTCACGTCCCTGAAACGAGCCAACGCCCATTTCAGTGATGACTTGTTGAGCTCGCTTCTCAACGAGCCCATCCCGGGCCAGGGTGTGTTTTGGAGCTCAGTGGGAGGCAAGCCCTATCCAGTCAGCCTCCGCGCCCTGTCGTTCGAGAAGATATTTTCGATGCGGGATCATGACTACAACCAGCCGGCCGGCCACACCTACGCACAAACTCTGCGTAGCACCTTCTCCGGGATGAGGCAGATCGCAACGACGGTCCGCGTTCCCGAAGCCGAGGGCGCAGGCGCTTTGTTTCCTGCAGAGGCCGAAGTCGAAGACGCCGAGCCGGTAGACGTCATGGCAAACATTGAGAAGCGGGCTATCGACGCTCTGCGAGCCGATGCCAAGCTGATCGCAAAGATCGAGTCGTCGGAAGGGGCGGCCTGGGGATCGCTCAAAGCGTTCTTCCTCGATCATTTGCCGGCTCATTTGGACGATAGAGACACCTTGGCCTTTCGGCTCGTGAAAAAGGCGCTTGTCGATTTCTACGGCCCTCAAGACCAGGGGTGGGAGCAATACCGCCATCCGACCCGCAACACTGCCTACGTCAGGAAGAGGAGCTAGGCAGTGTTCGGCGTACAAACGGTCCTGAACGGAATTTGCCCCTACTTCACGATGTTCCCCCTCGATTTTCCGCTCAACATCTTGAAGCGGAGAGCACGAGCAGGTGATGTCGTGCTTGATCCTTTCTGCGGCCGGGGAACCACCAATTTCGCTGCACGACTTGTCGGCCTTCGTTCCCTTGGGGTGGACTCAAGTCCGGTTGCAGCAGCCATTACCGCCTCCAAGCTCGCGACAGCGACCGTTGATGACATCCTTTCCGAAGCACGCAGGATTCTGACCGAACGTGAGGCGCGCCACATCCCGACCGCCGAGTTTTGGCAATGGGCATTTCACCCGACCGTGCTGGACGCGCTGTGTCGATTCCGGGAGGCATTCCTGGAGGACTGCACCACGGACGCCCGCATCGCGCTCCGCGGAATCATCCTGGGTGCGCTGCATGGCCCAAAGCAGAAGACCTTCCCGAGCTACTTCTCCAACCAATGCCCCCGCACCTACGCCCCCAAGCCCGCCTATGCGACACGCTTCTGGCAGGGACGAGGGCTTGTGCCCGAGCCTATCGATGTCTTGGCCGTGATCGAACGGCGGGCGAAACGCTACTACGGAACGTCTTCCGACATCACGGGGGCCGTGCGACTGGCGGACAGCCGGGAGGCTCGCGCACTCCAGCCCGAGACACCAGAAACTCGATTCGACTGGGTGATCACCTCACCTCCGTACTACGGCATGCGTACCTATATCCCTGATCAGTGGCTCCGCAACTGGTTCGTTGGTGGGCCGGACACTGTCGACTACACCAATCGCGCCCAGGTCATTCATTCAAGCCCAGAGGACTTCGCGGTCGATCTGCGTCAGGTATGGCGCAACGCAGAAACCGTTTGCGCGGAAGATGCCAAGATGGTCATCCGGTTCGGCGGCATCACGGACAGGCGCGCCAATCCGCTAGATATCATCAAGAATTCGCTGAGCGAAAGTGGTTGGCGTATCCAGACCATCAAGGAGGCAGGATCCGCTACAAAGGGTAAGCGTCAGGCGGACGCCTTTCTTCGCAACAAGACCACGCCAATGACTGAATACGATATTTGGGCTATACGCCAATGACCCGAGTCTTCATGCCGCCGACTGGTACGCCTTTCCGAAGGGTCCGATGATGACCTTGCCACGTCCGTCCTGAATCTGGCTGTCCACGAAGTCGGCCCACCATTGCAGCATCTGGCGCCGCTGGGCGAGATACTCCGCGCGGTTGTAGACGCCCCGCACTCCTTGTCGCTCGTGGGCGAGGGCCTTTTCGATCCAGTCCGAATTGAAGCCTTGCTCGTGGAGGTGCGTGGAGGCCGTGCGCCGGAAATCGTGAATGACGAAGTCGCGCACGTCGATTTCCAAGGCCCGCACCGCGACGTTCAGCGTGCTCTTCGCAATCGGCCGTTTCAAATCGCCGCGGCTGGGGAAGACCCATTCCGAACCGCTCGCCAGATCCCGTAATTCTTCGAACATCGCCAGCGCCTGGCGCGAGAGGGGTACCAGATGCGGCTTGTCCTTCTTCATGCGCTCGCCAGGGATGGCCCACTCGGCGCGCTCGAAGTCGATCTCCTCCCATCGTGCTTCGATCAGTTCGGATTTCCTCACCATGCAGAGGATCAAGAGATGCAAGGCGAGTTTGTGCGAGCGTTTCATGCTCGACTGGTAGATGGCCCGCATCAGCTTGCCGATTTCCTCCGCCGTCAGCGCCACGTCCCGGCTCCTCGCTTGGGCGATGAACTTCGCCTCGATGGCGGCGGCCGGGTTGAACTGGGTCTTTTGCCGGGCGATGGCGTAGGCGAACAGCCGTTTCAGCACGTTGCGGGTTTGCAGCGCCATCTGGTCGGCGCCGCGATGCTTGATCCGGTCGGTGATCGCGAGAATGTCGTCGGGAGTCACCTCGGCAAGCAATTTCGCGCCGATGGCCGGAATCACGTCTTTCTCCAAAATGCGCTGGATGTTGCGGGGGTTGCGGTTCGTAGGTTCCACGATCTCGGCATACCATCTTCGGGCGAAGGCCCCCACGGTATCGGCTTCCCGCGCCGCTTCCTCCCTGGCTTTGGCGATTTCCCGGGTTTTCAGGCACCAGCTGCCGATGAAGGCCTCCGCCATTTCCTTGACCACTGGCGGCACATCCTCCGGAATCGGATCGCCGCGCTTGATGGCCATGGGGGACAATCCGCGCTTCACCAGCGCCTTGCAATCGTCCCGCCACGCCCGCGCCTCGGCCAAGGAATAAGCCGGGTAGTCGCCGAGCCGAACGGTCTCCTGCTTTCTGCTTTGGGCCCGATACTTGAGGCCCCATCGCCTTTTGCCGGTCGGCAGGACTTCGATATACAGCCCACCCCCGTCCGATTCGCAGTATGGCTTCTCGCCCGGTTTCAAGTTGCGCAGCCTGGTATCAGTCAAGGCCATGATTCCACGCTCCCTTCTTCCAGATGTTCCCACGCTTTTTATCTTCACATCATAATCCAGAAGGACTCGTGGGAACAAATAGCCCCTATCGTGGGAACACATTGGTCAATAGTGGGAACAATTGTGGGAACAAATTTGACCGGATTTCCGTGGAAGACGGAAGACAACAATGGAACAAGAGACTGCGGATATCCAACGATATCAATAACCTACAGGAACACTGCGGACACCTTCGGAATATTCGCTACTTGCCGATGCAGAACTGGCTGAAGATCCGCCCGAGCAAATCATCCGCGCTGAATTCACCGGTGATCTCGTTCAGGGCCTCCTGAGCCAGGCGCAGTTCTTCGGCCAATAGCTCCAGGCGCTCGGCCGCGGCGCGGGCTTGTTCCAGATGCCGCCCGGCCCGGCGCAGCGCCTCCAGGTGGCGCCCGCGCGCCATGAAGGCGCCTTCGCCCACCGGCCGCCAGCCGGCCGCTGCCAGCAATTGTCCCCTGAGCAGGTCGATGCCGGCCCCGGTCTTGGCCGAGAGCCAGACCTCGCGGCCATCGGCCGCCACGCGCGGCGCTTCGGCGGCCAGATCGATCTTGTTGTGCACCGTGATCAGGGGAATGGCCGGCAGCCGGCCGATGATGGCCTGCTCCTGGGGCCCGACGCCGTGCACGGCATCGACCAGCAGCAAGGCGACGTCGGCCTGGGCCAGCGCCGCCCAGGTGCGCTCGATGCCGAGCCGCTCGACCGGGTCGGCGGTCTCGCGCAGACCCGCGGTGTCGATCACGTGCAGCGCCACCCCCTCGATCTGGATCGCTTCGCGCACGGTGTCGCGCGTGGTGCCGGCGATCTCGGTGACGATGGCCGCCTCGTAGCCGGCCAGCTGGTTGAGCAGGCTGGACTTGCCGACGTTGGGCTGGCCGATCAGCACCACATTCAGGCCCTCGCGCAGCAGGGCGCCCTGGCGCGCCTCCTGCATGACCGCCTGCAGCTGCTGCTGGAGACCGGCCAGCCGGCCCCAGGCGTCGGCCTGGCGCAGAAAGTCGATCTCCTCCTCGGGAAAATCCAGCGTCGCCTCGACCAATGTGCGCAGCTGGATCAGGCCGTCTACCAGCTCGCGCACGCGGCGCGAGAACTCGCCGGCCAGGGTGCGCACGGCCGAACGCGCCGCCGCCTGACTCTGGGCGTCGATCAGGTCGGCGATGGCCTCGGCCTGGGCCAGGTCGATCTTGCCGTTGAGGAAGGCGCGCCGGGAGAATTCGCCCGGCGCGGCCAGGCGCGCGCCCAGTTCCAAGCAGCGCTCGAGCAGGAGTTGCAGCACCTGGGGACCGCCGTGGCCCTGGAGCTCCAAGACATGCTCGCCGGTGAAGGAGTGCGGCGCGGGAAAATACAGGGCGATGCCCTCATCCAGCATGGCACCGGCCGCGTCGAGAAAGCGGGCATGGGTGGCATGGCGCGGCTGCAGGGCGCGGCCGAGAATGCCCTGGATGAGCGGGGTGAGGTCGGGCCCGGAGAGGCGTATCACGCCGATGCCACCGCGCCCGGGCGGGGTCGCGATGGCGGCGATGAGGTCGGGCTTATTTTTTGCCGGCACGCTCGATCACGGTGTTGATCCGCCACTGCTGCAGGATCGACAGGATGTTGTTGACCAGCCAGTACAGCACCAGGCCGGCCGGGAAGAAGAAGAAGAACACCGAGAACACGATGGGCATGATCATCATGACCTTGGCCTGCACCGGATCGGGCGGGGTGGGCGACAGCTTCTGCTGGATGAACATGGTGATCGCCATCACCACCGGCAGCACGTAATACGGGTCGGTGGCGGACAGGTCGGTGATCCACAGGGCGAACGGGGCCTGGCGCAGCTCGACCGCGCCCAGCAGCACCCAGTAGAGCGCGATGAACACCGGGATCTGGACCAGGATGGGCAGGCAGCCGCCCAGGGGATTGATCTTCTCCTCCTGGTAGATCTTCATCATCGCCTCGTGCAGCTTCTGCCGGTCGTCGCCGAACTTCTCCTTGAGGCTCTGCAGGCGCGGCGCCAGCTTGCGCATCTGGGCCATGGATTTGTAGCTGGCGGCCGAGAGCGGATAGAAGGCGGCCTTGATGATCACGGTGAGCAGGATGATGGCCACACCCCAGTTGCCCACCAGCTTGTACAGCCAGTTGAGCAGCATGAACAGCGGGTAGGCCAGCACGTGCAGCCAGCCATAATCCACCACCAGGTCGAGACCGGGCGCCAGTTCCTTCAGCTTGTCCTGTTCCTGCGGTCCGGCATAGAGCCGGGTCACCACGCGCCGGCTCTCGCCGGGCGCCACGTTCAGGGCCGGCAGGATCATGCCGGCGGCATATTCGTTGTCGCCCAGGGCGCGGGTATAGAACTCGCGCCGGGAGTTGTCTTTCGGATCCTGGGTCAGCCAGGCCGAGACGAAGTGATGCTGCACCATGGCAATCCAGCCGTCCTGGGCCTCTTTCACGTGCTCGGCCTTGCCTTCGGCGATCTTGCCGAAATCGATTTTCTGGAACTTGCCGGCCTCGGTGTACACGGCCGGGCCGGTGAAGGTGTG
>DDKN01000059.1 GCA_002339725.1 Thiobacillus sp. UBA2597
AAACCGGCTGCCAAGAAGACGGCCGCCAAGAAGCCCGCCGCGAAGAAGGCCGTCGCCAAGAAACCGGCAGCCAAGAAGACGGCCGCCAAGAAACCCGCCGTGAAGAAGGTGGCCGCCAAGAAACCGGCTGCCAAGAAGACGGCCGCCAAGAAGCCCGCCGTGAAGAAGGTGGCCGCCAAGAAACCGGCCGCCAAGAAGGCCCCGGCCAAGCGCCCGGCCGCACGGAAGCCGGCAGCCAAGAAGAAGTAACAGCCAGTCTGTTGCTCTGAACAAAGGCGGGTTCATCCCGCCTTTGTTTTTTGGTAGAACGCGAAAACCCGCAGGCCCAGCAGCACAGTGAGGATGCCGCCGTAGATCAGCGGCTGGGTCAGATCCTTCTTCACCAGCCAGCCATAGTGCAGCACGCCCGCGATCGCCGCCGGGTAGATCAGCCAGTGCACGCGCTGCCAGTTGCGGCCGAGCCGGCGCATGGCCGCTTGGGTCGAGGTCAACGCCAGCGGCAGCAGCAGCAAAAGCGCGGCCATGCCGAAGGTGATGAAGGGCCGCTGCCAAAGATCTTTGACGATCGCCGCCCAATCGAAGAACTGGTCGAGCCAGAGATACGACAGCAGGTGCAGGACGCCATAGAAGAAGGCGAACAGCCCGAGCAGACGGCGATAGCGCACGAGGCCGGTGTAGCCGGTCAGCTTGCGAACTGGCGTGATGGCGAGGGTGAGCAGCAGGCCGGTCAGGGTCCAGGTGCCGAGCGAGCGTGTGATGAATTCAATGGGATTGACACCAAGGCCATCGGTCGCGGCGAGATAGAACAGCCGAGCGAGCGGATACAGGCAGAGCAGGAACAGCCAGGGCTTGGGATTGCGATACCACGCCATGCCCGGTCAAAAATGCCTTCGCAAATCCATGCCGGCATAAAGGTGGGCCACCTGCTCGCCATAGCCGTTGAACATCAGGGTCGGCCGCTTGAGGAACTCGCCGATGCGCCGCTCTTTCGCCTGGCTCCAGCGCGGGTGATCCACCTCGGGATTGACGTTGGAATAGAAGCCGTATTCGCGGGGCGCCGCCTTCATCCAGCTGCTCACGGGCTGCCCTTCGACCAGGCGGATCCGGACGATGGACTTGGCGCTCTTGAAGCCATACTTCCACGGCACCACCAGGCGGATGGGCGCGCCGTTCTGGTTGGGCAGTTCCTGACCATACAGACCGACCACCAGCAGGGTGAGCGGATGCAGGGCCTCGTCCAGGCGCAATCCTTCCAGGTAGGGCCAGTCGAGGATGGCGCGGCGCTGGCCCGGCATCTGCTTGGGATCGTGCAGGCTGACGAACTCGACGTACTTGGCATTGCCGGTCGGCTCGACCTGTTTCAAGAGATCGGCCAGGGGAAAGCCGAGCCAGGGGATGACCATGGACCAACCCTCGACGCAGCGCAGCCGATAGATCCGCTCCTCCAGGGGGAAGGCACGGATCAAGGCGTCGATGTCCCAGACCTTGGGCTTGCGGCAGGCGCCCTCGATGCTCACGGTCCAGGGCCGGGTCTGCAGGCGGTGGGCATTGGCCGCGGGGTCGGCCTTGTCGGTGCCGAACTCGTAGAAGTTGTTGTAGGTGGTGATTTCCTTGAAGCTGTTGGGGGGCTCGCTGGTGCTGTATAACCCTTTCTTGTGAGGGGGCAGCGCCGCCCCGGCCGGCAGTGCAGTCAGCGCGGCCAGGGCGGCCGCGCCTTGGATGAAACGGCGGCGGTCGCGGTAGACCGCTTCGGGGGTGATCTCGGAAGGCAGGATGTCGGCCGGGCGTTTGATCAGCATCGTGCACGGTCTCCTTCTACGCTGAGTCAGGAAGACGCGCCAGGCCGGCGAAAGTTCAACCGAACAGATCGTCGACGTCGTCCTGGCTGATCCGGTCGACCTCGCGCGTGGCCGGGCCGGACAGCTGGGGATCGGGGTCGTCGTCGATCAGCAGATGGACCAGGTTGTCCTCCATCTTCTGCACCATGATGAGCAGCTTGTTCACGACCTGGCCGACCAGGTCCTGGAATTCCTGGGCCTGGATGATCTCCTGCAGCTGGCCGGCGGCGACCTGATGCTCGGCCTGCAACTGTTCGAGAAAAGCGCGGATCTGCGGCGACCGGGTCTTGCCCGCCAGGACGGCGGCCAGCGCCTGCTGGGCCTTGATCCGCTCGGTCAGCGCCTCGGCCGCGGTCAGGGTACGGCCGGCCGCCTGCTCGGTCAGGGCCGAGATGTAGCGCAGGCGATCGCGCGCATTGCTCACCACCGAGGCCTCGCTGGGCCCTTCGACGCCCAGTTCATTCATGGTCGCGCGCATCTCCGCGACCATCGCTTCCACCCCGCGGCGGAAATTCTCGACATTCTTCAACGTACCCTCCTCCGTGGCCGCAAATTAGGCACGGCCGGCAAAGCATGATATGGTTGCCAGCCCGTTATGCCAATCCTCCGGAGCATCCCGCCATGGCCGTTCTCGAACTGAACGAAGAAAACTTCGAAGATACCATCCTCAGCAACGATTTCGTCGTCATCGACTTCTGGGCGCCCTGGTGCGGCCCCTGCCGCGGTTTCGCCCCGGTGTTCGAGGCCGCCTCGGAAAAGCACCCGGACATCGTGTTCGCCAAGATCAACACCGAGGAGCAACAGGCCCTGGCCGCCCACTTCCAGATTCGCTCCATCCCCACCCTGATGATCTTCCGCGAGAAGGTCATCATCTATTCCCAGGCCGGCGCCCTGCCGGCCGGCGCCTTCGACGAGCTGCTGAACAAGGCCCGCGAGCTGGACATGGCCAAGGTGCACGAAGAGATCGCGCGCGAATCGCAGTCCGAGGCCTAAGCCAGCCACTTCAGCAAATATGCCACCGCCTGCTCGACCCCGTCGGCAGGCGGTGTCGGCCTTGCCGGCAAGCCCCATACCTCGTTCAGCTTCTCCACCAAGTCCAGCCCGTTCAGCTCCGCCTCTTCGATTTGCAGCGCCCGGCCCTGGGCATGCAGCCAGGCCTTGAGATAAGGCGACTCCGGCCAATCCGGCCGATCCAGATAGAGCACAGGCACACCCTGCAGCACGGCCTCGACGAAGCTGCCGTAGCCGGGCTTGCTCACCAGGGCATCGACGCTGGCAAGCAGATCGAGAAAGGGCCAGCCCAGCGTCTCGATCGCCATGCAGTCGGCATGATCCTGGCACCAGGCTGCCGGCGCCAGCCAGGTGATACCGCGCGCATGCGGCCAGGCCGCCAGGGTGCAGGCATAGCCGATGCCACCCATGGCGAGCAGGACCAGGCGCTGATCGGCCGGCACATTCAAACGCGCCCGCAATTCGGCACCCCGCGGCTGACCGCGTCCGGCCACCGGCGGCACCGCCACGGCATTGGCCAGATCGGCCATGGGCATGGCCGGCTCCAGACGCAGAAAGAGATCGGCTGCGCGATAGGCCGTGCGCATCTGCGCCAGCGGTTCGGCCATCTCCGCCAGCTGGCCCAGATAGGCCTCGGCGATGTCCGCCCAGTTGAGCGAGCACATGGCCGCCGAAGGCAGCCCGCTGTGTTGCGCCGCCGCCAGCGGCAGATAGGCGACATCGCTCAGCACGGCATCGACCGCCAGGGCGCGCAGACGTGCGGCCTCCGCCGCCAGCCGCTGCGGCCAGTCGCGATGGAACGCGCGATAGCAGGCCAGGCTCGCCGCCCGGTCGACCCGCAGGGCGTCGTGCATGGCCATACCGCAATCGGCCGGCTCGCAGATCTGGTCGAAGGGCGGCGCGATGCGTGCCGCCAGAACCGCTCGCGGCAGGGCGCTGTACAGGGAGAAGCGCAGCTCGGGCCGCAGCACAGCCAGCCGGTTGAGGACCGGCGCCACCTGGGCCAGGTGGCCCAGGCCATGATGGCTGACCGCGACCCAAAGATGCATCAACCGGATTGCTGCAAAAACTCGCGCAGCAGCGGCAGGGTCACCGCCCGCTTGCGGCTCAGGGAGAACAGGTCGAGCGCATCCAGGGTGGCGAGCAGCCCCGGCAGGTCGCGTCGGCAATGGTTCAGCAGATACGCCGCGACCTCGTCCGGCAGATGCATGCCGCGCGCGGCGGCCCGGCTGCGCAGGGCGGCGGCGCGTTCCTGGTCGGTCAGGGGCCTGAGTCCGAACACCAGGCCCCAGCCCAGGCGGGTGGTCAGGTCCCGGCGCAGGGCCAGACGCGCCGGCGGCAGACTGCCGGCCGCGACGATGCGGCCCGCACCTTCGCGCGCCTGATTGATCAAATCGAACAGCCCGACCTGGGCCTCGGGCCCGAGCGCATCGACATCGTCCACCGCCAAGAGCGGCGGCAGGCTTTCGGGCAGGGGTGCGCCGGGCCGATAGACGCCGCCCGGCACCGCAGCGGTGCAGGCCCGAAGCAGGTGACTCTTGCCGCTGCCGGTCTCGCCCCAAAGATAGATCAGCGGCTCGGCCGCCTGGCCGCCGGCGAAGCGGATCAGGGCATCGACCGCCTCGGCATTCTGGCCGGGCAGGAAGTTGTCGAACTGGGGTGGGGCATCCGGACGGATATCGAGGATGAGCTGCCGCATAACCCTATTTTACTCGAGCCCATTCGGCAGGAATCGCCCCGGAACGCTATCATTGGTAACTCCATTCGCTTTTTCCTGAACATCGTTCCATGGCTGCCCTGCAAACCATCATTCCACCGGCCGCGCATCCCGTCGGCGAGGTGCCCCCGATCGAGGAGGAAGCGCTCACCCCCGCCCAGCGCGACGCACTCAAGCGCCGGATCAAGCAATTGATGAAGGAACAGGATGCGGTGCTGGTGGCGCACTATTACACCGCGGGCGAGATGCAGGACCTGGCCATCGAGACCGGCGGCTGCGTGTCCGACTCGCTGGAGATGGCCCGCTTCGGCCACGCCTCGAAGGCCAAGACCCTGATCGTGGCCGGCGTGCGCTTCATGGGCGAGACGGCCAAGATCCTCAACCCGGAAAAGCGGGTGCTGATGCCGGACCTGCGCGCCGAGTGCTCGCTCGACCTGTCCTGCCCGGCCGACGCGTTCGCCGCCTTCTGCGACCAGCATCCCGACCGCACGGTGGTGGTTTACGCCAACACCTCGGCCGCGGTGAAGGCGCGCGCCGACTGGATGGTGACTTCCAGCATCGCCGTGCCCGTGGTGCAGCACCTGAAGGACAGAGGCGAGAAGATCATCTGGGCGCCCGACCGCTACCTGGGCGACTATGTGCAGCGGACCACCGGCGCCGACATGGTGCTGTGGCAGGGTTCCTGCGTCGTACACGAGAAATTCAAGGTCGAGGGCATCCGCGAACTCAAGGCCCGGCATCCCGAGGCGGCGATCCTGGTGCACCCGGAATCGCCGCCCGAGGTGATCGCCCTGGCCGACGTGGTGGGCTCGACCACGCAATTGATCAAGGCCGTGCAGCAGTTGCCCAACCCGAGCTTCATCGTCGCCACCGACATCGGCATCTTCCACAAGATGCACGAGGTGGCGCCGAACAAACTGTTGCTGGAAGCGCCCAGCGGCGGCAAGGGTGCCACCTGCGTATCCTGCGCCCACTGCCCCTGGATGGCCATGAACTGGCTGAGCCGGCTGGAGCAGACCCTGATCACCGGGCGCAATGAGATCCATGTGCCGGAAGCGATCCGGGTCAAGGCCGTGCATTCGATCAACCGCATGCTGGAATTCGCCGGCCAGGCCGGCATCGCGGTCCGCGGCCGGAGCGGCGACTGAGCCGTTGCGGACGGCGGCCTGGGCACCCCTGAAGCGCGCAAGCTGACGCCAACGCCGCGGCCGGCAGGCCGCCCGATCCGGCGGCCGTTTCCAAGCCTCAGGCGGCAACCTTGGGCAAGCGCTCCAGGGCCGCCTGGATGGCCTCCTCAGGATAGTCGTAGTCCTCCAGTTCGCCGGCGAAATACTTGTCATAGGAGGCCATGTCGAAATGGCCGTGGCCCGACAGGTTGAACAGCAGCGTCTTCGGCTCGCCGCTCGCCTTGCAGCGCAGGGCCTCGTCGATGCAGGCCCGGATGGCATGGCATGACTCGGGCGCCGGAATGATGCCCTCGGCCCGGGCGAAGGTGACCCCGGCCTCGAAGGTGGCCAGCTGGGGCACGGCCACTGCCTCGATCAGCTTCTCGTGGTAGAGCTGGGATACCAGGGGTGAATCGCCGTGATAGCGCAGGCCGCCGGCATGAATGCCAGGCGGCATGAAGTCGTGGCCCAGGGTGTACATCTTCATCAGCGGCGTGTAGCCGGAGACGTCGCCGTAGTCATAGGCATACACCCCCTTGGTCAAGGTCGGGCAGGAGGCCGGCTCGACCGCGACGAAGCGCAGCTTCTGCGCCCGCTTGTCGCCGGCCGCCTTGTCGGCGAAAAAGGGGAAGGAGACACCGGCGAAATTGCAGCCGCCGCCGCAGGGGGCGAAGATCATGTCCGGGTAATCACCCACCTGCTCGAATTGCTTCTTGGCCTCGAGGCCGATCACCGTCTGGTGCAGCAGCACGTGATTGAGCACCGAGCCCAGGGCGTAATTGGTATCGGCGCGCGAGGCCGCCTCCTCCACCGCCTCGGAGATGGCGATGCCCAGGCTGCCCGGATTGTCCGGATCCTGCGCCAGGATGCCGCGTCCGGCCTGGGTCATGTCGGTCGGGCTGGCGAACACCTCGGCGCCCCAGGTTTGCATCATGGAACGGCGAAACGGCTTCTGGTGATAGCTCACCTTGACCATGTAGACCCGTACCGCCAGGCCGAACATCTGGCCGGCCAACGCCAGGCTGGACCCCCACTGGCCGGCGCCGGTCTCGGTGGTCAGCCGCTTGATGCCCGCCACCTGGTTGTAATAGGCCTGGGGCACCGCGGAATTGGGCTTGTGCGAGCCGGCCGGCGACACCCCTTCGTATTTGAAATAGATCTTGGCCGGGGTGCCCAGCACGGCCTCCAGCCGGTGCGCGCGTATCAGGGGCGAGGGGCGCCACAGGCGATAGATGTCGCGCACGGGCTCGGGGATCGGGATCCAGCGCTCACGCGACATCTCCTGCTCCAGGATGTTGCCCGGGAAGATGGCCAGCATGCGCTCCGGCGCCACCGGCTTGCCGTCCGGCCCCAGCGGCGGCGCCGGCGGATTGGGCATGTCCGCCACCACGTTGTACCAGTGGCTGGGGATGTCGGATTCGTCGAGCAGGATCTTGGTTTGCGGCATGGCGGTCTCCTTGGTCTGCAGATGGCCTGGCTCTGGCCGGTGAATTCCCGAAGGCGGCTTCGGCTATGCTAAACCCATTCCGCCTCCTGCGGCAGGCACGGCCTGACTATACTGCGGCTTTGCCCACAGGAGGCCCGTATGAGCCGACCCGACCTGACCGAACACACCCTGAGCTCCGAGACCGTGTATCAAGGCCGCCTGCTGCACGCCAAGCGCGACCGGGTGCGCCTGCCCAACGGCAAAGAATCGAGCCGGGAATACCTGATCCATCCGGGCGCGGCGGTGATCATCCCGCTCTTCGACAACGGCGATGTGCTGCTCGAACGCCAGCATCGCTATCCCCTGCGACGCGATTTCCTGGAACTGCCGGCGGGCAAATTCGACCCGAACGAAAGCGAACTGGAATGCGCCCAGCGCGAACTCCTGGAAGAGACCGGCTACCGGGCCGAGGTCTGGCAGTATCTCGCCACCTTCTATCCCTGCATCGGCTATTCGGACGAACGCCTAGTGTTCTATCGGGCGAGCGGCCTGGAGCACGTGGGGGACGCGCCCGACCACGACGAGTTCCTGGAACTGTTGCGGGTGCCGCTGGCCGAGGCCCTGGCGATGGTGGGCGACGGCCGCATCTGCGAGGGCAAGACGGTGATGGGCCTGCTCTGGCTCGAACGCTTCGGTCCGGCTTGAGCCGGCGTCACCACCAGGCGAGCAGGCGCCCGCCCTCCACCTTGTTGGCGAATTCCTTGAGCGGATGCTTGCCCTTCTCGATGCAGGCACCGGTGGTGATGTCGAACTTCCAGTGATGCTTGGGACAGGTCAGGGTCTTGCCCTCGCAGGCCAGCTGCGGGATGTTGGTCACCTGGTGCGGGCAGTGCGAGTCGTAGACCTTGAAGGTCTCGCCCTCGCGATAGACAAAGACCGAGCGGGCGCCACAATCCACCCGTTTGACCTCGCCGCTGGCGATGTCGGCCACCGCCATCACGTCGCGCCATTGCGGCTGGGCATTGATCAGTTCGGGCGAGAATTCCGGCAGGTCCATCTCGAGCAGGATCTCGGTGGCCCAGACGATCTTGGCCAGGCCCAGGGCCGGGAAGGCCATGAGCAGGGCGTCGATCACCTCCATCGGCGTGCAGCCCTCGCGCAGGGCCCGGGTCAGGTATTGCCTGAAGCCGCTCTCAGTCTGGGCGTGGACCTTGGTGATGACCGAGATCAGGTCGCGCGTCTTGGGATCGAGGTGCTTGCCGGCATCCTTGAGGAACTTGAAGTAGTGCCCGAGCGCATCGCCGCGCACCTTGACCAGATAATCCAATGCGTCGCTCATGCTGCGTCCTCTGTGCAGGGAAGGAAAACGGCGTGTCGGTTCAGTCCAGCCAGCGCACCAGATAGAACAGGCGAAAGCCTTCGGAGGACCGGGAGGGGCCGGTGGCAATGGCCGCGTGGTAACCCGCCTCGGGCCTGGCGGCCGCCCGGGCCGAGGCCTCGGAGGCATGTACGGTGACCACGCCCTCCGGAAACCGCTTGCGGTTGCCGAGCTTGGGCGCGTAGATCACGCAATAGACGGTTTGCACGACCGCGCCCTCGGCATCCGACACCAGGGTGGAGATCGCCTCGGCCATGGTCGTATCCGGTTCAGTTGGGCTTCTTGCCGCCGGTCGGGCTGAATTGCAGGACCTTGGCGTTGGGCTCCTCGTCGGCGTAGAACGGGCGCTCGTTGCGCGCCAGGCCCAGGGCCTCGGCCAACTCGGCTTCGCGCGCGGCGATCAGGCCGAAACACATGCGGATGTTCTCCACGGTCAGGTCGGACAGCGGACTGGGCACGCCGTCGCGCGGCGCGGTGTCCTTCACGATCGAGCCCAGGGTCTTGCGCATGGCGCGCAGGATCTGCTGCTCCTTGGTCAGTTCGGCATCGCTCACTTTTTTCTCCAGGCAGGATGGCTAGTCCGGCTATTGTCGGCGCCCATCCGGCCAGGGTCAACCTTGGCCCAGCCGGGGTTATCGGCAGGCCGGTCAGACGATGGACAGGTCCTTGGTCTTGTCTTCCTCGCCCTCGTCGCCGCCGTGCAGTTTGAACATCAGGCGCAGGTCGTTGTAGGAATCGGCGTAACGCAGGGCGGTCTCCCGCTCGATCTGGCCGGCCATGGCCAGATCGAACAGGGCCTGGTCGAAGGTCTGCATGCCGTGGTCGCGCGACTTGGCCATGATCGGCTTGATCTCGTGCACCTCGCCCTTGAGGATGAGGTCGGAGATCAGGGGCGAGTTGATCATGATCTCCACCGCCGGCACCCGCCCGCCGCCCTTCTTGGGGATCAGGCGCTGGGAGATCAGGGCCTTGAGGTTGAGCGACAGGTCCATCAGCAGCTGGTCGCGCCGGTCGATCGGGAAGAAGTTGATGATCCGGTCCAGCGCCTGGTTGGAGTTGTTGGCGTGCAGCGTGGCCAGACACAGGTGGCCGGTCTCGGCGAAGGCGATGGCGTAGTCCATGGTGTCGCGGTCGCGGATCTCGCCGATCAGGATCACATCGGGCGCCTGGCGCAGGGTGTTCTTCAGGGCGGCGAACCAGCTGTCGGTATCCACCCCCACCTCGCGCTGCATCACCAGGCAGCCCTTGTGCGGGTGGACGAACTCGATCGGGTCCTCGACCGAGATGATGTGGCCGCGCGAATTGGTGTTGCGATGATCGAGCATGGCGGCCAGGCTGGTCGACTTGCCCGAACCGGTCCCCCCCACCATCAGCACCAGGCCGCGCTTTTCCATCATCACGTCTTTGAGCACCGGCGGCAGGCCCAGGCTGTCGAAATTGGGGATGGTGGTGTTGATGGTGCGCGCCACGAAGCCGGGCGAGCCGCGCTGGACGTAGGCGTTCATCCGGAAACGGCCGATGCCGTCCAGGCTGATCGCCCAGTTGCACTCGTGGGTCTCCTGGAACTCCTGGCGCTGCTTGTCGTTCATCACCGAGGCGACCAGCTCCTCGGCCTGCTCGCGCGTGACCGGGCTGTTGTTGACCGGGGTCATCTCGCCGTGCAGCTTGATCGAAGGCGGCGCGCCGACGGTGACGAAGAGGTCGGAGCCACCCTTGTCCACCATCAGCTTGAGAAGCCCCGCGACGAATTTGAAATACTGGCTGTCGGTCTTCATGGCGCCTCCCTATCGAGGGTTACTGCGGGTTTTGCGCCGGACCATCGCCTGGCGCGGGGCGCAGACGCGGGTCCTGCGGATGCGGCAGATCGGGCGGGATCGCCTTGTGCGGTGGCACCTCGGGCAACGGCCGCGGCGGCTGGCGCACCAGCCAGGCCAGCCAGCCCAGCATGAGCAGGATGGCCAAAATCAGGAGCACGGGACCGCGCGGGATGCGCCGGCGCTGCCCGTTTTCCGACGCGCTCACGCCACCGCCTCCTTCAGTTGATCGAGAATGGCAGGATTCTCCAATGTGCTCACGTCCTGGGTGATCTCCTCACCCTTGGCGATGGCGCGCAACAGGCGGCGCATGATCTTGCCCGAGCGGGTCTTGGGCAGGTTGTCGCCGAAGCGGATCTCGTCCGGCTTGGCGATCGGGCCGATCTCCTTGCCCACCCAGTCGCGCAGTTCGGCCACGATCTTTTTCGCTTCCTCACCGGTTGGCCGTGCCCGTTTCAACACGACATAGGCCACCACGGCCTCGCCCTTGATCTCGTGCGGCTTGCCCACCACCGCCGCCTCGGCCACCAGCGGGTTGGCGACCAGGGCCGACTCGATCTCCATGGTGCCCAGGCGATGGCCGGAGACATTGAGCACGTCGTCGATCCGGCCCATGATCCAGAAATAGCCGTCCTCGTCGCGCCGCGCCGAATCGCCCGCCAGATAGACCTTGCCGCCCAGTTCCTCGGGAAAATAGGTCTTCTTGAACCGCTCCGGGTCGCCCCAGAGGGTGCGCAGTTGCGAGGGGAAGGGGCGCTTGATCACGAGATAGCCGCCGGAACCCTGTGGCACCGGATGACCGTGCTCGTCCACCACATCGGCCATGATGCCGGGCAGCGGCAGGGTGCAGGTGCCGGGCTTGATCGGGGTGGCGCCGGGCAGGGGCGAGATCATGTTGGAGCCGGTCTCGGTCTGCCACCAGGTGTCGACGATGGGGCAGCGTTTCTGGCCGACCACTTCGTAGTACCACATCCAGGCCTCGGGGTTGATCGGCTCGCCCACGGTGCCGAGCAAGCGCAGGCTGGACAGGTCGTGCTGTTTCGGCAGCTCGCCGCCCAGCTTGATCAGCGAGCGGATCGCGGTGGGCGCGGTGTAGAAGGTGGTGACCTTGTGCTTGGCGATCATCTGCCAGAAGCGGCCGGCATCGGGATAGGTCGGCACGCCCTCGAAAATCACCTCGGTCATGCCCAGGGCGAGCGGGCCATAGGCGACATAGGTGTGACCGGTGATCCAGCCGACGTCGGCGGTGCACCAGTAGACATCGGTCTCGGGCTTGGCGTCGAACACCCACAGCATGGACAGGATGGCGCCGAGCAGATAGCCCCCGGTGGCGTGCTGCACGCCCTTGGGCTTGCCGGTGGAACCGGAGGTGTAGAGGATGAACAGCGGGTCCTCGGCGTTCATCGGCACCGCCGCGCAGGTGTCGGCCTGGCCCTCGACCAGCTCGTGCCACCAGAGGTCGCGCCCGGCCATCATTGGGATGGCGGCGCCGGAGCGCCGGTAGACCACGATCTTCTGCACGTTGTCGACATCGCCCATGGCCATGGCCTCGTCCACCGCGGCCTTGAGCGGCACCGCCTTGCCGCCGCGCAAGCTTTCGTCGGCGGTGACCACCACCTTGGCCCGGGCGTCCTGGATGCGCTCGTGCAGGGCCTTGGCCGAGAAACCGCCGAACACCACGGAATGGATGGCGCCGATGCGGGCGCAGGCCTGCATGGCGACCACGGCCTCGATACTCATCGGCATGTAGATGATGACCCGGTCGCCCTTGACCACGCCCAGGCTCTTCAGGCCATTGGCGAACTGGCAGACCCGGTGGTACAGCTCCTGGTAGCTGACGCGGGTCACCGTGCCGTCGTCGGCCTCGAAGATCAGCGCGGTCTTGTTGGCACGGGCCGGCAGGTGGCGGTCCAGGCAGTTGTAGGAGACGTTGAGTTCGCCGTCCTGGAACCACTTGTAGAAAGGCGCGCCGCTTTCGTCCAGCACCTGGCTGAAGGGCTTGCTCCAGGTGATGTGCTGGCGCGCCAGTTCACCCCAGAACCCCTCGTAGTCGGCCGCCGCCTTGGCCACCAGCGCCTGATAGGCGGCCATGCCCGCGACATTGGCCTGAGCCATGAATTCGGCCGAGGGCGGGAAGACACGTTTTTCTTGCAAGACGGATTCGATGTTGCTCATGCGCGCACTCTCCTGCGGGTTCCAGAGGGGGCTGCCTCGGGGAATAATGTCGCCTGGCAACCCATTGTGAAGCGACCATTATTTTATGTCCGCGCCTTCGCCGCAAGAATCGATCGATCTCGCCAGCCGATACAGCCGCTATCTGCAGGGCCGGCTGGCCGCGCTGCCGGAACTGCGGGCCGCACTGGCAGCCGGTCTGGACCAACCTTTCAGCCGGGCCGAGATGGCCGCCCGGCTGGCCGGCCAGCCCTGGACCGACGAGGCCGGGCTCAAACAGGCCCTGCGCCGGCTGCGCCAGGAGGTCATGTGTCGGGTGATCGTGCGCGACCTGTCGGGCCGGGCCGACCTGGCCGAGGTCACTCGCACCCTGACCGACCTGGCCGAACTGGCGCTGCAGCAGGCCCTGGGCTGGCTGCAGGCCGATCTGGCCGCCCTCCATGGTCAGCCGCTCGATGCGGCGGGCCGGCCCCAGCAGCTGATCGTGGTCGGCATGGGCAAGCTGGGTGGCGGCGAGCTCAACGCCTCGTCCGACATCGACCTGATCTTCGTCTTTCCCGAAGACGGCCAGACCGAGGGACCGCGCAAACTGAGCAATTTCGAATTCTTCACCCGCCTGGGCAAGCGCCTGATCAACGCCATCGGCGAGCTGACCGGCGACGGCTTCGTGTTTCGGGTCGACATGCGCCTGCGGCCCTATGGCGACTCCGGGCCGCTGGTCTCCAGCTTCGCCATGCTGGAAGACTATTTCTACACCCAGGCGCGGGAATGGGAGCGCTACGCCTGGATCAAGGCCCGCGCCATCACGGGCGAGCGCATCGAGGAACTGGAGGCGCTGCGGCTGCCCTTCGTCTTCCGCAAGTACCTCGATTTCGGGGCGCTCAAGGCGATGCGCGAGTTGCATGCCCAGATCCGGCGCGAGGTGGCCCGGCGCGACCTGGCCGACAACATCAAACTGGGGCCGGGCGGCATCCGCGAGGTGGAATTCATCGCCCAGGTGTTCCAGTTGATCCGTGGCGGCAAGCAGCCCTCGCTGCGGGCCCGGCCCACCCGCACCATCCTGCACCAACTGGCCGCCTTCGAGCTGATGCCCGAGGCCATCACCAGCGAACTGGAGGCGGCCTATGTCTTCCTGCGCAATCTGGAACACCGCCTGCAATACCGCGACGACGCCCAGACCCAGACCCTGCCGCACAGCCCGGAGGAGCAGGCCCTGCTGGCCGAGGCCATGGGCTGCGCCGACTACGGCGCCCTGCTGGAGCGGCTGGAACCGCTGCGGCGCAAGGTGAGCGGCCAGTTCGAGCAGGTCTTCGGCGCGCCCCAGGAGGACCAGTCGAGCCACCCCCTGGCCGGGCTGTGCGAGCTGCCGGAGGCGGCGGCCGAGGCCACGCTGGCCGAGCTGGGCTACCACGAACCCCGGGCTGCCCTCGAGCAACTGCAAGCCTTCCGCCGCAGTCAGCGCTACCAACAACTGCCCGCCGACAGCAAGAACGCGCTCGACAGCCTGCTGCCGCCCCTGATCGAGCTGGCCGGCCATTTTCCCAATGCCGAGGCGACCTTGAGCCGCATCCTCGCCCTGCTCGAGGCGATCGGCCGCCGGGCGCCCTATCTCGCCCTCCTGCGCGAATACCCGCAGAGCCTGAACCAGGTGGCCAAGATGCTCAGCGCCAGCCCCTGGGCGGCGCAGTATCTCAGCCGCCAGCCCCATCTCCTGGATGAACTGCTCGATGCCCGCGCCCTGTTCGCCGCGCCCGACTGGGCCCAGAAGCGGGCCGAGCTGCACCAGCGCCTGGCCGGCTTCGCCGGCGATGTCGAGCGCCAGATGGACGAGCTGCGTCAGTTCAAGCAGGCCGAGACCTTCCGCCTGCTGGCCCAGGACCTGGCCGGCTTGTGGACGATCGAAAAGCTGTCCGACCACCTGGCCGATCTGGCCGACCTGATCCTGGCCGAGACCCTGGAGCTGGTCTGGGCCGGCCTGCCGGACAGGCACCGGGAGCGGCCGGCCTTCGCGATCATTGCCTACGGCAAGCTGGGGGGCAAGGAGATGGGCTATGCCTCCGATCTGGACCTGGTCTTCCTTTACGACGACCCCCACCCCGACGCCCAGGCGATCTACGCCAAGCTGGCCAAGCGACTGAACACCTGGCTGACCACCATGACCGGGGCCGGCGCCCTGTACGAGACCGACCTCAGGCTGCGGCCGGACGGCGCGGCCGGCCTGCTGGTCAGCAGCACCGAGGCCTTCGAGGACTACCAGTTGCATCACGCCTGGACCTGGGAGCATCAGGCCCTGACCCGCGCCCGCTTCGTCTGCGGCGATGCCGCCGTCGGCCGCCGCTTCGATGCCATTCGCCAGAGCGTGCTCTGCCAGGCACGCGACCGGGCCAAATTGAAGCAGGACGTGCTGGCGATGCGCCAGAAGATGCACGAGGGCCACCCCAATCCCGGTCCGCTGTTCGACCTCAAGCACGATGCCGGCGGCCTGGTCGACCTGGAATTCGCCGTGCAGTTTTTGGTGTTGGCCGAGGCCGCCCGCCACCCCGAGCTGACGGCCAACATCGGCAACATCGCCCTGCTCAGGCGCGCGAGCGAGCTGGGATTGGTGCCGGCCGAGATCGCCCTGCCGGCGGCCGACGCCTACCGCGAGCTGCGCCGCCTGCAGCATCAGGTGAAATTGCAGGGCGCGGAATACGCCAGGGTGGAACCGGCCCAGGTGGCCGAGACCGCGGCCGCGGTCAGGCGCCTCTGGCAGGCCGTGTTCGGTGAAGCTTAAGCGCCGAGCGGGTCCTCGCCAAAGCGCCGCTGGATCTCCTCCACCTCGGCCCGGTTGGCGCTCAGGGCCTCGACACAGTCGGGGTCGAGCTTGACCCCGCTCAATTGCTTGAGCAGGGCGAAGGCCTCGTCGTTGCTCCAGGCCGCCTTGTAGGGCCGGCGGCTGGTCAGGGCGTCGAACACGTCGGCCACGGCGACGATGCGCGCCTCGATCGGGATCTCATCGCCCTTGCGGCCATAGGGATAGCCGCTGCCGTCGTAGGCCTCGTGATGCAGCTCGGCGATGTTGCGCAGGACGTCGATATGGGGCTGCTGGCCCAGGTCGAAATTGCCCAGCATGGCGTCGATCAGTTCCCGGCCGCGGGCGGCGTGGCCCTTCATCGCCTCGTACTCGGCCTCGGTCAGCTTGCCCGCCTTGAGCAGGATGTCGTCCGGGATGCCGATCTTGCCCACGTCGTGCAGGGGCGAGAAGACGAAGATGTGTTCGATCCGTTCGTCGTCCAGGCCATACTTGTCGGCCAGACTGCGTGCGATCAGGCGGGCATAGCGCGACATGCGGTCGAGGTGGGCGCCGGTCTCGGAATCGCGCGCATGCATCATGTCGCGCGCGGTCTTGACCGAGGCGAGCAGGGTGCGCAGGGCGCTCAGGTCCTGGATGATGGTGAGCGAGATCAGGTGCCCGAAGGGGTCGATCTGGTGCAGCACCTCCTCGCTGAACACGCCTTCCTGCATGGAATTGAAGAAGACGAAGCCGAAGAACTCGCCCCGGCTGTACATGGGCATGGTGTAGCTGGCACGATAGCCGGCCGCGTCGATCTTCCGGGCGTGGTCGTGCTGGCTGAAGCGGAAGATGGCCAGATCGTTCACCACCCGCGGCCGCCGGGCCTCGACGATCTCGAGCAGCGAGGGCGATTCCGCCAGCCTGGCCTGGTAATGGGCCAGCGGGGTGTCCGGCCCGCTGCTGAGGAAGGTCTTGAGCAGGTCGGTCTTGGGGTCGTGGATGGCGCAGGCGATCCGGTCGAGGAAAGGGAAACGCGCCTTGAGGACCTGGTGGATATAGCTCAGCTTGTCGGCCAGATTGGCATTCGAACCCAGCCGGTCCAGAGCGTCTTCATGATCGAACATGCCTAACATCGCGAACCCCGGCGTGGCCGGCCCTTCTATGCACCGGGCTCGAATGTGACCAAAAGCCGCCAGGCTGTCAAACCGGCCGACCGTCCGGGCGCGCCCCTCTGATTCCCGGCCCATCCCGTTCGCCCCATACGGCGGCGCCGCCGATTACGGTAGAATGCCGCTTTTCGCAGCATTCCCAGGAGTTTCGCATCATGTCCATGGCCGACCGCGACGGTTTCATCTGGTATGACGGCAAATTGGTGCCCTGGCGCGAGGCCACCACCCATGTCCTGACCCACACCCTGCACTACGGCATGGGCGTGTTCGAGGGCGTGCGCGCGTACAAGACCGACAAAGGCCCGGCCATCTTCCGCCTGCAGGAGCATACCGACCGCCTGTTCCGCTCGGCCCACATCCTGGGCATGAAGATGCCGTTCGACAAGGCAACCCTGAATGCGGCCCAGCTGGAAGTGGTGCGGGCGAACCAGCTGGAATCCGGTTATCTGCGGCCGATGGCCTTCTACGGCGCCGAGGCCATGGGCATCTCGGCCAAGACCCTGTCCACCCACGTCATCGTCGCGGCCTGGCCCTGGGGTGCCTATCTCGGCCAGGAGGCCCTGGAGAAGGGCATCCGGGTCAAGACCTCCTCCTTCTCCCGGCACCACGTCAACATCACCATGTGCAAGGCCAAGGCCAACGGCAACTACATGAACTCCATCCTCGCCCACCGCGAGGCCGAGCACGACGGCTACGACGAGGCCCTGCTGCTCGACGTCGACGGCTTTGTGGCCGAGGGGTCGGGCGAGAACATCTTCATCATCCGCCGCGGCAAGCTCTACACACCGGAACTGACCAGCGCCCTGGAGGGCATCACGCGCGACACCATCATCCAGCTCGCCGGCGAGCTGGGTATCCCCGTGATCGAAAAGCGCATCACGCGTGACGAGGTCTATGCCGCCGACGAGGCCTTTTTCACCGGCACCGCCGCCGAGGTCACCCCGATCCGCGAACTGGACAACCGCACTATCGGCGAGGGTAGGCGCGGTCCGATCACCACCAAACTGCAAGCCATGTATTTCGACTGCGTGCACGGCCGCGCGAGCAAGCACGCCGATTGGCTGTCCCACGTTTGAAAGGACGCGCAATGAGCCAGACCCTGCACACCGAACGCGTTGTCGAGGTCAGCGAGAAGGACCTGCCGCTGCACTGCCCGTTGCCGGCGGAAACGGTGTGGAACGCCCACCCCCGGGTGTTTCTGCCGATCGAAGCCAAGGGCGAGGCACGCTGTCCCTATTGCGGCACCCTGTACCGGCTCAAGGGTGGGCCGGTCGCCGGCCATCACTGAGCCTCAGACGGTTCGGGAGTAACGCGGCTTCTCGGTGTCCGCCTGCCTGAGATAGGCGTCGAAGCACATGGCGATGTTGCGCAGAAACAGCCGGCCCTTGTCGGTCACGGCGATCCGGCCCGGCTCCAGCTGCACCAGGCCGTCGGCCTGGATCGGCTCCAGGTCGGCCAAGGCGTCGGCGAAGTAGTCGCCGAAGTTCACCCCCCAGCGCTTTTCGAATTCCGCCTTGTCCAGCTCCAGGTCGCACATGACCTTGGTGATGGCATCGCGCCGGATCTGGTCGTCGCGCGACAGCCGCAGGCCGCGCTCCACCGCCAGCCCGCCGGCCGCCACCTTGGCCTGGTAAGCCTTCACGTTTTTTTCGTTCTGCACGTAGACCGCCGGCGTCTGGCTGATGGCCGAGGCGCCGAAGGCGTAGATGTCGCAGTGTTTGTGCGTGGTATAGCCCTGGAAATTGCGCCACAGGGTCCTGTTTTGCTGCGCCTTGACCATCTCGTCGGTCGGCTTGGCGAAGTGATCCAGGCCGATGTTGACGTAGCCGGCCGCGCCCAGCCGGTCGTAGATCAGCTGCTGCAGTTCGAGCCGGGTGGCGAAGCTGGGCAGCGCGGTCTCGTCGATCAGCTTCTGGTGCTTTTTCAGCCAGGGCACGTGGGCATAGGAGAACACCGCCAGCCGGTCGGGCGACCAGATGAGCACCTGGTCCAGGGTCTTGGCAAAGCTCGCCACCGTCTGATGCGGCAGGCCGACGATCAGATCCATGTTGATGCTGGCAAAGCCGTGGGCCCGGGCCCAGCCGTAGACCTGGTCGATCAGGGCGGCCGGCTGGATGCGGTTGACCGCCTTCTGCACCCGCTCGTCCAGGTCCTGCACGCCCATGGACAGGCGGTTGAAGCCGACCTCGCGCAGGGCGGCGAAATGCTCGGCCGTCAGCTCGCGCGGATCGACCTCGCAGCCCATCTCGGCGTCGTCGGCGATCCTGAACTGCTGGCGGATGGCCCGACCCAGGCGCAGAATTTCGGCCGGCTTGAGATACGTCGGCGTGCCGCCGCCCCAGTGCAACTGTTCGACCCGGCGCGCCGGATCGGCCAGGGCCGCCACCGTGGCCATCTCCTTTTCCAGATAGTCGAGATAGGACATGGCCTTGGCGTAATCGCCGGTCGCCACCATATTGCAGCCACAGTAGTAGCAGAGCGTGTCGCAGAAGGGGATGTGAAAATAGAGCGAGAGACCGCGCTCCAGGTCCTGCGAGGCCGCGAGCTCGGCGCGCCAGTCCTGCTCGGTGAAGCCGGGATGGAAATAGGGGGCCGTGGGATAGGAGGTGTAGCGCGGCCCCGGCTTGCTGTATTTTTCCAGCAGGGCGGTAAGATCGGACATGATGTACTCGCGGAACCCGTACGCGCGCGCCGGGCAAGGATCCGTTTCCGGATAGACCAGTCTTGATTTTATGAGGGCGATCGCCAGAAAAGCAAGCCGATGAAGCCGACCGAACCCAGCCAGTTCGCCACGCCGGAAGCCGCCGAGGCGGCCTTTTACGCAGCCTTCGAGCAGGCCGACGCCATGGCCATGATGCAAGTGTGGGATGCCGCGGCCGATATCACCTGCATCCACCCCATGGGTCGGGCGGTGAGCGGCCTGGCCGAGGTCAGCCGGGGCTGGCGCGAGATCTTCGCCTCCGAACTGCGCCTGCGCTTCACGCGCGAACCGGTGCAAATGGTGCAGTCGGCCGATCTGGCGGTGAGCGTGCTGTACGAACACATTCAGGTCGCCGGCGAGGCCAAGCCGCGCCCGCCCATGCTGGCGACCAATGTCTATCGCCGCACCGCCCAGGGCTGGCGCCTGGTGCTGCATCACGCCTCACCCGCTGTGGTCGAGATCGCAGAGGGGTCGACGGCGATCGCCGCCTTGCATTAGAAATGCTTGCCCTCGGCCGTGGGCGGGATTACGCTGCGAATTCAGGCAGTCACGGATATATTTAAGACAGCCAGGTAGTCTGATCAGACTATTCAAGAGCGTGGTTGATTAATGATCGATATGCTATATTTCATTTCAAGTTTATGACGCTTTGCTGAACCTCCCTGACCGCCGCAATGGCGGTTTTTCCAGCGGCATCGGGTTTCCGATGCCGCTTTTTTTTGCCCTGGCCGGCCGCGTTACAATCTCCCCATTCATCCGGGAGAACGCCATGTCCTTACCCAGCCCAGCCATCTTCAAGGCCTATGACATCCGCGGCATCGTCGACCAGACCCTGACCGAAGACGCCGTCGAGCAGATCGGTCGCGCCATCGGCTCCGAGGCCGCCGCGCGCCAGCAGCGTGCCATCGTCATCGGCCGCGACGGCCGCCTGTCCGGCCCGCGCCTGGCCGCCGCGCTGGCCCGTGGCATCCAGGCCGCCGGCATCGACGTGATCGACGTCGGCATGGTCGCCACGCCGATGACCTATTTCGCCGCCTATCACCTGGGCACGAATTCCGCGGTGATGGTGACCGGCAGCCACAACCCGCCGGACTACAACGGCCTGAAGATGGTGCTGGGCGGCGAGACCCTGTCCGGCGAGACCATCCAGGCCCTGCGCCGGCGCCTGGAGCAGGGCGATCTGGTCTCGGGCAGCGGCGGCTATCGCCAGCAGGATATCGGCCAGGACTACATTGCGCGCATCGTGGGCGACGTCAAACTGGCGCGGCCCATGCGCATCGCGGTCGACTGCGGCAACGGCGTGCCCGGCGCCTTCGCGCCCGCGCTCTACCGTGCCCTGGGCTGCGAGGTGGAGGAGCTGTTCTGCGAGGTCGACGGCAACTTCCCCAACCACCATCCCGACCCCTCGGTGCCGAAGAACCTGCAGGATCTGATCGCCCACCTCAAAACCGGCGAGGCCGAGATCGGCCTGGCCTTCGACGGCGACGGCGACCGCCTGGGCGTGGTGACCAAGGACGGCCACATCATCTATCCCGACCGCCAGCTCATGCTGTTCGCCGACGACGTGCTCTCGCGCAATCCCGGTGCCCAGATCATTTTCGACGTGAAATCGACACGCCAGCTCTATCCCTGGATCGAGCAGCGCGGCGGCAAGCCGGTGCTGTGGAAGACCGGCCATTCCTTCATCAAGGCCAAGATGAAGGAGAGCGGCGCCCTCCTGGCCGGCGAGATGAGCGGCCACATCTTCTTCAAGGAGCGCTGGTACGGCTTCGACGACGGCCTGTATGCCGGCGCCCGCCTGCTCGAATACCTGTCGAAGCAGGCCGACATCAACGCCACCCTGCACGGCCTGCCCGACACGGTGAACACCCCGGAGCTGCAGATCAAGATGCAGGAAGGCGAGCCGCACGCCCTGATCGCGCAGCTGCAACAAAGCGCGAAGTTCGAGGGCGCCAACGTCATCACCATCGACGGCCTGCGCGTGGAATACCCGGACGGCTTCGGCCTGATGCGCGCCTCCAACACCACGCCGGTGATCGTGCTGCGCTTCGAGGCCGACAGCGAGGCCGCGCTCGCGCGCATCCAGGCGGCCTTCCGCCAGGTGCTGCTGGCCGCCCGGCCCGACCTCGCGCTGCCGTTCTGAGCGGCGCCGCCCGCAGCCGGTTTTTGATCGGGCCGGGCGAGGCCGGTATCATTGCGTCTTTCGCCACGGCTATCGCGCGAGCCTCTTATGCCCAAACCTCTCGTCGGCCTGATCATGGGCAGCACCAGCGACTGGGACACCATGCGCCACGCTGCCGACCTGTTGCAGCAATTCGGCATTCCGTTCGAAAAGCGCGTGGTCTCGGCCCACCGCACGCCGGACCTTTTGTTCGACTATGCCGGCAGCGCAGCCGAACGGGGGCTGAAATGCATCATCGCCGGGGCGGGTGGTGCCGCCCATCTGCCCGGCATGGTGGCGGCCAAGACCCACCTGCCGGTACTCGGCGTGCCGGTGATGTCGAAGGCCTTGAAAGGCCTGGACTCGCTGCTCTCCATCGTGCAGATGCCCAAGGGCATTCCGGTCGCCACCTTCGCCATCGGCGAGGCGGGCGCCGCCAATGCGGCGCTGTTCGCCGCCGCCCTGCTGGCCAATGAGGACAGCGGCATCCGCGCCAAGCTCACCGCCTTTCGCAAGGCGCAGACCGATACCGTCCTGGCGATGCAGCTGCCGGAGGCCTGATGCTGTTGCCCGGCGCCACGCCACTTCTTCCTGGCGCCACCCTGGGCGTGCTCGGCGGCGGCCAGCTCGGCCGCATGTTCACCATCGCCGCCCGCACCATGGGCTATCGCGTCGTGGTGTTCGACCCCGACATCACCAGCCCGGCCGGCCAGATGGCCGACGAACACCTGTGTGCCGACTACCGCGACCCGCATGCCCTGCAGCGCATGGCGCAGGCCTGCGACGCGGTGACCACCGAATGGGAAAATGTACCGGCCGAAAGCCTGGCGTTCCTGAGCCAACGCTGCCCGGTCGCGCCCTCCGCCGCCTGCCTGGCCATCGCCCAAGACCGCCTCGCGGAGAAAACCAGGGCCCAGACATTCGGCTGCGACACCGCACCCTTCGCCAACATCGAGGATGCCGGCGATCTGGTCCACGCCTGGTCCATGATCGGCGCCCCCGCCCTGCTCAAGACCCGGCGCCTGGGCTACGACGGCAAGGGCCAGGCCCGGGTGAACAGCCTGGACGAACTGGTCGCCGCCTTCGAGCAACTGGGCTCGGTGCCCTGCCTGCTGGAGGGCTTCCTGCCGCTGGAGCGCGAGGTCTCGGTGGTGTTGGCGCGCAACGCCCAGGGCGAGGTCGCCGTTTATCCCGTGGCGGAGAACCAACATCGGCACGGTATCCTCGATATCAGCATCGTGCCTGCCCGGGTGCCCGAGGCCATCGCCGCCAAGGCGCGCGACATGGCGCGCCGGATCGCCCAGGGCCTGGATTACGTCGGGGTGCTGGCGGTGGAGTTCTTCGTGCTCGAGGACGGCCGCATCGTGTTCAACGAAATGGCGCCGCGCCCGCACAACAGTGGCCACTACACCCTGGATGCCACGGTCTGCGACCAGTTCGAGCAGCAGGTGCGGGCACTCGCCGGCCTGCCCCTGGGCGACACCCGTCTGCTCACGCCGGTGGTGATGGTCAACCTGCTGGGCGATATCTGGGCCCATGGCCCGCGCTGGCTGGAGCTGTTCAAGCATCCGGGTGTGCAGCTGCATCTTTATGGCAAGACCGAGGCCCGGCCGGGCCGCAAGATGGGCCACTACAACTGTCTGGCGCCCACGTTGGAAGCGGCGCTGGAACTGGCCATGACCACCCGCGCGGCCATTGGCATCGAAGACTGAAGTCAAAATCCGTTTCACCGCCCAGGGCGCCAGGATTCACAAAGGGATGGTCGTAGCCATTTGGTTTTATCTTGGCGTTCTTTGCGCCCTTCGCGGTTAACGCTTTCTCACTCGATCGCCTCGGCCAGCAGTACGCCGGTGCGCCCCTTCTCGTCGACCAGGGTCATCTTCACCGGCAACTGCGGCGGCTCCGCCCGCAGCCACAATTCCAGATCCTCCGCCTGGCCGCCCTGGCCGATGCGCAGGCGCAGCGTCTCCACCTCGCCCAGCGGCAGCCTGAGGGTCTCCCGTCCCAGTTCCTGATAGTGGTATTCCCGGGCCCGCTTGCCATTGACCACGACCACGGTGCCCGTCGCCGGCCGGGGGAACAGCGCGACCTGATAGACCACGCTCAGAAAGTCCTGGGTACCGGGCTGGAGGGTCAGGGCACCGTAGGGCGTGCCCAGGCGCACCGTCGCGCGCGGCCAATCGAACACGGCCGTGTAGGTGCGCTTGCCGCGCAGCAGCCAATAACTCTCCGGCTGCAGACCCTCCGGCGTGATGCGCCCGGTGCTGGTCTGGCTCAGCAGACCGCTATAGAACAGGGCGAGCAGGCCGGTGGCACGGGCGACGCCGACCAGGGAATAGTGATCGCCCGAGCGCTGCCAGACGTGTTCCAGTTGTCCCAGCACCAGCCCGCCCTCGTTGCCCTGGACCGAAAAGCGGATCCGGAAGGCCTCGGGCAGGGCCGGCGCGGCGTCCGGGCCCGGGGCTGACGCCAGCGCCGGCCCGGGCTCGGTCTGAGCAGGGGGCGCCGGGTCGGCCGCCGCCGGCGCCGTACCCGTCTCGGGCGGGGCGGACTCGGCCGTCGGCGCCGCCAAGGCCTGTGTCTGGGCCGGTGGCAAACGCGGGATGCGCGCCTGGGCAGGGGGTGCGGCCCGGGCCGGCGTGGTTGCCGGCCCGGTCAGGCGCGCCTCGATCGGCGGCGGCGCGAGGGGCTCCGGCAGCCGGGAAAAATCCAGGCTGCCGGTGAACCAGACATGCAGCAGAAGGGAGACGGCCAGGGCGGCCAGCAGGCGGCGTGAGGGCGGCTTGCCGAACCGGGCCGCCACGGTTTTATCCCCGGGGCGAGATCAAAGCGGCGTCGGGCGTACCGGCGGCGCGCACCCGCGCCCGCCCGTCGCCGGTCAACTCGACCCGGCCTTCGGCGATCCAGCGCACGGCCTGGGGATAGATCCGGTGTTCCTGCGCCAGCACGCGCACACCCAGGGTCTCGGGGGTGTCGTCCTCGAGCACCGGCACGGCGGCCTGGACGATGATCGGCCCGACATCCAGCTCGGGGGTGACGTAGTGCACCGTGCAGCCGTGCAGCTTGACCCCCGCCGCCAGGGCCCGGGCATGGGTATCGAGCCCGGTGAAGGCGGGCAGGAGCGAGGGATGGATGTTGATCAGGCGCCCGGCATAACGATTGACGAAATCATCGCTCAGGATGCGCATGAAACCGGCCAGGCAAATGAGATCGGCCTGGTGGGCGTCGATCAGCTCGGCCAGTTTCGCATCGTAGGCCGCCCGGCTGGGATGGCCCTCGTGTTCGAGCACCGCGGTCTTGACGCCGAGTTCGCGCGCGATCGCCAGGCCTGGGGCCTGCGGCTTGTTGCTGATGACGGCGGTGAACTCAACCGGCAGCCCGGCGCGCAGCAGGGCCTCCATGTTGCTGCCGCGGCCGGAGATGAGGATGACGGCCTTCATCAAACCACGACGGTCTGCGCCTGCCCCTCGCTGCGTCGCTCGATGCGGCCCAGGCGATGCACGGTCTCGCCGCGATCGGTGAGAAAACGGGCGGCGGCATCGGCGTCGGCGGCATCGACGATCACCACCATGCCGATGCCACAGTTGAAGGTGCGGTGCATCTCGCGCAGCTCCACCTGACCCTGTTCCATCAGCCACTGGAACACCGGCGGCATGTGCCAGGCCCGCGCGTCGAGCACGGCGGTGAGGCCCTCGGCCAGGATGCGCGGGATGTTCTCCAAAAGGCCGCCGCCGGTGATATGGGCCAGGCCCTTGACCTCGGTCTCCTGCATCAGGGCGAGCAGGGGCTTGACGTAGATCCGGGTCGGTTCGAGCAGGGTCTCGCCCAGGCTGCGGCCGTGGAAGGCGCCGGCCAGATCGGCGCCGCTGACCTCGACGATCTTGCGGATCAGGGAATAACCGTTCGAGTGCGGTCCGCTCGAAGCCAGGCCGAGCACGGCATCGCCCGGCTTGATCCGTTCGCCCGTGATCAGGCGCGATTTTTCAGCCGCACCGACGGCGAAGCCGGCCAGGTCGTATTCGCCGGGCGGATACATGCCGGGCATCTCGGCGGTCTCCCCCCCGATCAGCGCACAGCCGGCAAGCTCGCAGCCCTTGGCGATGCCGGCCACCACCTGCTCGGCCACATCGACATCGAGCCTGCCGCAGGCGAAGTAGTCCAGGAAGAACAAAGGCTCGGCCCCCTGGACCAGGATGTCGTTCACGCTCATCGCCACCAGGTCCTGGCCGATGGTGTCGTGCTTGTTCATCTGGAAGGCCAGTTTCAGCTTGGTGCCGACGCCGTCGGTACCGGAGATCAGCACCGGCTCCCGGTATTTACCGGTCAACTCGAACAGGGCACCGAAGCCACCGATGCCGCCGATCACCTCGGGGCGCAGGGTTTTCCTGGCCAGGGGCTTGATGCGGTCGACCAAGGCATCGCCGGCGTCGATGTCGACCCCGGCATCACGGTAGGAGAGTCCAGATGGATTAGTCACGGCGTGCAGACCGAAATAGTCGAAAAAACAATGTTATTCTACCGCAGATGCTGTCCGATCCCGCCGCCAATCGCTCCCTGCTCACCCTGCTGGTGGGCGCCGGCGGTCTCTATCTGCTCTACCTGCTCGCCCCGATCCTCACCCCCTTCCTGCTCGCTACCGCCCTGGCCTATCTGTGCGCCCCCCTGGTCGGCCGCCTCACCGCCCACCGGCTGCCGCGCTCCCTGGCCGCCGCCCTGGTGCTGTTGGGGCTGGTGCTGATCTTCGTCCTGCTGGCCCTGATCCTGGCGCCCCTGGTGCAGGCGGAGGCGCAGCTTTTGATGAACCAGTTGCCCCTGGCCCTGGACTGGCTGCAACGGACGCTGCTGCCCTGGGTCGCGGCGACCTTCGGCATCGAGCTCGTGCGGGATCAGGCCCAGCTCGGCGCCTGGCTCAAGACCCAGCTCGGTGAGGGTCAGTTCACCGCCTATTTGCCCAAGCTCGGCCAGGGCGGCCTCGCCGTACTCGGCTTTTTGGCCAATCTCGTGCTGGTGCCGGTGGTGAGCTTTTATCTGCTGCGCGACTGGGACCGCATCCTGAGCCATCTGAGCGGCTGGCTGCCCCGGCGCTTCGCGCCCCGGGTGATCGGGATCGCGCGCGAGATCGATAATGTGCTGGCCGAGTTCGTGCGTGGCCAGCTCGCCGTCATCCTGGTCATGGCGGTGTTCTACAGCCTGGGACTGTGGCTGGTCGGCCTGAATTACGCCTTGGCCATCGGCCTGGTCGCCGGCCTTTTGGTCTTCGTGCCCTATCTGGGCGTGATCATCGGTGTGCTGCTGGGCAGCCTGGCGGGCCTGATGCAGCACGGCGAACTGGCCGCGCTGATCCCGATCTGGGCGGTGTTCGGCCTCGGCCAGTTGCTGGAAGGCCTGGCCATCACGCCGCGCCTGGTCGGCGAGCGGGTCGGCCTGCACCCGGTGGCGGTGATCTTCGCCCTGATGGCCTTCGGCCAGTTGTTCGGCTTCTTTGGGGTGCTGCTCGCCATCCCCGCTGCGGCCGCCTCCCTGGTGGCCCTGCGCCACCTGAAGGCACAGCTCGATTAATCGAGCCGCCGATATTCGCCCTCGATGAAATCATCGTTCGCCGCGCGCGAGCCGCGCGGCCGCGGCGGCGAGGGCCAGATGAGCAGGACCAGGGCGACCACGTCGCTGATGGCGCCGGGCAGGATCAGCAGCACCCCGGCCAGGATGCGGCGGCCGCTCTCCCAGAGCACGGCCAGCGGCGTACGTCCCTCGAAGGCCGAGAACATCAGGCGCGGCAGCAGCTCCGCCTGCTCGAGGCGCAACACCAACAGGCCGGCCAGGACGGCACCCCCCAGCCAGGCCAGGGTCCACCAGCCCAGCGCCTGCCAGATCCAGACGATGCCCAGCAGTTCCAGCACCGGAAACGCCAAAGCTATAATCGCCCATCCCAAAAAACGTATCCGCATCGCGCTTTATCATCCCATCCATGTCAGATAGCCCGGCCCTGCTCTGCCTCACCACCCTGCCCGACGAGGCAGCCGCGGACAAACTTGCCCAGGGCCTGGTGTCCGAGCGTCTGGCCGCCTGTGTCAACATCCTGGCGCCCTGCCGGTCAGTCTACCGCTGGCAGGGCGCGATTCAAAACGAGCCCGAGGTGCCGCTTTTGATCAAGACCACGGCCGAGCGCTACCCCGCGTTGGAGAACTACCTCAGGCAGAATCATCCCTATGAACTACCGGAGCTGATCGCCGTCGAAATCAAACGAGGCCTGCCACCCTACCTGGCCTGGCTGGGCGCGGAAACCCGGCCCTGACACCGAATAAAAAACACCATGGAGACATCATGCGCCTGATCCTGACCACCCTCCTGCTGCTGCTTGCCGCCCTGCCCCTGCGCGCCGAGGAGGAACTGCTCGAACCCGAGCAGGCCTTCCGGGTCAGCGCCCGCCTGGTCGACAACGCCAATCTGGAGATCCAGTTCCAGGTGGCCAAGGGTTATGCCCTGTACAAGGAAAAGTTCAAATTCACGGCCGAGGGCGCCCGGCTCGGCACCCCCAGCATGCCCAAGGGCCTGATGAAGGACGACGAATATTTCGGCCGGGTCGAGACCCTGCGCGACAGCTTCAAGGTGCGCATCCCGGTCAGCTACGCCGGCACGCCCCAGCCCTTCAAGTTCACCGCCGGTTATCAGGGCTGCGCCGACCTCGGCGTCTGTTATCCGCCCCAGGAGACCAGTTTCACCCTGCAGCCCGTGGTCGCCGCTTCGGCCCAGGCGCCAGCCGGCTTCCAGCCACTGGCCAGCCTGAAGCAACTGGCCGGTGAGCTGGTCGGCGGCGAGCCCGAGCTGCTGCCGGCCGACCAGGCCTTCAAGCTCAGCCTGGTCCCGGCCGGCAACGCTGCCGTCACCGCCCGCTTCGATCTGGCCAAGAGTTATTACCTCTACCGAGACAAGATCAAGTTCAGCGTGGTCAGCCCGGCCACGGCCAAGGTCGCCGGCATCGACCTGCCCCAGGCCGAGGAAAAGAATGACCCCAATTTCGGCAAGATGATGGTCTATCACGACGGCTTCAGCGCCACCGTGCGGCTGGAGGGGTTGCCCGCCGGCGGCGGGCCGGTCAGCCTCAAGGCCAGCTACCAGGGCTGCAGCGAGAAGGGCGTGTGTTATCCCCCGATCGAGAAGACCTTCGATCTCGTGTTCGGCGTGGGCACTGCTGCCGCCGCGCCGGCCCCGGCGGCAGCAGCGGGCACGAGCGAGCCGGCCGACACCTCGGAGTCGGGCCAGATCGCCGCCATGCTCAAGGGCGGCAGCTTCTGGGTGGTGGTCGCCAGTTTCTTCGGCTTCGGTCTTTTGCTGGCACTCACGCCCTGCGTGTTCCCCATGATCCCCATCCTGTCCGGCATCATCGTCGGTCAGGGCCAGGGTCAGACCATGACCAAGCGCCACGGCTTTCTGCTCTCGCTCGCCTATGTGCTGGGCATGGCCATCACCTATGCCCTGGCCGGCGTGGCGGCCGGCATGTCCGGCACCCTGCTGTCCAACGCCCTGCAGAACCCCTGGGCGCTGGGTACCGGTGCCGCCATCTTCGTCGCCCTCGCCCTGTCCATGTTCGGCTTCTACGACCTGCAGCTGCCGAGCTTCCTGCAAAGCCGCTTCACCGAGGCGAGCAACAGGATCAAGGGCGGCAAGTTCACCGGCGTGTTCGCCATGGGCGCCATCTCGGCCCTGATCGTCGGCCCCTGCGTCGCCGCGCCCCTGGCCGGCGCCCTGCTCTACATCGGCCAGACCGGCGATGTGGTGCTGGGTGGCGTCTCGCTGTTCTTCATGGCGCTCGGCATGGGCGTGCCCCTGCTCCTGGTCGGCCTCTCGGCCGGGGCCCTGTTACCGCGCGCCGGCGCCTGGATGGAAGCGGTGAAGAAATTCTTCGGCGTCCTGATGCTGGCCATCGCCATCTGGCTGATCGCGCCCCTGCTGCCGCCGGTGGTCGAGATGCTGCTCTGGGCCACCCTGCTGATCATCTCCGCCATGTATCTGCGCGCGATCGATCCGCTGGAGGCCGGCGCCACCGGCTGGCACCGCTTCTGGAAGGGCGTGGGCATGATCGCCCTGATCGCCGGCATCAGCCTGCTGCTCGGCGCCTTGGGCGGCAGCCGCGACGTGCTGCAGCCCCTGCAGATCTTCAAGGGCGGCGCGGCCGGCACGGCCATTGCCGGCGAGCCGGGCAAGCTCGCGTTCCGCAAGATCAAGGACAGTGCGGAGCTCGACGCCGTCATCGCCGAGTCGAAGGGCAAATACGTCATGCTCGACTTCTATGCCGACTGGTGCGCCTCCTGCAAGGAGATGGAGCGCTTCACTTTCTCCGACGCCCGGGTGCAGGCGCGCCTGAAGGACGTGGTGCTGCTCAAGGCCGACGTGACCGCCAACACCGAGGCGGACAAGGCCCTGCTCAAGCGCTTCAACCTGTTCGGCCCGCCCGGCCTGATCTTCTTCGATCGGGACGGCAAGCCGTCGAGCTTCCGGGTGATCGGTTACGAGCCGCCGGAGAAATTCCTGCAAAGCCTGAACAAGGGCATGCCATGAAGCTGAAAAAACATCACCTCAGCGTCCTCATCGTCGCCATCCTGTTCGGCGTGGCCGGGGTCTTCGCCTATCGCGAACTGCAGGAGCCGCAGAAACCTGCTGCCAACGGGGTGAGCCCAGCGGGCATCGACGTCGCCAGCGTGCTGGCCACCAGCCTGCCCGATCTCGAGGGTCGGAGCCAGGCCCTGGCGCAATGGCAGGGCAAGGTCATGGTGATCAACTTCTGGGCGCCCTGGTGTCCGCCCTGCCGCGAGGAGATTCCGGGCTTTCTCAAGTTGCAGGAAAAATACGGCGACAAGGGCCTGGTCTTCGTCGGCATCGCGCTGGACGAACTGGACCGGGTGCAAAGCTATGTCGACGAAATCGGCATCCACTATCCGATCCTGATCGGCGGTCCCGAGGCCGGCCAGCTCAGCAGCGCGGCCGGCAACCGCCTGGGCGGCCTGCCCTACACCCTGGTGCTCGACCGTGAAGGCAAGCCGGTGGCCCACTACACCGGCGCCGTGGCCGAACACACGCTGGAAGAGCTGGTCAAGCCACTGTTATGAGCGCCGTGCTTGCGCCGGCCGCGACAGGCGCCGTCAAGCCCAGCCGCAGCCTGCTCAGCGCCGCCGGCCGCGCCATCGGCGACTACCGGATGATCCGGGACGGCGACCGGGTGTTGCTCGGCCTGTCCGGCGGCAAGGACAGCCTGTCCCTGCTGCACGTGCTGCTCCATTTGCAGCACAAGGCGCCGATCAAATTCGAGCTGGCCGCCTGCACCGTCGACCCGCAGTCACCCGACTTCGATCCCTCGCCGCTCAAGCCCTACCTGGAACAACTGGGCGTGCGCTATTTCTACGACAGCCAGCCCATCGTCGAGCAGGCCCAGACCCACATGCAGGGTGATTCCTTCTGCGCCTACTGCTCCAGGATGCGCCGCGGCATCCTCTACCGCACCGCGCGGGAGAACGGCTTCAACGTGCTCGCCCTGGCCCAGCACCTGGACGACCTGGCCGAGACCTTTCTCATGTCCGCCTTCTTCGGCGGCAAGCTGCGCACCATGCAGGCGCATTACCTGAACGACGCCGGCGACGTCCGCGTCATCCGCCCCTTCGTCTACGCCCGCGAGCGGCAGACGCGGGACTTCGCGAAGAATGCGGGGCTGCCGGTAATCCATGAGAACTGCCCGGCGTGTTTTTCGATGCCGATGCAGCGCTATCAGATGAAGCTGCTGTTGGAACAGCAGGAGAAGGAACACCCGCAGTTGTTTGCCAACCTGCTCACGGCCATGCGGCCACTGATGGGGACACCTCCCGAGTAACTCTCCCAGTTGGCGCTGATGCGGCATGTCTTTTTTGTTTTCGCTTATGGATTGCCGAGAAACAACTTAGGGCTTTGGTGCACGGCAGGCCTACGGCCGGGGGCGCCCGGCAGCGCGTTACTTTTCTTGCTCGACCAAGAAAAGTAACCAAAAGAAGGTCGCCCCGCTTCCGCCGAAAACCGGCTTTGCCGGTTTCAGTGAAGACTAATGCCTGCAAATGCAGGCGTTATGTCGGAGCTAAATCCCCGGTGCCGCTGTCGCCATGCAGGCGGCTCGCCAACTCGCCCTTCGGGCTCAGACAAACTCGCCGGCCTCCGGCTTCCCTGCATGCCTCCATCGTCACCGGCGGCGTCAGAGGGGGTGGGCAATTCAACTAACGCGCCGAATTCCCGCAAGCGGGAATTCTGTTTGTTTTTAGAGAGAGGCGGCGCATGCGCCGCCTCTCTGTGGATTTTGGCTTTTGAGTCCCCTCTGAGCCGCCGAGTTTGGGCAAAACGATTGGGGGATTTCGGCGAGTACTGTCTGAGCCCGAAGGGCGAGTTACGCAGCCGCCCAATCGTTTTGTTCAAACTCGGGGAGCCGAAGGCCGGCGAAGCGGGGCGTGCTTTCTTTGGTTACTTTCTTTGCACGAGCAAAGAAAGTAACGCGCTGCCGGGCGCTCCCGGCCAACTGCCCAACGAGCATGTACAGCCCGACCCACTCGGCAAGGCCGCGGATAACAACCGGATTCCCACCTACGCACTCGCAAGGAGCAGGCCGTGGTTGCAAGCCGCTAAAGCATCTCCACCACCCACTTCGTCACCGTCGCCGTCGCCCGCGCGCACTGCTGGCCGCGCGCCGCGTCGAAGGCCTTGTACTCAGCCTCATTCCACATGTCGTAGGTACGGCCGGTGAAGCATTGCTGGAGCTCTTGGCAGGTGACGCCGCCGAACTCCTGGCGGAAGCGTTCGACCAGTTCGCGGCCCTTCTTGAAGTTGCTGATGAAGCGGCCCTTGTCCAGTTTGTCGCGGTCGCGGCCGCGCTTGGCACTCAGGGCGATCAGGCCGCCGGTGAGGGCGCCGCAGGCGCCCTGCCCCATGAGGCCGCCGCCGCCGGAGAGGCCGTGGCTGGCCTTGATCACGCTGTCGTCGATGACGCCGACGGTCTCCTGGATGGCGGCCAGCACGCATTGCGGGCAGCAGCCGTAGTCGAGTTCATATTGCAGGGCCTTGTCGTAGGCCTGTTGCGCCAGGTTTTGTTTGTCGACCGGGGCCGGTTTGTCCGCTGTTTCCATCTGCCGCTCCGAAATATTAGGGATTGCTAATATTTCTATAGCACAGCGTCGGCGGCAGGCCAGGCGGATTGCATCCGGCCCGGCCTCAGTCGCCGCCGCCCAGGGCCTTGTACAGGGCGATGCGGGCCGCCAGGAGCTGGCGCTCGGCGGCGGCCAGGGCCTGCTCGGCGGCGAAGGCCTCGCGGCCGGCGTCGAGCACTTCCAGATAGCTGGCCAGGCCCGCTTCGGCCCGGGCCTGCACCCGCGCCAGCCGGGCCTGCTGGGCCGCCAGGTTGGCCGCCTGGGCCGCCCGCTGCTCGCGGTAGCCGGCCTGCGCGGCCAGGGCATCGGCCACCTCGCGGAAGGCCTGCTGCACGGTCTTTTCGTAGTCGGCCACGGCGGTCACCTGGCGCGCCTCGGCCAGGTCGAGGTTGGCCCGGTTGCGCCCGGCATCGAACAGCGGCAGCTTGAGCGCGGGCTGGAAGGCCCAGGCCTCGCTGCCGGAATCGAACAGGCCGGACAGGGCGCTGCTGGCGCTGCCGAAGGCGGCGGTGAGCGAGATGCGCGGGAAGAAGGCGGCGCGGGCGGCGCCGATGTTGGCGTTGGCGGCGATCAGCCGCTGCTCGGCGGCGCGCACGTCGGGCCGGCGCAGCAATACCGCCGAGGGCAGGCCCGGTGCCAGTTCGGCCAGGGTGGCGGGTCTGGCCGGCGGCGGCAACTCGGCGGCCAGACCGGTGAGCAGGCGCAGGGCGTTCTCGGTCTGCTGGCGTTGGCGCCTGAGTTCGGCCCACTGGGCGCGCACCGACTCGGCCAGGCTTTCGGCCGCGAGCACGTCGAGCTCGCCGGCCAGGCCGGCATCGCGCCGCTTGCGGGTGAGCTCCAGACTTGTGCGCCGGCTGGCCAGGGTCTCGGCCGCCAGGCGCTCGCGCTCGATGAGCTCCAGCCGCTGGTACCAGGCGTTGGCGACATCGCCGATGAGGCCGATGCGGAAGCTCCTGGCCGCCTCGTCGCTCGCCAGGTACTGCGCCCGCGCCGCCTCGCTCAGGGCGGCCACCCGGCCCCAGAAATCCAGCTCGAAGGCGGTGAGCCCCACGGCGGCATCGTAGCGGCTGGCACTGCGCGCCACGCCGGTGCCGGTCAAATCGGCCGGGGTGCGGCTGCGGCTGCCCGTGGCCTGGGCCTCCAGCGTGGGCAGCCGGTCGGCGCGGGCGACGCCGGCCAGGGCGCGGGCCTCTTCCACCCGGGCCAGGGCGATCCTGAGGTCGCGATTGTGTTCGAGCGCCGCCTCGATCAGCCCTTGCAGGGCCGGATCGGCGAAATAGTCGCGCCAGGACGGCAGCACCGCCTCGGCCGCCTGGGCCTCGACATCGGGAAACTGCGCCGGCACCGGCGGGACCGGCCGCCGGTAGTCGGGCACCAGCGAGCAGCCGGCCAGCAGCGCGGCGGCGAGGGCCGCCGCCAGGCCGGCGGCGGGGAAACGGCGATCAGTCATTGTTGGCCTCCTCCCGTGACGGCCGCGCCGGGAAGTAACGGCGCACCACCACGAAGAACACCGGCACCAGGAAGATGGCGAGCAGGGTGGCGGCGATCATGCCGCCGATGACGCCGGTGCCCACGGCATGCCGGCTGGCGGCGCCGGCCCCGCTGGAGATGGCGAGCGGCAGCACGCCCAGGATGAAGGCGAAACTGGTCATCACGATGGGGCGCAGCCGCATGCGGCAGGCCTCGAGCGTGGCATCGATCAGTTCCATGCCGTCCTCGTGCAGCTTGCGGGCGAACTCGATGATCAGGATGGCGTTCTTGGCCGACAGGCCGATGATGGCGATCAGGCCGACCTTGAAAAACACGTCGTTGGGCAGGTCGCGCAAATGCACGGCGAGCACGGCGCCGAGCACGCCGAGCGGCACCACCAGGATGACCGCGAAGGGAATGGCCCAGCTCTCGTACAGCGCGGCCAGGGCGAGGAAGACCACCAGGAGCGACAGGGCGAACAGGATGGGCGCCTGTGCCCCGGCCAGGCGTTCCTCGAACGAGGTGCCGGACCAGGCGAAGCCGTAGCCCGGCGGCAGATTGGCCGCGATCTCCTCCATGGCCTGCATCGCCTCGCCGGTGGAATGGCCCGGCGCCGGGCCGCCGGCGATCTTGAGCGAGGGGCTGCCGTTGTAGCGGTCGAGCTTGGGCAGGCCGACCGTCCATTTCGGGGTGGCGATCTCGGAAAGCTGCACGATGCCGCCCTGGCGGTTGCGCAGCGGCATCCGCATCAGGTCTTCCGGCGTCTTGCGCAGGTCGGCATCGGCCTGCATCTGCACCTTGAGGATGCGGCCCTGGCGCACGAAGTCGTTGACATAGGCCACACCGATGGCCGACGTCAGGGCGTCGTTCAGTTCGGCCAGATCGATCGAGAGGGCCTGGGCCTTCTCCCGGTCGATGTCGAGGTAGAGCTGCGGCCCCGGCTCCTGGCCCTCGGGCCGCACCCCGGCCAGGCGCGGGTCCTGGCTGGCCAGGCCGAGCACCTTATTGCGCACCTCCATCAACGCCTCGCGCCCCTGGTTGCTGCGGTCGAGCAGACGGAAGTCGAAGCCGCCGACGGCACCCAGCTCGGGGATGGGCGGCGGATTCACCGCGAACACCATGGCCTCCTTGATCTGCATGAACTGGCCCATGGCGCGACCGATGATGCCCTGGGCCGAGTGTTGCTTGCCGCTGCGCTCATCCCAATCCTTGAGCCGGGTGAACACCAGCGCCGCGTTCTGGCCGCGGCCGAAGAAGGAGAAACCGACCACGCCGATGACGCGCTCGACCTCGGGCTGCTTGAGGTAGAACTGCTCGACCTGGGACAGCACCTCGACCGTGCGCTCCTGGGTGGCGCCACCGGGCAGCTGCACCAGGGTGATGAAATAGCCCTGGTCCTCCTCGGGCAGGAAGCTGCCGGGCAGCTTGGTGAACAGCCAGCCGGTGGCGACCACGACGGCGAGATAGATCACCATCCAGCGCCCGCTGCGGGCCAGGATGCGGGCGGTGGTGCCGCGGTAGCGCTCGGTCACCCGGCCGAAGAAGCGGTTGAACTTGCGCTTCTCGTCCGCCTCGGCCTCGCTCGGCTTGAGCAGCGTGGCGCACATGGCCGGCGTGAGCGAGAGCGCCATCAGCACCGAGAAGGCCATGGTCAGGATCAGGGTGGTGGCGAACTGGCGGTAGATGGCGCCGACCGAGCCGCCGAAGAACAACATGGGCATGAACACGGCCGAGAGCACCACCGAGATGCCGAGGATGGCGCCGAGGATCTGATCCATGGCCTTGAGCGTGGCCGGCAGCGGCGCCAGATGTTCTTCGCGCATGATGCGCTCGACGTTCTCGACCACGACGATGGCGTCGTCGACCAAAATGCCGATGGCGAGCACCATGGCGAACAGGGTGAGCACGTTGATCGAGAAACCGAAGGCATAGAGACCGGCGGTGGCGCCGGCCAGCGCCACCGGCACCACCACGGCGGGCACCAGGGTGGTGCGCCAGTGGCCGAGGAAGACGTACATCACCAGGAAGACCAGCAGCATCGCCTCGCCCAGGGTCTTCACCACCTCGAAGATGGAGATTTCGACGAAGCGCGAGGTGTCGTAGGGGATGGCCCAGTCGATCCCCTCGGGGAAGAATTTGGCCAGCTCGGCCATGCGCGCCTTCACCGCGCGGGCCACGTCCAGCGCGTTGGCGCCGGGTGCCACCCGGATGGCGATGGCCGCGATGGGCTGGCCGTTCATCCGGGCATAACGCTCGTAGCTGTCGCCACCCAGCTCGACGCGGGCGACATCCTTGACCTTGACCATGGCGCCGCTCGGCAGCGCGCGCACCACGACGTTGCCGAACTCCTCCGGCGTGGCGAGCCGGCCGCGCGTGACGATCACCGCGTTGACCTGGGCGCCTTTGGCTGCCGGGGCCTGATTCAGCTCGCCGGTGGCGAGCTGCACGTTCTGCGCCTGCAGGGCGCGGCGCACATCGGCCGGGGTCAGGCCATAGGCATTGAGCTGTTCCGGCTTGAGCCAGATGCGCATGGCATATTCGCTGCCGAACAGGATGGCCTCACCCACCCCCGGCACCCGGCGCAGTTCATCCAGTACGTTGGCGGCGGCGTAGCTGCCCAGATCGATCGCGCTGCGTTTGCCGTCCTTGGCATGGACGGCGACGAACATGAGGTAGTTGCGCTGCGGCTTGGTCACCGGCACGCCCAGGCGGCGCACCTCTTCCGGCAAGCGCGCCTCGACCCGTTTCATGCGGTTCTGCGCCTCGACCGAGGCGAGGTCGACATTGGTGCCGGGCTCGAAGGTGAGGGTGAGCGTGCCGGCCCCCAGCTCGGAGGCGGCCTCCATGTAGAGGAGATGCTCGATGCCGTTCATCTCCTGCTCGATCAGCTTGATCACGGTGTCTTCGACCACCTGGGCCGAGGCGCCGGGATAAGTGACGTTGAAGGCGATCTGCGGCGGCGCCACCTGGGGGTATTGGGCGACCGGCAGGTTCTTCAGCGCGATCACGCCGACCAGGGTGATCAGGATGGCGATGACCCAGGCGAAGATGGGCCGGTGGATGAAAAAACGCGCCATGTCAGGGGGCCTTCGCGGCAGGCACCGGCTTCACCACCGTGCCGGGCTTGGCCTTCTGCACCCCGGCGACGATGACCCGCTCGCCCCCGGCCAGACCCTCCTCGATGACGAAGCGGTCGCCGGCCATGGCGCCTACCTTCACCGGCCGTGGCATCACCTTGTCGTCCGGCCCGACCAGCAGGACGAACTGGCCCTGGGCACCGGACAGCACCGCGCGCTGCGGCACGGCGATGACATCGGAGGCCACCGCCTGGGCCAGACGCACGCGGACGAAGGTGCCCGGCAGCAACAGGCGCTCGGGGTTGGGGAATTCCGCCTTCAGCGTGATGGCGCCGGTGGCCGGATCCACGCTCATGTCGCTGAAGGTGAGCCGGCCCTTGTGCGGATAGGCTTGGCCGTTTTCCAGGATGAGTTCGACGCTGCGGCCCTCCGCCGCCTTGAGCGTTCCCTTGGCGAGCGCGGCCTTCAGGCGCAGGACATCGGCATTGGGCTGGGTGAACAGCACATGCACCGGCTCCAATTGCTCGATGGTGGCGAGCAGGGTCGCCTCGTCGCGGCCGACCAGGGCGCCCTCGGTGACCAGGGCGCGGCCGATGCGGCCGGCGATGGGCGCCGGCACCGTGGTGTTTTCCAGGTCCAGCCTGGCCTTGGCGAGTTGGGCCTCGGCCTGTTTGAGCGCGGCCCGGGCCACATCGGCCTCCTGCTGGCTCACCGCCTTGATCGGCAGCAGCGCCTCGATCCGTTGCAGATTGAGCCGCTTCACCTCGACCTCGGCCTCGGCCGCCTGGGCGGCGGTGCGATAGGTGCGGTTGTCCAGCTGGAACAGGGCCTGGCCGGCGCGCACGTCGCTGCCGTCCTTGAACAGCTGCTTTTCGACGATGCCTTCCACCCGCGCCCGCACCTGCGCCGTGCGCACGGCGGCCACCCGGCCGGGCAACTCGGGCGTGAGGGTGACGGCACCGCGGCCGGCCTCGACCACCCCGACCTCGGGCGGCGGCATGCCGGGGCCGCCGGGTCCGGCCGCGCCGGGCTTGCCCGGTGCCTCCTGGCTGCCCGGGCCGCAGGCGCTGAGGAGGGGCAACACGAGCACAAGGGCGAGGCGTCTCATGGCATGTCCTTTTCGGGGGCATACAGGCGCAGGAAGGCGTCGACCACCTGTGCCGTTTTGGCGGGATTGAGCAAATCGGTTTGCAGGTCGAGCAGGCCGCGCAGGCGGTCGTAATCGATCAGCATGGCGGTCAGCATCTCGGCGGCGAAGTCCGGATCGTCCCGGCGCAGGCCGCCGGCCGCCATGGCGCGCGCCAGATACTCGGCCAGGCGCTTGCGCGTGGTGGCCGGGCCCTGGCGGAAGAATTGCCGGGCCAGCTCAGGAAAGCGCGGCGCCTCGGCGGTCAGGGTGCGGAAGATGGCCAGGCCCTCCGGGCTGAGCAGTTTTTCGCGGTAGGCCTGAGCGAAGGCGAGCAGGGTGTCGCGCAGGGCACCGTCGCCCTCCAGGGTGACCAGGATGGACTGGCTGGCGTGCCGGATCACCTCGGCGAACAGGGCATCCTTGCCGGGAAAGTGGTTGTACAGCGTCTGGCGGGCGACCTGGGCGCGCGCGGCGATGCGGTCGATGCTGACCTGGTAGCCCTCCTCGCGGAAGGCTTCGCAGGCCGCCTCCAGCAGGCGCTGGCGGGTGTCCTGGGGGGCTTCTTGCACGGCGACCATGGGCTTATCCGATGCTGAGTAGACTGGTCAGTCTACTCAGCGTCCGGGGCCGATGCAAGCCCGCCGTCGGCGACTTACTTCTTCTTGCCCTTGGCCTTGGCCTGCTTCTTGGCCAGCTTGCGCCGGGCGGCGAGCGCCGCCTCGATGCGATCGCACAGGGTGGTCAGCACCTTGATCCGGGCATAGTTCTTGTCGTTGGATTCGACCAGGGTCCAGGGCGCATAGTCGGTGCTGGTGCGTTCGACCATGTCGCAGACGGCGCTCTCATACAGGTCCCATTTCTCACGGTTGCGCCAGTCCTCCTCGGTGATCTTGTAGCGCTTGAAGCCGGTCTGCTCGCGCTCCTTGAACCGGCGCATCTGCTCGTCCTTGCTGATGGCGAGCCAGAACTTGACCACCACGGTGTCATGCCGGGCGAGCTGGTCCTCGAAATCGTTGATCTCGCCATAGGCCCGCATCCAGTCGGCCTCGGCGCAGAAGCCCTCGACCCGCTCGACCAGGACGCGGCCGTACCAGGAACGGTCGAACAGGGTGATGCGGCCGCGCCGCGACAGGTGGCGCCAGAAACGCCAGAGATAGGGGTGGGCGCGCTCTTCGTCAGTCGGCGCGGCGATGGGGATGACCTGGTATTGCCGGGCATCGAGCGTGCCGGTGATGCGGCGGATGCTGCCGCCCTTGCCGGCGGCGTCGTTGCCCTCGAACACCACCACCACCGAGATTTCCTTGAACAGCGGGTCGCGCACGAGCTGCACCAGCCGCCCCTGCTGCTCTTCCAGGCTGCGCTCGTAGACCTTTTTGCTGAGGGCGCGCGTCAGGTCGAGCGACTTGAGGACATGCAGATTGTCGATCGAAGGCAGAAGCGGCGGCACATGGCTGACCTTGCTCGGCCCGTCCTGCACATCCAGCCGCTTGCGCATGGCCTCGAGCAGGATCTTGCCCACGGTCAGCTCCCGGTAGCGGGCATCGGAGCCTTCGATGATGTACCAGGGCGCCTCGGCGGTGCTGGTCATGCGCAGGGCCTGCTCGTCGGCATCGATGAACTTGTCGTACATCTCGAAGTGGAGCCAGTCGCGCTTGCTCACGCGCCAACGCGTGCGCGGGTCTTTTTCCAGCGCCTTGAGGCGCTTGCGCTGACCTTGCTTGGACAGGTGGAACCAGTACTTGATCAGCAGGGCGCCCTCGTCGACCAGCATCTTCTCGAAGCGGACGATGCGTTCGATTTTCTCGTGGAAGGCGGCCCGATCGATCTGGCCATAGACGTAATCGAGGATCGGCCAGCTGTACCAGGACCCCATGAACACGCCGATCCGGCCCTTGGGCGGCAGCGCGCGCCAGAAGCGCCACATCGGCGGCCGCTCCCGTTCCTCGTCGGACGGCTCGCCCATGCCGTGTACCTCGATATGGCGCGGGTCCATCCATTCATTGAGCAGATTGACCGTCTCGCTGCGGCCGGCACCGTCGACCCCGCCGACCAGGATGATGGTCTCGAATTTCTTGGCTGCGGAAAAATCGAATTGCACATCGAGCAGGGCCTCGCGCAGCTTGGGCACCTCCCGGTTGTAGACCGCCTTCTCGACCCGATGGCCGAGCTCTGCCGATTCGAACATCACGCTCCCCTTTGACCGACTGCACGCTTCATTGTAATCGGCTCGCGCGCCCTAAGACACGGGATCAGCCCGGGTTCAGGGCTGCTCGCGGTCGATGATCAGCTTGAGGTTGCGGTTGCCCACCTTGACCGGCTCCAGCCGGCCTTCCAGATCGCCTTTGCTCAGGCCGGGCTGGCCGGAATGGCTGATGCGCGCCATCACCTGCACCTGTTTGTGGTCGGACAGTTTGGCCGCGCCCAGGGCATGGCTGTCGTCGATCTCGAAGCGCAGCGGCAGCCTGTCGGCCGGGGCGCGCAAGGCAGCCAGCGGCATCCCCTCGCCACCGACGGGCCGGACGAACACGAACAACACCGCCTCGGGGCCGACCTTGCCCTTGAGCGCCGGGGCCAGTTCGATCGTGCCGGCGATGGAAGGCCCCATGTCAATCGGCTTGCCGGCCTGTTCCGCCAGATGCCGTGCCTCCTGGATGGCGCGGCGCAGTTCGGCGGCATACTCGGGATCGGGCGGGGCCAGGGCGAGCAGGGCACGCCAGTGCGTCACCGCCTTGGCGTAATCCTGGGACTGGAAGGCATGGATGCCCGACAGTTCATGCGCCTTGGGGTCGTCGGGATTGAGCTGCAGCGCCTTGGCCACCAGCCGCATCGGCTCGCCGTCCAGATTGCGCCCCTGCAGCATGGCGCTCGCCTCGGCCAGGCCGGACCAGACCGCCGCCTCGTTCGGCACCAGTTCGCTTGCCTTCAGATAGGCCCGCTTGGCCTCGGGCCAGCGGTCGAGCGCGCCATAGGTGCGCGCCAGGGTGAACCAACCCTCGGCGTCCTTGGGATTGGCCGCGAGCTTGCGTTCCGCCGCGCGCACCATGGCCTCGATGCCGGCCGGCCCCTCGGGCCCTTCGGCTGCCACGCGCATGGCCAGGGGGTTGCCCAGGGCGAGATAGAGGCCGAAGGCCAACAGCGGCAGTGCAAGCCCGAGGCCATAGGCCAGCCAGCGGCTGCGCACGCTCGTCTGGGCAGGCGCCGCGCCGGCCTCCAGGGCGTCCTCGGCCAGGCGCACTTCCAGCTCGGCCTTGGCGTCGGCGTATTGTTCCTGGCTCAACAGGCCGTTGCGCAGATCGGTCTCCAGTTCGTGCAACTGGTCACGGTAGACCGCGATATTGATGCGCTTGCGCTCCGCGGCGTCGACCTGGTCACGTCCGCGCAGCAGCGGGCGCACCACCAGGATCGCGCCGACCAGCGCAAACAACAGGGCCAGGGCCCAAAACAGCCCGACGCTCCAATCCATGCTCATGCCTTATCCTCTTCTTCTGCCAGGAGCCGGGCCGCCTGTTGGCGCTTCGCCTCGTCGATCTGCGGGGGTGGCAGGGTGCGCCGGCGGCGCAGGGTGACGAACCAGACCACGGCGCCGATGGTCACAAACAGCGCCGGACCGAACCAGAGCAGGAAGGTGACCGGCTTGAACGGCGGCTTGTAAAGCACGAAGTCGCCATAGCGGCTGGTCAGGTAGTCGATCACCTCCTGATCGTTCTTGCCCGCTTTCATCTGCTGCCGGATCTCGCGCCGCAGATCCTCGGCCAGGTCGGCACGGGAGCCGGCGAGCGATTCATTCTGGCAGACCAGGCAGCGCAGATCCTCGGCCAGCCGGTTCAGGCGCTGCTCGATCACCGGATCTTCGGCATTGGGCTGGGCCTCGCCGGCCCAGGCCGGCAGCGCCAGCAGGCCGCACAACAACGCGATCAGACAGCTGTGGCTCATACGCCCAACTCCTTCAGCAAAGGCTCGAATTTCGCTTTCCACACCTCGGGGGTGATCGGGCTGATGTGCTTGAGGCGCACGATCCCCTCCCGGTCGATGACGTAGGTCTCCGGTGTGCCGGTGACGCCGTAGTCGATGCCGACGCGTCCGTCCAGGTCGTCCGCCACCACGAAATACGGATTGCCCACCTGCGCCAGCAGGACTTCGGCCTCCCGGTCCTTGTCCTTCCAGTTCAGGCCGACGATGGGCACCGCCCCGCTCCGGGCAAGCTGCATCAAAAAGCCATGTTCCTGCCGGCAGGCCACACACCACGGCGCCCAGACGTTGAGCAGCCAGACCTTGCCCCGCATCTGCTCGGGCCCGAAACTGCGGCCCGGCTCGCCGACCACCGGCAGGCTGAATGCCGGGGCCGGCTTGCCGATGAAGGGCGAGGGCACCTCGCGCGGATTGAGCGAAAGCCCGACATAAAAGAAAACGGCGAGGACGACGAAGACGATGAACGGGATGAAGCGCTTCATGCCCGCTGCCCCTGTGCCGCTTCGGCCAGCCCGGCCTGCTGCGTCTCTTTTTTGAAGGCGATGCGGTAACGCCGGTCGGAGGCCGCCAGGCCGCCGCCGAGCGCAAGGAACAAGGCACCGAGCCAGAGCCAGCCGACGAAGGGCTTGTGATAGACCCGCACGCTCCAGGCCCCGCCCGCCAGGGGCTCGCCCAGGGAGACATAGATGTCGCGCCACAGACCATAGTCGATGGCGGCCTCGGTCATGGGCATGCCCGAGGCGTGGTACACCCGCTTTTCCGGCTGCAGCACATCGAGCCGCTTGCCGTCACGGCTGACCTCGACCCGGCCGCGCATGGCTTGGTAGTTGGGGCCGGGCACGGGCGTGGCGCCCTGGAAGGTGAAGGTGTAGCCGGCCAGTTCGACATGGTCGCCGATGTTCATGCGCACGTCGCGTTCGCTCTCGTAGTTGGACACCACCGTGGCGCCGGTCACTGCCAGCGCCAGGCCGAAATGGGCGAGCTGCATGCCCCAGAAGGCGCGCGGCAGGGCCTTGAGCCGGGCGGCCAGGCTGCCGGCGCCATGCTTGAGCCGGTCGATGAAGCCGGTCGCCACGGTGAACACGATCCAGAGGGCGAGGAAGAGCCCCAGGCTGGCCATGAAGTTCATGCCGTCCAGGGTCAGCGGCAACAGCGCGGCGCTGACCAGGGCGACGGCAAAGGCCCATTTCAGGCGAATGGCGAGCTCCGGCAGGCTGGCCTGTTTCCAGCGCACCAGCGGTCCGACGCCGGCCAGGAACAGGGCCGGGGTGATCAGGGGGATGAACACGGCATTGAAGTAGGGCGGGCCGACCGAGATCTTGCCCAGATTGAGCGCGTCCATGAACAAGGGATAGAGCGTGCCCAGCAGCACCGCGCCCAGGGCTGCGATCAGAAAGGCGTTGTTGGCCAGCAGCAGCGACTCGCGCGAGAACCAGCCGAAGCCGCCGCCCGCCGCCAGCTGCGGGGCGCGCCAGGCATAGAGCAGGAGCGAGCCCCCGATCACCACGCCCAGAAAGCCCAGGATGAACACACCACGCGCCGGATCGGTGGCGAAGGCGTGCACCGAAGACAGCACGCCGGAGCGGACCAGGAAGGTGCCGAGCAGCGAAAGCGAGAAGGCGGCGATGGCGAGCAGCACGGTCCAGCTCTTGAAGGCGCCGCGCTTCTCGGTCACCGCGAGCGAATGGATCAGGGCGGTGCCGGCCAGCCAGGGCATGAACGAGGCGTTCTCGGTCGGGTCCCAGAACCACCAGCCGCCCCAGCCCAGCTCGTAATAGGCCCACCAGGAACCCAGCGCGATGCCGATGGTGAGGAAGGTCCAGGCCACCGTGGTCCAGGGCCGAGACCAGCGGGCCCAGGCGGCGTCGAGCCGGCCCGAGAGCAGGGCGGCGATGGCGAAGGCGAAGGCGACCGAGAAACCGACATAGCCCATGTACAGCATGGGCGGGTGCAGCACCATGCCCGGATCCTGCAGCAGCGGGTTCATGTCGTTGCCCTCGGCCGCGGCGGGCACCAGGCGCAGGAAGGGGTTGGAGGTGGCCAGCAGGAAGGCGAGAAAACCGCTGCTGATCAGACCCATGACCCCGATCACCCGCGCCGCCATGTCTTCCGGCAAATGGCGCGAGAACACCGTCACCGCCGTGGTCCAGACGGCGAGGATCAGGGCCCAGAGCAGGAGCGAGCCCTCGTGCGATCCCCAGGTGGCGGTGAAGCGGTAGATCGCCGGCAACTGCGAGTAGGAGTTGCGCGCCACGTTCTCGACCGAAAAATCATGGGTCAGGAATGAGTAGGCCAGGCAGCCGAAGGCGAACAGGACGAAGACAAACTGGCCCTGTGCGGCGGGGCGGGCCACCGCCATGAAGGCGGCATTGCCGCGCTGGGCGCCGACGATGGGCAGAATGCCCTGGGCCAGGGCCAGGAGCAAGGCAACGATGAGCGCGAAATGGCCGAGTTCGGGGATCATGGCGAGGTCCTCTCTATGGCTGAACTACTGTGGCTTGGGCCTTCTGTGCCTGTTCCAGGGCATGCGCCGCTTCGGGGGGCATCGGCATTTTGGCTCCGGCCGCTTCGCTTAACATCGGCTGCGCCGATGTTAGCCTTCACCGAAGGCTCGCTTTGGCTCCGGCCGGCGCTGCGCGCCTTAACGTTCGCTACGCTCACGTTAGCCTGCGCCGAAATTACATGCCTTTGGCTCATTCCGGCACCACGGTGGCTTGGGCCTTCTGTGCCTGTTCCAGGGCATGAGCCGCTTCGGGGGGCATGTAATTTTCATCATGCTTGGCGAGGACCTGGGTGGCGGTGAACACGCCGTCGGGGCCCAGCGTGCCCTCGGCCACGGTGCCTTTGCCCTCCTTGAACAGGTCGGGCAGGATGCCCTTGTAGGTCACCGGGATGGTCTTGGCGGTGTCGGTCACCACGAAATGCACGGTCAGGCCGTCGTCTTCGCGCTTGAGGCTGCCGGGCTCGACCAGGCCGCCGATGCGAAAGGCCCGGCCGGTCGGCGCCTCACCCGCCGCCACCTGCGAGGGCGAGAAGAAGAACACCAGATTCGACTGAAAGGCGTTGAGCACCAGGGCAGCGACAATGCCGAGACCAGCCACGGCCAGGCCGATGGCGAGCAGTTTCTTGTGACGCGATTTCATGCTTCGTCCCACTTGTTCAAACGTTTGAGCCTTTGCAGGGTGTGCCGGCCACTCTGCCGCAACTGCACCACTTCGATCACGATCACCAGCGCCGTCACGGCAAACGAACCCCAGACATAGAGGCCATAACCGCCCATGGCCCAGAAGGCGTCCCAGCTGCCCCACTCCATCATGCGGCCTCCAACACGTGCTTGACCCACTCGGTGTGGCGTTCGCGCTCGAGGATGATGCGACGCACCCGGACGAAGGCGACGGCGATGGTGTAGAACCAGGCGGCCACCGCCATGATCAGCATGCCGGCGAGCATCACCTCATCCATGCTGGTGCCGGATGGCTTGATCGAGGCGCCCTGATGCAGGGTGTTCCACCATTGCACCGAGAAATAGATGATGGGCACGTTGATCGCGCCGATCAGGGCGAGCAGGGCACCGGCCTTGTCGCCGCGGCGCGGGTCGTCGATCGCCGCCCACAGGGCCATGATGCCAACATAGAGGAAGAGCAGGATCAGCTCGGAGGTGAGTCGGGCATCCCACACCCACCAGGCGCCCCACATCGGCTTGCCCCAGAGGGCGCCGGTCCAGAGCGCGACGAAGGTGAACATGGCGCCGGTGGGCGCCAGGGCGCGGGCCATCATGAACGACAGCCGGGTGTTGAAGGCCAGGCCGATGGCGGCCCAGCCGGCCATGACAAGGTAGATGAACATGGACATCCAAGCCGCCGGCACATGGATGAAGATCACCCGATAGGCCTCGCCCTGCTGGAAGTCGGTCGGCGCCACGAAGAAGCCGATATAGAGCCCGATCACGGTCAGCAGGGCGGCCGCCCAGCCGAACCAGGGGGCGAGCCGGCCGGCCAGGCCGTAGAAGGTGGCGGGGGAGGCATATTTGTACCAGTTGATGCTCATTCCATAGAAACCCTAAGCGCGGCCGCAGACACCCACGGCGCCACGAGCAAAGACATCACGAAAAACGCACCCAGCAAAGACAGGTTGGCCTCGGCCCCGGTTCCCGCCAGCATGCCGTCGACCGCGCCGGCGCCGAAGATCAGGGCCGGCACATAGAGCGGCAGGATCAGCAGGGTCAACAGCACGCCGCCGCCACGCAGCCCCAGGGTGAGCGCCGCGCCCACCGCGCCGAGCAGGGACAGGATGGGCGTGCCGAGCGCCAGCGACAGCACCAATACCCCGATCGCCTCGCCGGGCAGGGCGAACTGGATGCCCAGCACCGGCGCCACGATCAGGAGCGGGATGCCATAGATCAGCCAGTGCGCCGCCGCCTTGCCCAAGGCCAGCAATACTGCCGGTTCAGGCGAGAGCAGCATCTGTTCCAGGCTGCCGTCGCGATGGTCGTCGGCGAACAGGCGCGGCAACGACAGCAGCGAGGCCAGGGTGGCGGCAACCCAGACCACCCCGGGCGCGATGCGTTTCAACAATTCCGGCTCCGGCCCGATGCCGAGCGGGAACAGGCTGACCACCATGATGAAGAAGAACTGTGCGGTCAGCCAGTCGCCGCGCCGACGCGCCGCCAGCAGCAGGTCGCGCCGGATTACCGTGAGCAGGAAGGCCGGCACTCAGGCGTCCTCTTGGCGGCCGACCTGGATGGCGCGCAGCCGGACGCCTTCCAGGGTGAGGGGCTGATGCGTGGTCATCACCACCAGACCGCCCTGATCCAAATGCGACCGCAACAGGGTTTCGACCAGGGCGACACCATGCACGTCGAGCCCGGTCAAGGGCTCATCCAGTATCCAGAGCAGGGCGCCCGCGCTGAGCAGCCCGGCCAGGGCCACCCGGCGCCGCTGACCGAAGGACAGGACCCGGGCCGGCAGATCGAGGCAGCGCCCCAGACCGAGCCGGCGCAAGGTCGATTCCGCCAGGTCCTGGTCCAGCCGCTGGCCGGCCAGGCCGGCCTGAAACCGCAGGTTCTCCAGCGGGGTCAGTTCTTCCTTGATGCCATTGGCATGGCCAAGATAAGCCATCTCCCGGTGATAGTCCTCGCGCGCCTTGGCGATGGACCACCCACGCCAGCGCACCTCGCCCGCCACCGGCGTCGACAGGCCGGTCAGCAGACGCAGAAGACTGGTCTTGCCCTGGCCGTTGCCCCCACGAACCAGCAGCAATTCGCCCGCCGACAAATCGAATCCGAGGCCGGCAAACAGGGTGCGGTCACCCCGAGCACACTCGAGGCCATGGGCCGATAGAACCGGGGGAAAACTCATGAAAGCCGCTGCATCCAAAAGCGGCAAGGATACCGGGAAACGCCGGCCGGTGCCATCGGCCGAAAGCGCCAAAGCCGCGCCTGGAAAAGGCAAACGGGCGCGTCGCCCGCCCGTGCCGGTCAGGCCCTGGCGCGCTTAAGCCGGACGCCCGGCACGGCTGGCGAGTCGCTCGGCGCCGCCGTTCTCGATCCAGCGCTTGATGCGCTGGGCATCGCCGATGCGCGACCACTTGCCCCAGGAATCGAGCAGGACGATCACCATCTTCTGACCGGCGATCTGGGTCTGCATGACCAGACAATGACCCGCCTCGCTGATGTAGCCGGTCTTGGACAGGCCGATATTCCAGTCCTTGTTGCGGGTGAGGGCATTGGTGTTGACATAGGCCAGTTGCCGGGCCCGCTTGCGGCCGGCGACCTCGATGTCGTAACTGCCGGTGGTGCTGATGTCGCGGATGAGGGGATAGTGACGGGCGGCCACGTCGACCAGCCTGGCCAGGTCCAGGGCGGTGGAACGGTTATGGCTGGACAAGCCGGTGCCATCGACGAAGTGGGTGTTCTGCATGCCCAGGCCGCGCGCCTTGCGATTCATCGCCTCGACGAAGGCCTCGCGCCCGCCGGGATAGGCGCGCGAGAGGGCGGCGGCGGCGCGGTTTTCCGAAGCGATCAGCGCCAGGTGCAGCAGTTCGCGCCGGGTCAGCGTGGTACCCAGAGGCAGGCGTGAACCGGTCCCTTTGAGCCGGTCGATGTCTTCCGAATTGATGGTGATTTCCTCATCCAGCGGCAGGCCGGCGTCGAGGGTGACCATGGCGGTCATCAGCTTGGTGATCGAAGCGATCGGCGTCTCGACATCCGGGTTCTTGGTGTAGATCAGCTCGCCGGTGGCCTGATTGATCACCAGGGCGGAATGCGAACGCAGCGCCAGCTCGCCATTGGCGACCGCCCGGTCGAGTTCGGCATCGAGCGCCGCCTGATAACTGCGTTGCGCGCGCTTGACGACGCGCTTCTTGTTCTTGGCCTTGGCCCGAGGCTTGGCCTGGGCCGACTTTTTGAGACTCTTGACCTGACTGCTGTCCGACTTGGCCGGCGCCGCCTGCGCCGGCAGCAAAGGCCAGGCCATGAGCGAAGTTGCCAGCATCAGCGGAAGTAGCGTTTTTTTCATTTCCTGGAATCCCGCGCCCCGAGCCCGATATGCCGGGCACACCAATTTATTCGGCAGTTACGAATCAAACTTTAAGGATTTTCTCACGAAATGCAAGCTCGGCCCGTTTCCACAGCCGGTTTTGAGGCGGCTTTGTTGCATCCGGCTGTTCAGCTCCGCCCGGTTCTGGCGATCTGGCTGATCTTGACCCGCCACTCGCGCGGCCCGGCCTCGTGCACCGAGCGGCCCTGGCTGTCGACCGCGACGGTGACCGGCATGTCCTGCACCTCGAATTCGTAGACCGCTTCCATGCCGAGCTCCGGGAAGGCGACCACGCGCGCGGCACGGATGGCCTTGGCCACCAGATAGGCGGCGCCGCCGACGGCGATGCAATAGACCGCGCCGTGCCGGCGGATCGCCGCCACCGCCTCCGGCCCGCGCTCGGCCTTGCCCACCATGCCCAGGATGCCGAGCCGGCCCAGCATCAGTTCGGTGAACTGGTCCATGCGCGTGGCCGTGGTCGGACCGGCCGGCCCCACCGCCTCGCCCTGCACCGGGTCGACCGGGCCGACGTAATAGATGAAGCGCCCCTTGAAATCGACCGGCAACGGCTCGCCCCGGGCGACCAGGTCGGCGATCTTCTTGTGCGCGGCATCGCGCCCGGTGAGCAGTTTGCCCGAAAGCAGCAGGGCCTCGCCCGCCTGCCATTGCGCGATGTCGGCCGGGGTCAACCCATCCAGATTCACCCGCCGCGCCCCGGCCGGGCCGGACCAGGCGATCTGCGGCCAGGCCGAAAGCGGCGGCGGCTCGAACCGGGCCGGCCCGCTGCCGTCCAGGGTGAAATGCAGATGCCGTGTCGCCGCGCAGTTGGGGATCATGGCCACCGGCAGCGAGGCGGCATGGGTCGGGTAGTCGAGGATCTTCACGTCGAGCACCGTGGTGAGGCCGCCCAGGCCCTGGGCGCCGATGCCCAGGGCGTTCACCTTGTCGTAGAGCTCCAGGCGCAATTCCTCGATCCGGCTCTTGGGCCCGCGCGTCCGCAATTCTTGAATGTCGATCGGCGCCAGCAGCGCCTCCTTGGCCAGGACCATCGCCTTCTCCGGCGAGCCGCCGATGCCAAGGCCGAGCACGCCGGGCGGGCACCAGCCGGCGCCCATCTGCGGCAGCTCGCCCAGCACCCAGTCGACGATGGAGTCGCTCGGGTTGAGCACGGTGAAGCGCGCCTTGTTCTCCGAGCCGCCGCCCTTGGCCGCCACCCGCACATCCACCGTGTCGCCCGGCACCAGCTCGACATGTACCACGGCCGGCGTGTTGTCACGCGTGTTGCGGCGCGCGCCGGCCGGGTCGGCCAGCACCGAGGCGCGCAGCGGGTTGTCCGGATTCGTGTAGGCCCGGCGCACGCCCGCGTCGACCATCGCCTGCAGGCTGGCATCGGTATCCCAACGCACGTTCATGCCGATCTTGAGAAACACCACGGCCATGCCGGTGTCCTGGCAGATCGGCCGATGGCCCTCGGCACACAGGCGCGAATTGACCAGGATCTGGGCCAGGGCGTCCTTGGCCGCCGGTCCCTGCTCCCGGTCATAGGCCGCCTTCACGGCCTCGACGAAATCCAGCGGGTGATAGTAGGAGATGAACTGGAAGGCATCGGCGATCGACTGCACGAAGTCTTCCTGACGAATCACGGTCATGGCGCGCTTTCCGGGCTTGATACCGCAAGTTTAGCAACCACGCCGGCCCGCGCGCACCCCACGGCCCGCCGCCGCGCGGCTTGACGGGGCGGCCGTTTCCGGCTTTAATGCGCATCCCTGCGGCCGGGCTCCCTCCCGGCCAAGCTTTTTCTTGAGGCCAGGTCGCTCTTTGCTGGAGCAGCGGACTGCAACCTGGCCGCAAGCGGACAGGTTGTGATGGAGGCTAACGTGAGCGTAGCGAACGTTAAGCCTGACGCAGTCAGGCGGCCGAAACCAAAATCCGCGTCGTCCAGTGTCGCTTCGACGTGGCCAGGTAGCTCAGTTGGTAGAGCAGCGGACTGAAAATCCGCGTGTCGGCAGTTCGATTCTGCCCCTGGCCACCAAT
>DDKN01000097.1 GCA_002339725.1 Thiobacillus sp. UBA2597
GTCGCCCGGGCACCGCGCTGGGCGATCGCCCACAAATATCCGGCCCAGGAAGAGCTGACCGTGGTCGAGGCGATCGACGTCCAGGTCGGGCGCACCGGCGTGCTCACCCCGGTGGCGCGCTTGAAGCCGGTCTTCGTCGGCGGCGTCACCGTCACCAACGCCACCCTGCACAACGAGGACGAGGTGCGGCGCAAGGATGTCCGCGTGGGCGACACCGTGATCGTGCGCCGGGCCGGCGACGTGATCCCCGAGGTGGTGGCCATCCTGCCCGAGCGGCGCCCCATGCGCGATGCGCGCACGCCCTTGCATCCGCCGTTCAAGATGCCCACGCATTGTCCCGAATGCGGCGCGCCGGTGGTCAAGCTCGAAGGCGAGGCGGCGGCGCGCTGCACCAACGGCCTGGCCTGCCCGGCGCAGCGCAAGCAGGCCCTCATCCATTTCGCCTCGCGCCGCGCCATGGACATCGAGGGCCTGGGCGACAAGCTGGTCGATCAATTGGTCGACAAGGGTCTGGTTCACACCCCGGCCGATCTTTACCACCTGACCTTGGCGCAGGTGGCCGGCCTGGAGCGCATGGCCGAAAAATCCGCGAGCAACCTGATCGCCGCCATCGACGCCAGCCGGCACAAGGACCTGGCCCGCTTCATCTTCGCCCTGGGTATCCGCAACGTCGGCGAGCAGACTGCCAAGGACCTGGCGCGCCATTTCGGCACGCTCGACGCCCTGATGCAGGCCGACGCCGAGACACTCATGCAGGTGCCCGACGTCGGCCCCGTGGTGGCGCAGTCCATCCTCGCCTTCTTCGCCGAGCCGCACAACCGGGCGGTGATCGAGCGCCTGCGCGCGGCCCAGGCCTGGCAGGACGGGGTGGCCCAGCCGGCCGCGGCCGGCCATCTGACCGGCAAGACCTTCGTCCTCACCGGCACCCTGCCGCATCTGACGCGGGATGAGGCCAAGGCCAAAATCGAGGCGGCAGGCGGCAAGGTCGCCGGCAGCGTGTCGAAGAAGACCGATTACGTCGTGGCCGGGGCCGATCCCGGTTCGAAATACACAAAGGCGCAAGAATTGGGCATTACCATTCTGGATGAGGCGCAGTTGCTGGAATTGCTAGGGGAGAAATAAGTTGGTGGATATTGTGAGGGCAGTTTTTGTCTCCGGCCGCTCCCTGCGGTCGCTTAACACCCGCTACGCGGGGTTAGCCTACGACGAACACCGCCTACAAACACCGATGCAAGTGCGAATACTCTGGAATCGGGAGGTTCTATGAAACGCATTAGCAAGGCGGTGTTTCCCGCCGCGGGCATGGGCACCCGTTTCCTGCCGGCGACCAAGGCCAGCCCCAAGGAGATGCTGCCCATCGTCGACAAACCCTTGATCCAGTACGCGGCGGAGGAGGCGATCGCTGCCGGCATCACCGATCTCATCTTCATCATCGGCCGCACCAAGCGTGCCATCGCCGATCACTTCGACAAGGCCTACGAACTGGAGGTGGAGCTGGAGATGCGCGGCAAGACCAAGGTGCTGCAGGAGCTGCGCGCCATGCTGCCGGCCAATGTCCATTACATCTTCATCCGCCAGGCCGAGGCCTTAGGGCTGGGCCATGCCGTGCTGTGCGCCGAGCCGGCGATCAACAACGAGCCGTTCGCCGTGATCCTGGCCGATGACCTGATCGATGCCGAACCCGGCGCCCTGAGCCAGATGACGGCGCTGTATGAGCAGCACCAGTGTTCGCTCATCGGCGTGCAGAACGTGGCGCGTGAGGAGACCCGTTCCTATGGCATCGTGGCGACCGAGCCCAAGGCCGAGCGCCTGCACCGCATCACCCGCATCGTCGAGAAGCCCAAGCCGGAAGAGGCGCCTTCAACCCTCGCCGCCGTGGGGCGCTATGTGCTGACACCGCACATCTTCCATCACCTCAAGCAGATCGAGCGCGGCGCCGGCGGCGAGATCCAGCTGACCGACGCCATCCAGGCGCTCCTGGCGGACGAGCCGGTGCTGGCCTACGAGTTCACCGGCAAGCGCTACGACTGCGGCAGCAAGGCCGGCTACGTCGAGGCGACGGTCGAGTTTGCCTTGAAGCACCCGGAGATCAGCGAGCAGATCGCACGCTACCTCAAGGCACGCTTCTGCCAATAACGCTCAGCCTGCCCGCTGCCAGGCATTGAGCAGGTCGCGCGCCGCTCGTGCCACCTCGCTCGCGGTCAGCCCGACCGGGCCCGTGCCCTGCGCCACCAACTGGTCCGCCGCCGCGCCGTGCAGGTGCGCGCCGTAGACCGCCGCCTGCTCCAGATCCAGGCCTTGCGCGGCCAGGGCGCCGATCATGCCGGCCAGCACGTCACCCATGCCGGCGCTGGCCAGGCCCGGGTTGCCCGTGGTGTTGCGCCAGAGGCGGTCGCCGGGGCCGGCGATCAGGCTGCCGGCGCCTTTGAGCAGGGCAAGGCAGCCATAGGTTTCGGCCAGTTGCTGCACGGCGCGCAGGCGGTCGGCCTGCACTAGCGCGCTGTCGAGGCCCAGCAGCCGGCCGGCCTCGCCCGGGTGGGGGGTGAGCAGGCTGGCGGCCTGACGTTGCCTGAGCCGGGCCTGGAGTTCGGCATCACGGGCCAGCAGATTGAGGCCGTCGGCATCGATCAGGAGGGGCAGGGGGCTCGCCAGGGCCTCCAGCAGGCATTGCCGGGCGGTGCCGCTGTGGCCGAGGCCGGGGCCGAGCACCAGGCAGGCCGGCATTTCCAGTTTGAGCGCCCGCTCCGGCGGCACCAGCATCAATTCGGCGGCCTGCGCATCGAGGGCGAGGCGGTTGTCCAGCAGGCCGACATAGACCCGGCCGGCCCCCAGCCAGAGCGCGGCGCGGCCGGCCACAAGGGCGGCTCCGGCCATGCCCGGCGCGCCGCCGACGACGCCGACGCTGCCGAAGTCGCCCTTGTGGCTGGCCGCGGGGCGGGGTTTCAGCCAGTGGCGCAGGGTCTCGGGTTGGATGTCAATGGCCGGGTTCATGGATATTTGACCGATTTGTATGGTCTATAAATTTATTACAGATGCCTTGAGCGGAGGTGACCATGAAGCCGAATCCGAACAAATCCCCGGCCGAGCCGGTGCCGAACCTGCCGGTTTCGCCTTCCGGCGGACCGGTGGTGGCCTGTGAACTGGATCAGGCCTGTGTTCAGGTCGATTGCGAGCAATTGGCCGAAGCGGTGGCCGATGTACTGGACGAGAGCCCGGAGGCGCCGGACTATCTCATGCACTATTGCGGGGTCGATTATCTCAAACAGCCTAGCGGCAGCGATCGCAAAAAATAGCCGCCTTGCCTTATCATGGCGCCTGTGCGAGCCGGTGATGCCGGCTCATTTGTTGTCCAGTAGGCTGAATTCATGGATGCGAAGCCACACGGGCGGGTCCTCATCGTCGATGACGACACCATGATCCGCACCTTGCTCAAGGCGATTCTGCGCGCCGAAGGCTGGGCCCTGGCAGGCGAGGCCGCCAGCGGCGAGCAGGCGATCTCCCAGTGCAAATTCCTCGATCCCGACATCGTCTGTCTGGATGTCATGATGCCGGGCATGTCCGGCTTGGAGACCCTCAAGGTCCTGCGCAAGGAGTGCCCCGATGTCCGGGTGGTGATGATCACGGCCGATTCCAGCACCGCGACGGTGCGCGAGGCGGTCAGCGCCGGCGCCCTGGGCTACATCATCAAGCCGTTCAATGCCAGGCGGGTGGCCGATGCCCTGCACCAGGCAATGAAGGCCACGCCGGAAGGGGGCATCGGGTAAAATCCGGCTTTTTCCCAGCCGGATAGGCCCATGTCCGAGGTATTGTTTCTCCGGGGTGGCTCCGCCCTTTCTTCCTTTCGTATCGACAAGCTGCTGGAACGCCTGCGCCCTTTGGGTTGCCGGGCGGTCACTACCGAGTTCCGCTATTTCGTCGAACTGGCGGGCCCGCTGGCGCCCGACGACCTGGCCTTTTTGAGCGATCTGCTCCAGGCCGAAGCGCATCAGCCCGAGCCGGTCGCCATCCTGGTCACGCCGCGCCTGGGCACGGTGTCGCCCTGGTCGTCCAAGGCCAGCGATATCGCGCGCAACTGCGGCCTGGCCGCGGTCAAGCGCATCGAGCGCGGCATCGCCTATCGCCTGGACTGGAACGGCAACCGGGTGCCGGACAACGCCAGCCTGCATCTGGCACTGTCTTGTCTGCATGACCGGATGACCGAGAGCGTGTTGTTCGACGAGCGCGAGGCCGCCCGTCTGTTCGAGCACGTGGCGCCGCAGCCGCTGGCCAGCGTCGACCTGCTCGCCGGCGGCAGGGCCGCCCTGGAGCGGGCCAACGCCGATTGGGGTCTGGCCCTGTCGCCGGACGAGATCGACTATCTGGTGGAGAACTTCACCAAGGCGGGGCGCAATCCGACCGACGTCGAACTGATGATGTTCGCCCAGGCCAACTCGGAGCACTGCCGGCACAAGATATTCAACGCCGGTTGGATCATCGACGGCAAGCCGCAGAACGAGTCGCTGTTCGGCATGATCCGCCACACCCACCAGGTGCGCCCGCAGGGCACGCTGTCGGCCTATTCCGACAACGCCTCGGTGATCGAGGGCGCGACCATCGCCCGCTTCTATCCCGATGCCGACCGGGGCTACCGCTTCCACGAGGAACCCACCCACATCCTGATGAAGGTGGAGACCCACAACCACCCGACGGCGATCGCACCCTTCCCCGGCGCGGCCACCGGCTCGGGCGGCGAGATCCGCGACGAGGGGGCGACCGGCACCGGCTCCAAGCCCAAGGCCGGCCTGTGCGGCTTTACGGTCTCCAACCTGAAGATTCCGGGCTTTGCCCAGCCCTGGGAAAAGGATTATGGCAAGCCGGACCGCATCGTCTCGCCCCTGCAGATCATGCTCGAGGGCCCGATCGGCGCCGCCGCCTTCAACAACGAATTCGGCCGCCCCAACCTGGCCGGTTATTTCCGCACCTATGAACAGCAGACCCCGGACGGCCAGGTGCGCGGCTATCACAAGCCCATCATGCTGGCCGGCGGCGTCGGCAACATCCGCGAAGACCACATCCACAAGCGGCAGTTTCCCGCCGGCACGCTCCTGATCCAGTTGGGTGGTCCCGGCCTGCTCATCGGCATGGGCGGCGGCGCCGCCTCCAGCATGGGCGCGGGTGCCAACGCCGAGGCCCTGGACTTCGATTCGGTCCAGCGCGGCAATCCGGAGATCCAGCGCCGTGCCCAGGAGGTGATCGACCGCTGCTGGCAGCTGGGTGGCGACAATCCCATCCTGTCCATCCACGATGTCGGCGCCGGCGGGCTGTCCAACGCCATGCCGGAACTGGCGCACGGCGCCGGCCTCGGCGCCAGATTCGAGCTGCGCGAGGTGCCGAGCGAAGAGCCGGGCATGGCGCCGAAGGAGATCTGGTGCAACGAGGCGCAGGAGCGCTATGTCCTGGCCATCGCGCCGGAGGACCTGGACCGCTTCCGTGCCATCTGCGAGCGCGAGCGCTGCCCCTTCGCCGTGGTCGGGGTGGCCACCGACGATAACCGGCTCGTCGTCACGGATCGCCACTTCGGCAACACCCCGGTCGACATGCCGATGGATGTGCTCCTGGGCAAGCCGCCGCGCATGACCCGCGACGTCACCCATGTGAAGCCCGTGCTCAAGCCCTTCGATGCGACCGGCATCGAGCTGAAGGAGGCGGCCTATCGCGTGCTGCGCCATCCCACCGTGGCGAGCAAGAATTTCCTCATCACCATCGGCGACCGCAGCGTGGGCGGCTTCACCGCGCGCGACCAGATGGTCGGCCCCTGGCAGGTGCCGGTGGCCGATGTGGCGGTGACCACCCTGGGTTACGCCACCCACCTGGGTGAGGCCATGGCCATGGGCGAGCGCACCCCGCTGGCCCTGATCGACCCGGCCGCCTCCGGCCGCATGGCCGTGGCCGAGGCCGTGACCAATCTTGCCGCCGCCGCGATCCAGGACATCGCCGACATCCGCCTGTCAGCCAACTGGATGGCGGCGGCCGGGCATCCGGGCGAGGATGCGGCGCTGTTCGATACCGTCAAGGCCGTGGCCAAGGAACTCTGCCCGGCGCTGGGCATCAGCATCCCGGTGGGCAAGGACTCCATGTCCATGGCGACCCGCTGGGAAGAGCAGAGCCGGAAGCGGGCCGTGGTCTCGCCCCTGTCGCTGATCGTCTCGGCCTTCGCCCCGGTGTCGGATGCCCGTCGCACCCTGACCCCGCAACTGCGCACCGATCAGGGCGAGACCGACCTGATCCTGGTCGACCTGGGCGAGGGCCGGAACCGCCTGGGCGGCAGCATCCTGGCCGAGGCCTACAATCAACTGGGCGCCAGCTGCCCGGACCTGGATGAGCCGGCCAAGCTCAAGGCCTTCTTCGGTCTGATCCAGCAACTGAACGGCGCCGGCAAATTGCTGGCCTATCACGACCGTGCCGACGGCGGCCTGTTGGCCACCGTCTGCGAGATGGCCTTCGCCGGCCATACCGGGGTCGATCTCGATATCGCCGAGCTTTGCTATTCCCGCATCCAGCAGGACGAAGCGGCCGGCCTGGCCGGGGCGGACGAATTTTCCGTCGCCCGACTGCTGGGCGTGCTGTTCAACGAGGAACTGGGCGCCGTGTTGCAGGTGCGCCGGGCCGATACCCCCTCGGTGATCGAGGCCTTCCTGGCGGCCGGCCTGCGCGATGCCATCCATGTCCTCGGCGCGCCCAACGGCAGCGACCGGGTGCGCATCCTGCGCGAAGGCAAGGCGGTGTTCGACGAGGCGCGCACCGACCTGATCTGCGCCTGGTCCGAGGTGAGCCACCGCATCCAGGCCCTGCGCGACAACCCGGACTGCGCCCGCCAGGAATTCGCCGCCCTGCGCGATGCCGGCGACCCGGGCCTGTCGGTCAAGCTCGGTTTCGATCTGAACGAAGACGTGGCGGCACCCTATGTGAAGAAGGCAACCAGCCAGCCCCGCATGGCGATCCTGCGCGAGCAGGGGGTGAACGGCGAGGTCGAGATGGCCGCGGCCTTCACCCGCGCCGGCTTTGCCGCCATCGACGTGCACATGAGCGACATCCTGTCCGGGCGCGTTTCGCTCAAGGACTTCAAGGGCCTGGTCGCCTGCGGTGGCTTCAGCTACGGCGATGTGCTCGGCGCCGGCGGCGGCTGGGCCGCCTCCATCCTGCACAACGCCCGCGCCCGCGACGAGTTCGAGGCCTTCTTCCAGCGTGCCGACACCTTCGCCTTGGGCGTGTGCAACGGCTGCCAGATGATGAGCCGGCTCAAGGGCATCATCCCCGGCGCCGGGCATTGGCCGAGCTTCGAGCGCAATCTGTCGGAGCAGTTCGAGGCCCGCTTCGTCATGGTCGAGGTGCCGCAAAGCCCGTCCATCCTGTTCACCGGCATGGCCGGCAGCCGCATGCCGATCGTGGTGGCGCACGGCGAGGGCCGGGCGGTGTTCGCCAGTGAGGCCGACCGGCAGCAGGCCCTGGTGGCCCTGCGCTATGTGGACAACCACGGCCGGCCGACCGAGGCCTATCCCTTCAACCCGAACGGCTCGCCGCAGGGCATTACCGCACTCACCACGCCGGACGGCCGCTTCACGGTAATGATGCCGCACCCGGAGCGGGTCTACCGCGCGGTGCAGCATTCCTGGCGGCCGGACGGCTGGGGCGAGGACGGTCCCTGGCTGCGCCTCTTCCGCAACGCCCGGGTCTGGGTGGGTTGAGCCGGCTCAGGGCGTATAGCCGGGAATCCTGGACTCGTCGACCGTGTCGATCTGGGCCGGATCGAGAAAGGCCTCGGCGTAACGCAGGTAGACCTTGTTGCGCACGAAGCTGTCGAAGATGGCGGGGTCGATGTGCTGGTCCAGCATCATGCGGCCCATGATGTCGAGCGCCTCCGACAGGGTCTTGCCCCGCTTGTAGGGGCGGTCGGCTGCGGTGAGCGCCTCGAAGATGTCGGCCACCGCCAACAGCCTTGCCTGCACCGACATCTGGTCGCCGCGCAAACCGCGGGGATAGCCCTTGCCGTCCATCCGCTCGTGGTGGCCGCCGGCGTATTCCGGCACGTTCTTCAGGTGCTTGGGCCAGGGCAGGGCCTCCAGCATCTTGATGGTCACCACGATGTGGTTGTTGATGATCGCCCGCTCGGCATCGTTCAGGGTGCCCTTGGCGATCTTCAGGTTGGCCGCCTCGTCCGTCGTCAACAGCGGCATGGCCTTGCCGTGCCGGTCGAGCCATTGATAGGCCGCGATGCGCTCCACCTCGGCCTGATCGTCCGCATCCATGAACTCGCCGCCGATGTTGGCCTTGTGCAGGAACTGGCGGTCGGCCTCCAATTGCCTGAGGGTGTCGTCATGCAGCCGCTGGGCGGTCGCCAGGCTTTGGTGGTTGCCGTTTTCCAGGGCCTCGATGCGCGCCTTGAGCAGGGCGATCTCGGCGTCCCGACGCAGGATCTCGAACCGGGTGTCGACCAGATGGATGCGGTCGAACAGGGTCTCCAGCTTGGTCGCCTTGTCCACCACGTGCACCGGGGTGGTGATCTTGCCGCAGTCGTGCAGCATGCTGGCGATCTTCAGCTCGTAGCGGTCCTTCTCGTTCATCTTGAAAGCGGCCAGCGGGCCGCTCGGCTGCTGATCGAGGGCATCGGCGATCATCATCGCCAGTTCCGGGATGCGCCGGCAATGACCGCCGGTATAGGGTGATTTCTCGTCGATCGCCTCGTTGATCAGGTCGATGAAGGACTCGAACAGGTCTTCCAACTGCTCGATCAGCTTGCGGTTGGTCAGGGCCACCGCGGCCTGGGAGGCGAGCGATTCGACCAGGTGCTGGTCTTCCGCGCTGAAGGTGCGGATGGCGCCGGTGGCCGGGTCCAGGGCGTTGATCAGCTGCAGCACGCCGATGATGTCGCCCTCGTGGTTGCGCATGGGCACGGTGAGGAAGGACTGCGAGCGATAGCCGGTGCGGGCATCGAATTCGCGCGTGCCGGTGAAGTCGAAACCGCTTTCGGTATAGGCGTCCTGGATGTTCACCGTCTGGCCGGTCACCGCCGCGTGGGCCGCCACCATGCGGTGGTTGGGTTGGCCGTCGGCCAGGTAAAGCGGGATATTGGGCAGCCGGATCGGGGCACCGGTGGTGCCGCCCTGGGCCAGCTTGAGCCTGTCGTTGCGCAGGATGCTGAACTGCAGCTCCCTGGCCTCGGTCACCGTGTAGAGGGTGCCGGCGTCGCTGCCGGTGATCTCCTTGGCCGCCACCAGGATCTTTTCCAGCAGGCTCTGGATGTCGCGCTCGCCGGACAGGGCGATGCCGATCTGGTTGAGCTGCTCCAGGCGGTGAATCAGGCTGGGTAGGGCGTTATCCATGGCAATGCTCCCTTCTGGCAGCGTCTTGTGGCCGGAACGTCGGCCTGAGGGCCCGGCATGGTAAAATTCGACCCTTTTTTCTGATTGGCCATTTTCACCATGTCCCGCGCACTTCGCAACATCGCCATCATCGCCCACGTCGACCATGGCAAGACCACCCTTGTCGACAAGCTGCTGCAGCAGTCCGGCACCTTCGCCGCCCATCAGCAGGTCACCGAACGGGTGATGGACTCCAACGACCTGGAAAAGGAGCGGGGCATCACCATCCTGGCCAAGAACACGGCCATCGACTATCAAGGCACCCGCATCAACATCGTCGACACCCCGGGCCATGCCGACTTCGGCGGCGAGGTGGAGCGGGTGCTGGGCATGGTCGACGGCGTGGTGCTGCTGGTCGATGCGGTCGAGGGCCCCATGCCGCAGACCCGCTTCGTGACCAAGAAGGCCCTGGCCCTGGGCTTGAGGCCCATCGTCGTGATCAACAAGGTCGATCGCCCGGGGGCGCGGCCGGATTGGGTGGTGGACCAGACCTTCGACCTGTTCGACCGGCTGGGCGCCACTGACGAGCAGCTCGACTTCCCCATCATCTATGCCTCGGGCCTCAATGGCTGGGCCTGTCTCGACCTCAAGGACGCCCCCTCGCACGGTGGCGCGGCGGCCGACATGAAGCCGCTGTTCGACGCCATCCTGTCCCACGTGCCGACCCCGCCGGGCGACCCCGAGGCCCCGCTGCAACTGCAGATCGCGGCGCTGGATTATTCCACCTACACCGGCCGGCTCGGCGTGGGGCGCGTGCTCAACGGCCGCATCCGGCCGGGCCAGCAGGTCGTGGTGATGAACCACGAGGAGCAGGTGGCCAGCGGCAAGATCAACCAGGTGCTCGGCTTCAAGGGCCTGGAGCGCATTCCCGTGGACGAGGCCGAGGCCGGCGACATCATCATCATCTCCGGCCTGGAGGACATCGGCATCGGCGTCACCATCTGCGACAAGGACAATCCGGTCGGCCTGCCCATGTTGTCGGTGGACGAGCCGACGCTGACCATGGACTTCATGGTCAACACCTCGCCGCTCGCCGGCACCGAGGGCAAGTTCGTCACCAGCCGCCAGATCCGCGACCGCCTGCACAAGGAGTTGCTGACCAACGTCGCCCTGCGCGTCGAGGACACGGCGGATGCCGACGTGTTCCGGGTCTCCGGCCGGGGCGAGTTGCACCTGACCATCCTGCTCGAGAACATGCGCCGGGAGGGCTTCGAGCTGGCGGTGGGCAAGCCGCGCGTGGTGTACAAGGAGATCAACGGCGAGAAGTGCGAACCCTACGAGAACCTCACGATCGACGTCGAGAACGAGCACCAGGGCGCGGTGATGGAAGAGATCGGCCGCCGGCGCGGCGAGCTGACCAACATGGAGGCCGACCCCAACGGCCGCACCCGCCTGGAATACCACATCCCGGCGCGCGGCCTGATCGGCTTCCAGAGCGACTTCATGACCATGACCCGGGGCACCGGTCTGATGAGCCACGTGTTCGACGACTACGGCCCGGTCAAGGCCGATCTGCCGGGTCGCCACAACGGCGTGCTGATCAGCCAGGAAAACGGCGAGGCCGTGGCCTATGCCCTGTGGAACCTGGAGGACCGCGGCCGCATGTTCGTCAGTCCCGGCGACAAGCTGTACGAGGGCATGATCATCGGCATCCACAGCCGTGAAAACGACCTCGTGGTCAATCCGATCAAGGGCAAGAAACTCACCAACGTGCGCGCCTCCGGCTCGGACGAGGCCGTGCGCCTCACCCCGCCGATCAAGCTCACGCTCGAATCCGCGGTCGAATTCATCGACGACGACGAACTGGTCGAGATCACGCCCAAATCCATCCGCATCCGCAAGCGCTTCCTGCAGGAACACGAGCGGAAGCGCGCGCAGCGCGAATCCGCGA
>DDKN01000122.1 GCA_002339725.1 Thiobacillus sp. UBA2597
CTTATAAGACAATCGAAAAAATTAACTGTCCATGCCCGGGCAGGTTGAATACCCTCTTTCGGATTGGTCTATCCGGTTTTTCGTTCGATACCACTGCAGTCATTGGAGACCCATATGCGACTGATTCTTCTGGGCGGCCCCGGCGCCGGTAAAGGTACTCAGGCAAATTTCATCAAGGAACGCTACGGCATTCCGCAGATCTCCACCGGCGACATGCTGCGCGCCCACGTCAAGGCCGGCACCGAGTTGGGGCTCAAGGCCAAGGCGATCATGGACGCCGGCGGCCTGGTCTCCGACGACATCATCATCGGCATGGTGAAGGAGCGCCTAAAGGAAGACGACTGCAAGAAGGGTTACCTGTTCGACGGTTTTCCCCGCACCATCCCCCAGGCCGAGGCGCTGAAGGCCGCCGGCGTGCCTTTGGATGCGGTGGTGGAGATCGACGTGCCCGACGAGGAAATCATCAAGCGCATGTCCGGCCGCCGCGTGCACGTGGCCTCGGGCCGGACCTACCATGTGGTGTTCAATCCGCCCAAGGTCGAGGGCAAGGACGACGTCACCGGTGAGCCGCTGATCCAGCGTGACGACGACAAGGAAGAGACTGTGAAGAAGCGGCTCGATGTCTACCACGCCCAGACCGAGCCCCTGGTGAAGTACTACTCCGACTGGGCCGCCACCGGGGACCCCAAGGCGCCCAAGTACATCAAGGTTTCCGGTGTCGGTTCGGTCGACAGCATCACCCGTGCCATCTTCGGCGCCCTGGATGCCTTGAAGAAATGAGCGGTATCGCCGGCTTCAGCGACGCCGACCTGAGTCTGGTGCAGGCGGCCTTGCGCGAGCGCTTCGGCCGCCAGGTTCAGGTGGAGGAGGTGGAGACGGAAATCCGCCTGCACCCGGCCGATCGCGAGCTGACGGTATGTCCCGCCCTGTACTGGAAAGAGGAAGGCTGCAGTTTCGTCGTGTCCAAGACCGGTGACAACAAGTACCGCAGTATGTTCTTCTGGTCGATCAAGGATCGCTTTGCCACCGGCAAGGAGGAGTATGACAACCTTGGCGACTGCGTGGTAACCACCTTGAAGATGCAGGAAGAGGCGGCCCGGCGCCGTGCCGCCGAAACCGCTGGGGGTTGAGGAATCGTAAGCGCGAACCCGAGGGTTCGCGTTTTTTTTTCCTTGAATCGCAAGAGATGTGAGGAGAGCTACCATGGCGAAGAAAAACGCCTTTTATGCCCAATCCGGCGGCGTCACCGCCGTCATCAATGCCTCTGCCTGCGGCGTGATCGAGACCGCGCGCAAGCACAAGGACAAGATCGGCAAGGTCTATGCCGGCCGCAACGGCATCATCGGGGCGCTGACCGAGGACCTGATCGACACCAGCAAGGAATCCGCCGCCGCCATCGCGGCCCTGCGTACCACGCCGTCCGGTGGCTTCGGCTCCTGCCGCTACAAGCTCAAGAGCCTGGAGGCGAACAAGCGCGAATATGAACGGCTGATCGAGGTGTTCAAGGCCCACAACATCGGCTACTTCTTCTACAACGGCGGTGGTGACTCGGCCGACACCTGCTTCAAGGTCTCACAGCTGTCCGAGGCGATGGGGTATCCGATCCAGGCCATCCACGTGCCCAAGACCGTGGACAACGATCTGCCGATCACCGACTGCTGCCCGGGTTTCGGCTCGGTGGCGAAGTACATCGCGGTGTCCGCCCTGGAGGCCTCGTTCGACGTGCGCTCCATGGCCAAGACCTCGACCAAGGTGTTCGTGCTCGAGGTGATGGGACGACACGCCGGTTGGATCGCGGCGGCCGGCGGTCTGATCGAGGACCAGGGCATCCCGGTGGTCATCCTGTTCCCGGAGATCGAGTTCGATCAGCAGAAATTCCTGGCGAAGGTCGATGCCAACGTCAAGCAGTTCGGCTATTGCACGGTGGTGGTGTCCGAGGGCTGCCACTATCCCGACGGACGCTTCCTGGCCGAGCAAGGCACGCGCGACGCCTTCGGCCATGCCCAATTGGGCGGTGCCGCGCCGGTGGTGGCGAACATGATCAAAGAGGCCCTGGGCCACAAGTTCCATTGGGCCGTGGCCGATTATCTGCAGCGCGCTGCCCGCCATATCGCATCCAAGACCGATGTGAAGCAGGCCTACGAGCTGGGCAAGAAGGCGGTCGAGCTGGCGCTCAAGGGGCACAACTCGGTGATGCCGACGGTCGATCGCATCTCGGACAACCCATACCGATACAAGATCGGCATGGCGCCGCTGTCCAAGGTGGCCAACGTCGAAAAATTCATGCCACGCGATTTCATCACCAAGGACGGTTTCGGCATCACGGCCAAGTGCAAGCGCTATCTCACGCCGCTGATCCAGGGCGAGGACTATCCCAAGTACAAGGATGGGCTGCCCCAGTACGTGACGTTGAAGAATGTGGCCGTGCCGAAGAAATTGCCGGAGTTCAAGCTTTAAGGAAAGTCGGCAGACGACAGTCATCAGTCGGCAGGCATGAACGCAGGGTTTGCTGCCGACTGAAAACTGCCCGCTGCCAACTTGAAAATGACCCTCGACCGCGCCCGTCAGCTCCTCAAGGTCCAGGCCGATTTTGGCGGCTTCTACAACGCCAACTCGGCCAAGCTGATCCTGTCCGAAGTGCAGAAAGAGCACGGCCAGGCGGCGGTGGATGGGCTGATTCGTGAGCTGGCCTTGGATCAGATCTTCGGTTTCGAGCCGGGCACCCGCTTCGAAGGCGGCCTGGCGATTGGAAAATCTTAAGGTGCAATCGGTTTTTTTTATGTGACAAAGGCGATTAGAAAATCCTAATGTACTAATGGGTAACTCCTGAGATAATCCGAACGTACCATTTTTGGTGGGCCGTAATAATCAAGCAGTTTCGATGTAGCAAGCTGTGCTTGGCCGTCGCCATAGGGGCGGCGCTGAGACACTCGCCTAGATAAGGAGACGAGCGATGAGTGAAGGTCTGGTGTTCGCCCTCGTGGCGGCAGGATTGGCCCTGGTGTATGGGGTCTTGTCGATTCGATGGATCTTGGCTTTGCCGACCGGCAATGACCGCATGCGGGAAATCTCCGCTGCCGTGCAGGAGGGGGCGCAGGCCTACCTCAAACGGCAATACACCACGATCGGGGTGGTCGGCGTCGTGCTGTTCGTGCTGATCGCCGTCTTCCTGCATGTCTCCACCGCCATCGGTTTCGCCATCGGTGCCTTGCTCTCCGGGGCGGCGGGTTTCATCGGCATGAACGTCTCGGTGCGCGCCAATGTCCGCACCGCCCAGGCCGCGAGCCAGGGCCTGAATGCCGCCCTCAACGTGGCCTTCCGGGGCGGCGCCATCACCGGTCTTCTCGTGGTGGGCCTCGGTCTGCTGGGTGTGGCGGGATACTACGCCTTGCTGACTGCGATGGGCAGCAGCTCGAGCGATGCAATCCATGCCCTGGTGGGTCTGGGCTTCGGCGGCTCGCTGATCTCCATCTTCGCCCGTCTCGGTGGCGGCATCTTCACCAAGGGTGCGGACGTCGGCGCTGACCTGGTGGGCAAGGTCGAGGCCGGCATCCCCGAGGACGACCCGCGCAACCCCGCGGTGATCGCCGACAACGTGGGCGACAACGTGGGCGACTGCGCCGGTATGGCGGCCGACCTGTTCGAGACCTATGCCGTGACCATCATCGCCACCATGTTGCTGGGCGGCCTGATGGTGGCGGGCGCGGACTCGGCGCAGGCCGTGATCTACCCCTTGGTGTTGGGTGGCGTCTCCATCATCGCTTCCATCGTTGGTACCTACTTCGTCAAGGCACGCGAGGGCGGCAAGATCATGAACGCCCTCTACCGGGGCCTGATTGTGTCCGGCCTGATTGCCGTGGTGGTGTTCTATCCGGTCACCAGCTGGATGCTGGGCGAGGGGCTGACCATGGCCGATGGCAGCCTGGTCTCTTCCCTGAACCTGTATCTCGCGGCCTTGATCGGTCTGGTGCTCACCGCCGCCATGGTCATCATCACCGAGTACTACACCGCAACCGAGTACAGCCCGGTGCGTCACATCGCGCAGGCGTCGACCACGGGCCACGGCACCAACATCATCGCCGGTCTCGGCGTGTCGATGAAGGCAACCGCCGCCCCGGTGCTGGCCGTCTGTCTGGCGATCTGGGGTGCCTATGAGCTGGCCGGCCTGTATGGCATCGCCATCGCCGCCACCTCGATGCTGTCGATGACCGGCATCATCGTCGCCCTCGACGCCTACGGCCCTGTCACCGACAACGCAGGCGGCATCGCCGAGATGGCCGAGTTGCCGGACTCGATCCGCAACATCACCGATCCGCTCGACGCCGTCGGCAATACCACCAAGGCCGTGACCAAGGGTTACGCCATCGGCTCCGCCGGCCTGGCTGCCCTGGTGCTGTTCGCCGACTATACCCATGCGCTGGAAACCCAGTTGGGTCAGGTGTTGAGCTTTGACCTGTCCGATCACATGGTCATCATCGGCCTGCTGATTGGCGGCCTGGTGCCCTATCTGTTCGGTGCCATGGGCATGGAGGCGGTCGGCCGTGCTGCCGGGTCGGTGGTGATCGAGGTGCGCCGGCAGTTCAAGGAAATCCCCGGCATCATGGAGGGCAAGGCCAAGCCGGATTATTCCAAGGCGGTGGATATGTTGACCAAGGCGGCGATCAAGGAAATGATGATCCCCTCGCTGCTGCCCGTGCTGGTGCCGGTGCTGGTCGGCCTCATCCTGGGTCCGAAGGCCCTGGGCGGGGTGCTGCTCGGCAGCATCATCACCGGCATCTTCGTCGCCATCTCCATGACCACCGGCGGCGGTGCCTGGGACAACGCCAAGAAGTATATCGAGGAAGGCAATTACGGCGGCAAGGGCTCTGATGCCCATAAGGCCGCGGTGACCGGCGATACCGTGGGCGACCCCTACAAGGACACCGCCGGTCCGGCCGTCAACCCCTTGATCAAGATCATCAACATCGTCGCCCTGCTGATCGTGCCGCTGCTGTAATGCGCGCTTTCGGCAAGGCCAACGGGCCGGGGTGACCTGGCCCGTTTTGTTTGGTGCGCTGCGTCAGGATTGCGCCGGAAGGGTTTCCGGCTCGTCGTCGAAGAAGCCCACGCGCTGCCAGGAAGTTTCGTTCAACTGCACCTCGTATTTGGCCCAGCGGGCGAATTCGGCCAGAGTGCAAAGCCCGGTTTTGCGCCGGCAGGTGCCGGCCAGGCCTTTGAAAGCGACCGTTTCTTCACCGCTTGCGTCGTCCAACGAGAGCTCCAGCACTTGGCGCACGCCCCAGGTACGGCCGTAGGCACCGTTGCTGTAGCACTTGCCGGTTTGGATGGTGTCGGGGCGGATGGGCATGATCGATTCGAAAAAAGCCATATATTAGCCGAATGCCCGGGGACAACCGGCCATGCCCCTATGCCCGACAAGGCGATGGGGCTTCATCGGGTGAGCCTTCGGTAGATATCGGCCACCTTCACCGGCAGCAAGCCCACCTCGTCCAGAATGATGTAGCGCGCGGCACCGTACATATGCGGCAGGTAATCGCGCGCCTCCTTGTCGATGGTGATGCAGAACGGATGGATGCCGGAGCGACGCGCCTCGATCAGGGCCATGCGGGTGTCTTCGATGCCGTAGGGACCGCGGTAGCCGTCGAAATAATCGTCAGGCCGGCCGTCGGAGAGGGTGATGAGCACCTTGGTGCGGGCCTGGACGCCGTTGAGCAATTTCGTCAGGTGGCGGATGGCAAAGCCCATGCGGGTATAGTCCTTGGGCTCGATGCCGCTGATGCGGGCCTTGACCTCTTCGGAATACGGCTCGTCGAAGGTCTTGATGCGATACAGCTCGCAGCGTTTGCGGGTCTGGCCGGAGAAGCCGTAGATCGCATAGCGGTCGCCCAGGGTCTCCAGCGCCTCGCAGAGCAGGATCAGGGCCTCGCGCTCGGCCTCGTTGATCCAACCCTTGGTCGAGCCACTCATGTCCACCATGAAGGCCACCGCGATGTTGCGCTCGGCCCGGTGCATGCGCTGGAACAGACGGTCGCTCATCTCGCGCCCGTCATGGGCATCGGCCAGGGCCTCGACCAGGGCATCGATGTCCACCTCGTCGCCCTGGACCTGGCGCTTGAACAGGCGGTCTTCGTCGCGCATGGCCTCGAAGGATTTGCGCAGGTGACGCAGGAGGCCGCCATGCTTGGCCAGGGTGGCCTGGTAGAAACCGTCATGGACCGGCTTGACCTCCTTCTCCCGCATCACGCACCAGTTCTTGCGGTAGTGCTGGCGCTGGTAATCCCACTCGGAATAGAACAGGGCGCCTTCCTCGTGGTAGGTGCCCTGCCAGACGGCGTCCGGGTCGGCGGCACGTTCCTCGTATTGGCTCGGGTCATACTCGCCGTCACCGGCGGCCACCAGATACTCGGGCGGGATGGCGCCGAAATCGAGATAAACGGAAGTGAGCAGTTGCTTCACGTCATCCGGCGGGGCCACGGGGGCGTCGTCCAGGGTGAGCTCGAAGTCGAGCTGACCGTCATGCTCATTCACCTTGGTCTCGAAGCGGGCCGGCTCGCGGGGGCTGGCGTCGGTCGATGCCGGACGGTGGCGGGCGAGTTCCTCCTCCAGTTGCGCCAGCTTCACCCGCAGCTGGATCTTCTCCTTCGCCTGCCGTGCCGCCGTGCAGGCGGCGACCGCCCCCGGGCGCAGTTCGCCCTGATAGGCGGGTGGGGCGTAATCGGGCAGGGCATAGGCTGCAGGCAACAGGCCGAGGCTGGTCTCGACGCTGCATTCGGGGGCGGCAAGGGTGGCGCTGAAGGCGGTCCATTCCGGCGGCAGGGCCAGCCCAAGCTGGGCATCGAGGCGGTCCATGTCGCGGGCGAGTCCTGGCAGCTCGCGCCGGATGCAGGCCTTCAGGCGCAAGGTTTCCAGGGTATGAAACACAGTGAGCGCCCGCTCCGGCTCCGGGAAGGCGGCACAGGCGGCGGCGATGTCGGCGCGGAAGCTGCCGAAACGGGTCTGGGCCCAGAGCAGGGCGACGCTGGCCTTGGCCAGCTTGAAGTTGTCGGCGCGCTGCTCCAGCACGGCGGTGATGGCCGGCAGATAGAGCTTCTCGGTGTCGGTCCAGATCGCGTCACCCTGTTCCAGCTTAAGGCGCCGCCCGGCGAGGCCGTGCGCGAAGTTGCCGAGCACGCCGACGATGTCCTCGAACAGGGCGCCCTCCGCCGCCGCCTGGCGGCGGGGCAGAAAGCCCTCGGCCTGGTCTGCCACGGCGACGGCAGCGTACATCCCGGCGCTGTCATAGACGTCGCACAGATGCACGGCCCAAGCCTCGATCACACGCCGGTCCATGCGTTTGAGCAGGGTGGGTGCCCGCTGGGCGAAGCGGTAGGCGAGGGTGATGTGGGTGCTGGCGATGCGCCGGATCCAGTCCAGGACGAAGTCCTGCTCGTCCCGTGTCAGACGGCATAGGGCGCGCGCCACCGGGCCGCATTGGTGGAAGGTGAACTCGGTCTCCAGCCAGACGTCGAGCAGGGCCTCGATCTCGGCCCGGGTGCGCGGCGGGCTGGCGGCCATGGCCTAGTCGTCTTCGTAAGTCTTGAACTTGCCACCGGCGGCATTGGCCATGTAGGCCACGGCGCGCTTGACCTCAAGGTCGGAGAGATTGGGATTGCCACCGCGCGGCGGCATCTTGCGAATGCCGCGGATGGAGGTGCGCTCCAGCATGCGCTGGCCCTCGGCGATCAGCGGGCGCCAGGCCTTGCGGTCACCCAGCCTGGGCGCCTTGAGCACGCCGGTGTCATGACAGGCGGCACAGGTGTGTTCATAGACCTCTTTGCCACTCATGGGCCGCTTCTGCGCCTTCTCTTCCCGGGCTTCCTCGGCCAGGGCGGGGCTGGTGAAGCTGAACAAGGCCAGGGTGGCGATCAGGGCGGACCTGCGCGGCAATAAGCATGTCATGGCGTGTCTCCTCTCTGGGCTCAGAAGATGGACGAGGACAGCTCCTGGATTGCCGCCAGCATGTCCGCGTCGTCCGTCACCGCCTGGGCGATGGCACTTTGGCAGGCCTGCACCGGGGCCACGCCGCTGGCGATGAGCTTGCCGGCATGCACCAGCAGTCGGGTCGAGGCGCCTTCCTCTAGACCCGAGCCCTTGAGATTGCGGGTGAGTTGGGCGAACTTGACCAGTTTTTCGGCCAGCTCGGCATCGACCTTGGCCTCGTTGGCAATGATCTTGCGCTCCAGCGCCGGCGCCGGATAGTCGAACTCCAAGGCGACGAAACGCTGGCGGGTGGACTGCTTGAGGTCCTTGAGCACGCTCTGATAGCCGGGGTTGTAGGAGATGGCCAGGCAAAAGTCGGGTGGCGCCTCGAGCAGCTGGCCCAGCTTTTCCATCGGCAGGGCGCGCCGGTCGTCGGCCAGTGGGTGGATGACCACCATGGTGTCCTTGCGGGCCTCGACGATCTCATCCAGGTAGCAGATGCCGCCGACCCGCACGGCGCGGGTGAGCGGGCCGTCGACCCAGACGGTCTCGCCGCCCTTGACCAGAAAACGGCCGACCAGGTCCGAGGCGGTGAGGTCGTCGTGACAGGATACCGTGATCAAGGGGCGCTTCAGGCGCCAGGCCATGTATTCCATGAACCGGGTCTTGCCGCAACCGGTGGGACCCTTGAGCAGCACCGGCAGCCGGTTGCGATAGGCGGCCTCGAAAATGGCGATCTCATCAGCCACGGCCTCGTAATAAGGCTCGTGGCGGATGTAGTGTTCTTCCGGGGCTAAAGTGTGGGCGTCCATTTCACGGTAGTCGTCAGTCGGCAGTCAGAGCCAATGTTTTTTTCTGATGACTGCTGGCTGCCAACTTGATTTTGATTCAGTCGTTGCCGCCACAGGAGAGATCGCCGGGCTTGCATTCGCCGGCATATTTTTCGTCTTCCAGCCTTTCCCGGTTGGCCTCGAACTCGGCCCGCAGCTGTTCGGCCTTGGCCTTGAGTCGTTGCAGGCGCTCCTCCTGGGCCCCGGGTTTTTCCTCGACCACCTTGCCTTCGTTGAACAACACCTGGAGCAGAAACTTGTGGCTGAATTCCAGCAGCTTCTCATCATCGGCGACGAGCTCGGCCATGGTTTCCACCGGCACGTCGTAGGTCCGGTTGAAGCTCTCGCTCACCACGAAGGCGCGGAAACGGTCCAGGTCATAGCTGGCCATGAAAAACAGCTGATTCGAGATCGCAGGCGGCCGGCCGATGCCGGGCCCGGCCGACTTGCGCTTGAGCACCAATTGGCGCCAGCCGCGGCCCTTCTCGTCGTAGAGCGAGACGCCCTGTTCCTCACGGTATTGATCGATGGTGAGTTTGCGTTCTTCCTGGTGGCCCAGGCAGGTTGCCTCTTTGACCAAGGCGTAGGCCTGGCGATCGACGTATTCATCGGCGCGGCGGATGGAGAGCAGGGCAACCGGATAGTAACGGCAGGCGGTCGGCCGGTCCTGATAGACGCTGCAGCCTTCCTCCACCATGAACTGGCAGGCGCTGCCGCCTTCCACCGGCCTGAGCTTGATGCCGGGCATGCCATCCTTGTCCATCTCGTAGGGCATGGTGTACTTCTGCAGGAACTCGCCCGAGGAAAGGCCGAGGTGATTTTTCAGGCGCAGCACGTCGTAAGGGGTGAGGGTGATGTCGATGTTGCTGCAGCAGACGTTCCAGCATTTCACGCCGCGATGGCAGCGGAACTGGATGGTGGCGTCGCCCTCCAGCATATTGGGCATGACCGGGCTTTGCTCAAATGGGGCATCCTCGGCCAGGTTCTTGAATTGGGCGTCATAGTCTTGCATAGGGTACCTCTGGGTGTGCTGAACGGCTGATGCCTTCGAACGCGAAGGCGGAAACGCACATGTTACTGGATTGATGCCTTTCCGTCTTGACGCTTAACCGTATCGGGCCTGGGCTTATTGCCGTGCCAAAAAAAACCGGGCGCCTCGTGGGCGCCCGGCATGCTGGTGCTGAGCCTGCGGCTTAGTGGGCGGCCGGCTTGAACAGCTTGGACTTATCGACCAGGTCCACATGCTTGCGCTTGAAGCAGGTCCACTTGTGGGTGGTCTTGTCGTAGATCGAGTTCACGAAGCAGTGCCAGTTCTCCTCGTCGATGAAGTTCTTGTCGGCGCGGTAGTAGAAGCCGGGGTAACGGCTCTCCTGGCGGAACAGGATATGCTGCAGGTGGGCTTCCGCAGTCAGGATGCGGTGGTAGTTCTCCCAGGCACGCAGCAGTTCATGCAGGTCCTTGGCACGCATCTTCATGGCGTCTTCCTTGAGCATGTCCAGCTTGTCCTGCGCCACCTTGAGCATGTGCTCGTTGGTGGTGTAGTAGGTGGCCACGCCGGCAACGTACTCGTCCATGATCTTCTGCAGGCGGAACTGCAGCATCTTGGGCGTGATGTAGTTGGGGTTGACGTCGATCGCGGTGGTGTAGTCCTTGAACTCGAGGAAGTTGCGGACCGGGCGCCAGATCAACTCGGCGATCTGCTCCGGGGTCTCTTCGAACTCGGGTTTCAGATCCTTGTTGTCCAGGCAGTACTTCACCATGGCCTTGGCCGCCAGACGACCCTCGGTATGGGAACCGGAGGAAAACTTGTGGCCGGAGGCGCCCACGCCGTCACCGGCGGTGAACAGGCCCTTGACCGTGGTCATGGAACGATAGCCCCAGTGCCAGCCGGAAGGCAGGTGAGCCGGCACGCCGTCATACTCTTCCTTGGTCGGGGCACCGACGTCCTCGGGACCGGACACCCAGATGCCGCAGCAGCCGGAGTGCGAGCCGAGCAGGTAGGGCTCGGTCGGCATCAGCTCGGAGTTCTTCTTCTCGGGCTCGATGTTCTCGCCGACCCAGATGCCGCACTGGCCGACGCACATGTCGAGGAAGTCTTCCCAGGCCTCGGCCTCCAGATGCTTGACCTCGCGCGGGGACAGGGTCTCGCGCATCTTGGCCAGGGCGGTCACGGTGTCCATGTAGATCGGGCCGCGGCCTTCCTTCATTTCCTTCAGCATCAGGTGGTTGCGCAGGCAGGAGGCGGGCACCGCAGCCTGACCATACGGGGGATAGTCGTTCAGCAGTTCCTTGTTCTTCTGCATGTAGACTTCGCCGTTGGCGTTGACGGCCTGGGCCTTGAACAGCAGGAACCAGGCACCGACCGGGCCGTAGCCGTCCTTGAAGCGGGCGGGCACGAAGCGGTTTTCCATCATGGTCAGCTCGGCGCCGGCCTCGGCGGCCATGGCGTAGGTGGAACCGGCGTTCCACACCGGGTACCAGGCGCGGCCCGTGCCCTCACCGACCGAACGCGGACGGAACAGGTTGACGCAGCCACCGGCGGCCAGCAGGATGGCCTTGGCCTTGTAGATGTAGATCTTGTTCTCGCGCACCGAGAAACCGGCGGCACCGGCGATGCGGTTCTTGTCGTTCTTGTCATTGATCAGGTGAACGATGAACACGCGCTCCTGGATGCGGTCCATGCCCAGGGCCTTCTTGGCGGCCTCGGCCACGATCCACTTGTAGGATTCGCCGTTGATCATGATCTGCCACTTGCCGGAACGCACCGGCTTGCCGCCGTCCTTCAGGGCGGGCAGGCCTTGGGAGCCGTCGTGGCGCTCGCCGTTCTCGTCGGTCTTCCAAATGGGCAGGCCCCACTCTTCGAACAGGTGCACGGAGTCGTCGACGTTGCGACCCAGGTCGTAGGCCAGGTCGTCACGGGTGATGCCCATCAGGTCGTTGGACACCATGCGGGCGTAGTCGGCCGGGTCCTGCTCGGGGCCGATGTAGGTGTTGATGGCGGACAGACCCTGGGCCACGGCACCGGAACGGTCCATGGCGGCCTTGTCGACCAGCTTGATCTTGAGGTCGACCCCGGCCTCCTTCTTGGCGGCCTCCGCCCAGCGCATGATCTCATAACCGGCGCCGCAGCATGCCATGCCGCCGCCGATCAGAAGGATGTCCAGTTCCTCTTGGACAATTTCTGGATTGCTAAAATCGCCAGCCATTGCTTTATCCCTTTCTTAGAAATTACTTACGAATCAGTTCGGCGGGGTTGCCAGCGCGGAAGCCGCCCATCACCGCGGAGGTGAAGGTGCCGGTCTTGCTGATGTCGGCCAGACTGGCCTCGGGCTTGCCGTCGTACGGCTTAATCGAGCCCTCGGGCGTGGTCCGGATCGGGAACTTGAACCGCTTCAGGGTGCCATTGCGGAACTTGATGGTCCACATGATGGAATCGGAACCGCGCAGGGGCTGAACCATGCCGCCCAGCGGCACGATGTCGGCGTAGTGGCGGGCTTCGATCGCCTGCTGCGGGCAGATCTTCACGCAGGAATAGCACTCCCAGCACTGCTCGGGCTCCTGGTTGAAGGCGCGCATGGCATGGCCGGTCTCGGAACCGTCTTTGTCCAGCTTCATCAGATCGTGCGGGCAGATATACATGCAAGCGGTCTTGTCCTGACCCTTGCAGCCGTCGCACTTGTCGGTACGCACGTAGGTTGGCATGTAACTCTCCTTGTTAGCTAACAATCCGCATTTATGGATGCGGTCCATTCAGACAACCGAACCCAACCTTGGCCGGGGCGTATCGCGAATCCGCTTCCGGCGGGCACGGCAGTTCCAAACTCCGACAATCGGTGGAGAGCCGGGAGTGATGAGTCGGGGACTTGTCTCTCCACGGGCGTCTCCCTGCGCTCGACTGTTACGCCGCCGAGTGACCTTTCAATTCGATCTTGACGTTCTGCTCAGCGCTCAGCGACGCATAGTACTTCTTCAAGACGGCAGCCACCTCGGGCCGGCTGAACTCGACCGGCAAATCCTGGCCCTCGGACAACATGGCGCGCACCTTGGTCCCGGACAGCAGGATGCGGTCGTCCTTGGTGTGCGGGCAGGTGCGCTGGCTGGCCATGCCGCCGCACTTCTTGCACCAGAAGGTCCAGTCGATGTTCATGTTCACGGTCTCGAGCGAGCCCTTCGGGATCTCGTCGAAGATCTTCTGGGCATCGAACGGGCCGTAGTAGTCGCCCACGCCGGCATGGTCACGGCCCACGATCAGGTGCGAGCAGCCGTAGTTCTGGCGGAACAGGGCGTGCAGCAGCGCCTCGCGCGGGCCGGCATAGCGCATGTCGAGCGGATAGCCGGCCTGGATCACGGTGTCCTTGACGAAGTAATTGTCGATCAGGACCTGGATGGCCTCGGAACGTACCTCGGCCGGGATGTCGCCGGGCTTCAAAGCGCCCAGCAGGGAGTGGATCAGCACGCCGTCCATGGTCTCGATGGCGATCTTGGCCAGATACTCGTGTGAACGGTGCATGGGGTTGCGGGTCTGGAAGGCCGCGATCTTGGACCAGCCCAGGGCCTCGAATTTTGCCCGTGTCTCGGCCGGGGTCATGAACTGGTCGCCGTATTTGGCCTTGAAGCCACCGTCGGACAGCACCTTGACCGGGCCGGCCAGGTTGTACTTGCCCTGCGCCATGACCATTTTCACGCCGGGGTGTTCCAGGTCGGTGGTCTTGTACACCTGCATGCACTCATGGGCCTTGTCGATGGTGTACTTCTCGGTGATCTTCATGGTGCCCATGATGTCGCCGGTGTCGCTCACCAGGGCGACCTCGTCGCCTTCCTGGACGCCCTCGTCGTCGGTCGACAGGGTGACCGGGATGGGCCAGAACAGGCCGTTGGCCATCTTGTAGCCGTCGCAGATGCCCTGCCAGTCGAGCTTGGTCATGAAGCCCTCGAGCGGGGTGAAACCGCCGATACCCATCATGATCAGATCGCCGGTCTCGCGCGAGGACATCTTGACCTGCTTGAGCCCCTTGGCACGAGCGAGCTCGTCTTTCAGGGCGGTGCCGGAGAGCAACAAGGGTTTGAGTTCGCCCCCACCATGGGGTTTGACGAGTCGGGACATCGTGAGCTCCTCGAGATACTATGGGATTGACCTGCAGGAATTAATGGCAGGGTAACACTTCACCCTGCACGTCTCTAATCCAAGATATTTATTAGGAAATAAACTTTTTAGATAAAACGGTCCGTTTTCCTGATTGGCTGAAATGGCTGCTGTGACAAGGGTTTCCAGTGTTTGACTAAATTAGAAGGGTATCCGTTTACCCACCCAAAGGGTAGGGCTATTGCCCGCAGGACGCCCGGCCGGGCCGGCTGGCCTGGCTTGCCTCACCGCATCGGAGGTCATGGTCGATGAGGATCGCATTCACGTGGGTTTTGATGTTCCTGCTGCTGGTCGGTTGCAGCCAGCCCATCCAACGCAAGGATGGCGCCAGCAGCGCGCGCGGGTTCGCCTTGGCCAATCTGGCCAAGGCCGAGAGCGATATGCTCACCGAAATCGTCCAAAACGAGGTGATCAAGAGCCTGCGTCTGCTCACCGAAAAATTGTATCGGCGCAACCCCCAAGAATACCGCAAAGCCGGGCTGGATTCGGCCGAGGCGGCGAGCCGGCGCCTGTTTGCCGAATTGGAACGCTGGCCGTCAACCGAGCTGGTCCGGCTCGATTGGCAGCGCAGCCTGCGCCAAAGCTTCAGCGAAGACTTTGCCGGCGACCGCGTCCATGCCTTCATGGGCGGCCTGCTCGCCATGGTGATGGCCGCCTACAACCATAAACGCGAATTCTATGTGATGGATGAGCTGGACGCGCAAAAGCTCTACAACAGCGCGCGCAACGTCGAGACCGCGGTGTGGAAGCTGTCGAGCGCGCGCCAGGCCAATAACGCCAAATTCCTGCTCAGCAACAGCATCGAGGGCGACCTGCAGAATCTGAGCTTTGAGCGCGAGTTCGCCAAGATCATCGCCCTGCAGGACCTGCTCGCCCTCTATGTCGAGGATCGCAGCAACCGCACCATCACCCGTGCGGTGCAGGGGGCGGCCTCTTTCGTCTTCCTGCCGATCTGAGGCCGGCTTGGCGTGATGCCACGGACGACGGCCCGCCAAGCTGTCCGGGCGCGGCCCTGGCCTGGCGCAAGCCGAACGTCAACATGGTCTAGGCCCCGGACCCGCTGCGCTGCAACCGGCTGGTGGGATAATGTCCTTGCGTTTCAAACGGCCTGGCCTTGGTGCCGTCATCAGTCGCGGTCTGGATAAGGCTGATCCGGTACTTGGCATGTGGGCCGGCTGGCCGGTCTGGACCTTGCCTCGGTGCCCGCGCAATGCGCCACAGACCGGATCGGGCGAGGCGCCAGTGGCTATTCAGCTTTTAGTTTGCTTGACGGGATGATGGGTAAGGAGCAGGCACATGGCGATGGATGTGATCGATTACGACATCTTCGGCGATGACATGCAGTATGTGGAGATCGAGCTTGACCCGGGCGAGGCCGCGGTGGGTGAGGCTGGGGTGATGATGTACATGCAGGACGGCATTGAGATGGAGACCGTATTCGGCGACGGCTCCGCCGCCCAGGCCGGTCTTTTGGGCAAGCTGATGGGTGCCGGCAAACGCCTGCTCACCGGCGAGACCTTGTTCACCACGGTTTACATCAATCAGGCGGGGACCAAACGGCGGGTGGCCTTCGCCGCCCCCTATCCCGGCAAGATCGTGCCGATCGATCTGCAAACCTTGGGTGGCAGCCTGATCTGTCAGAAGGATTCCTTTCTTTGCGCGGCCAAGGGCGTGAGCCTGGGCATCGCCTTTCAGCGCCGCCTGGGCGCCGGCCTGTTCGGCGGCGAGGGCTTCATTCTGCAAAGGCTCGAAGGCGACGGCCTGGCCTTCATCCATGCCGGCGGCACCCTGGCCGAGCGCGACCTGGCGCCGGGCGAGAGCATACGGGTCGATACCGGCTGTGTCGCCGCCTTGCAGCCCAGCGTCGATTTCGACGTCCAGTACGTGGGTCAGCTCAAGACCGCCCTGTTCGGTGGTGAGGGCCTGTTCTTCACCCGACTCACCGGGCCGGGCAAGGTGTGGCTGCAGACCCTGCCCTTGTCGCGCCTGGCCAACCGTATCCTGGCGGCCGCCCCTGCCGCCGGCGGCCGCCAGGTGGGTGAAGGCTCGCTGCTGGGCGGCCTGTTCGATGGCGACAACAAGTGAAACCCTCCTGGCTGGGGCAAGCAAGGGCCGGCGTTGCTTGAGGACGCGGCATTGCATGCACCCCACTTTTGAAGGAAAGCGATATGGATCTCATACTTTGGCGCCATGCCGATGCCGAGGACGGGCTGGTGGATTTGAACCGGGCCTTGACCGACAAGGGGCGCAAACAGGCGGAGAAGATGGGTTTCTGGCTCAGCCAGCGATTGCCCAAGGATGCGCGCATCCTGGTCAGCCCGGCCCGGCGGGCACAGCAGACCGCCGCGGGCCTGGGGCGGACCTACGAGACGGCGAAAGGCATCGCCCCGGGCGCAACCGCAGCCCATCTGCTGAGCGCGGCCGGCTGGCCCGAAACCCCGGGCAGCGTGTTGCTGGTTGGGCACCAGCCGAGTCTGGGCCGGCTTGCCAGTCTGTTGCTTTGTGGTGAGGAGCGCGACTTCACCATCAAAAAAGGCGCGATCCTGTGGCTCACCAACCGGGTCCGGCAAGGCGAAGGCCAGGTGCTGCTCAAGGCGGCTCTGAACCCGGACCTGCTTTAGCGTCGGGTGCGCGGTTAGTTGTCGATGCCCAGCTGTTCCACCCAGGCAAGGGCCTGCAGGTGCGCGGTGTTGACTTGTTGTGAGGTCAGGATCAATTGCTCGGCCAGCCGGGTCATCTGCGCCGCATCGCGCGCCTCCGCCGCCTCGACCAGGGCCAGGATCGGGCCATAAGGCCCTTTGCGCCCAAGCAGGGCCTCGGCCACCGGCTCGGGAATGATGACCCGATCGAGGATGCTTTGCATCGGCGCTTCCATCATGGCATCGAGCAGGGAAAACACCCCGGTGATGAAGAGATTGTCTTGTTCCTCGCGTCCCATGTGATAGCCACCGAGCAGCTCGCAGAAACGGCCGCGCGAAATGGCGGTCCGGGTCAGGGTCGGTGCGGTTGGGTTGGTGCTGGCTGTTGCCAACAGGAGACTGAGCCAGCGATAAAGCGGTTGCAGGCCGAGGATGGATACGGCATGCCGGATTGACTGGACCTCGACGTTGAGGCCGAAACCGGCCGAGTTGATGTAGCGCAGCAGCTTGAAGGTGAGGGCGACATCGCGCTTGAACAGCTCTTCGATCTTGCGCACGTCTTCACCGGCACGCACCTTGTCCATCAGTTCAACCACGGTGGTCTGGGTTGGATTCAGCGGCTTGGTGCTGCTGGCCGCCGCCGGCTTGGTGAAGTAATAGCCTTGAAAAAAGTCGATCTCCAGTTCCTTGCAGCGACGAAACAGCTCGGGCGTGTCGATGTTCTCCGCAATCAGCTTCGTGCTGGGATTTTTCCTGAGCTTGCGCAGGCGTTCTTTGCCCTCGGCTGTGAGCAGGCTGTTGGCGTCGATCTTGAGGTAGTTCGCCAGCGGCTGGATCGCCTCGAACTCCGGTTCGGTGACAAATTCCTTGAAGGCGAAGCGATAACCCGTCTGCTTGAGGGCGTGAATTCGACTGATCAACTCCGCCGAGAAATGCATGGGCTCCAGGATTTCATAGACCGTCTTGTCTGCCGGCAGCAGGGTGGCGACATCGGCAAGCAGGCTGGTGCCATCCATATTGGTGAAGGCGAGCTTGGATTTGAACGGCCACTCGGCGCCAAGATCGCACAGGACATCGTCGATCAGGGTGATGCCGGCGCTGGCATCTTCGCCGACGCCGTTGGGGTCGAGGAACAGCAGCTCGTAGGCCACCAGTTCGTGGCGCGCATCGACAATGGGCTGGCGTGCCAGAAAGGCATGAGTGTCCATCTGCGGCGTTTCCGTTCGACGCGGCTGGCCGCTCAGTCGGCCTTGGTGAACAGGCTGCTCGGCGTGTCGCTCGGAATGGTGGTCAGCAATTCTTCCATATCCAGCACCAGGACGATCGAGCCGTCGCCCGAGAGGGTGGCCCCGGCGATGCCCTTGGGCTTGATGTCGGCCAAGGGCTTGATCACCACGTCATCCCGGCCGACGAAACCGTCGACCGCCAGAATGAACGTCATATTGGCGGCCTGCATCAGCACCCCATAAGCTGGCGCGTGCTTTTGCTCCCAGCCGACCAGGGTGGCGAGGGCGCGCACCGGCAGGACCTCGTCCCGCACGATCATGGTGGCCCGGCCCGACACGCGCTGGATCTCGTTCTGCTTCATGGGGATGATCTCCCGCACCATCGACAGGGGCACGGCGAACGATTGCTCGTTCAGGCGCACCACCAGCACGGGCAGGATCGCCAGGGTCAGGGGCAGGGAGATGGTGAAGGTCGAGCCCTGGCCCGGCACCGAGACCACATCGATCTTGCCGTTCAGCTTGGTGATATTGGTCTTCACCACGTCCATGCCGACGCCGCGGCCGGAGATATTGGAGATCTGATCCTTGGTCGAAAAACCGGGCAGGAAAATGAGCTGCAGGCTTTGCCGGTCATCCAGGGTGTTGGCGGTATCGGCATCGATGATGCCTTTTTCGATCGCCTTGGCGCGAATCACATCGGGGCGCATACCCTTGCCGTCATCGGAGATCTCGATGTAGATGTGATCGCCCATCTGGCTGGCAGACAGGGAAACGATGGCCTTGGCCGGCTTGCCGGCGGCCTGGCGCTCCTCGACCGACTCGATGCCATGGTCGACTGCGTTGCGCACCAGGTGAACCAGGGGATCGTTCAGGTCCTCGATCATGGTCTTGTCGAGTTCGGTCTCCTCGCCGGAGAGCACCAGCTCGACGTCTTTGCCCAATTGCCGCGCCAGGTCGCGTGCCAGACGCGGATATTTCTGGAACAGCCGGCCGATCGGCTGCATCCGGGTCTTCATCACGGCATTTTGCAGATCGGATACCAGCAGATCGAGCTGATTGACCGCCATGTCCAGGGTCTTCAGCGTTTCGCTGTCGGTCTTGCCGTGCATGATCTGCGCCTTGATGTTGGAGATGCGGTTCTTGGTCAGACCGATCTCGCCCGACAGATTAAGCACCTGGTCCAAACGCACGGTATCGACGCGGATCGTGGTTTCCTTTTGCAGGCTTTGCTGCGGTGCCGCACCGGCGCCAGCCGCCACGGCAGGACGGGCAACGGGTTCGGCCGGTGCCGCCGGGGCCGATACAGGCCTGGCGGTCGACGCTGCCTCAGGGGAGGCGGCCGCCGTGCTGGCAGCCGGCGCTGCCGTGGCTTGCGCGACGGGCGCCCCGGTCAACACGGCGTGCAGGGCCTCCCAATTGATGTCATCGCCCGCCGCTTGGGCAGGCGCGGGCGCTGCTGGCTCAGCGGGTGCTGCCGGGCGAGGCGCCGCTTTGGCGCCGGTATTCAAAGCCTGGCCGGCCAAGGCGGCTTCCAGATTGGCAATGATCGCCGGATCGGCGGGTTGCGGCTGCACATGGCTGGACAGTTCGTTGAACATCTCACGCACGGTGCCGGTTGCCGCCATGATGACGTCCATCAATTCCGGCGTGAGCGCGAGTTCACCATTGCGCAGTTTGTCGAACAGGTTTTCGGTGCGGTGACAGAGCGATACCAGGTTTTCCACATTGAGGAAGCCCGCCCCGCCCTTGATGGTGTGGAAACCGCGGAAGATGTCATTCAGCAGGCCGATGTCATCCGGCCGCTTTTCCAGCTCCACCAGTTTGTTGTCGACCTGGCCGAGCAGTTCCCCTGCCTCCAGCAGAAAATCCTGCAGCAGTTCTTCCATTCCGGCGAAATCGCTCATGACCGCTTCCTCGCTTTCCTAACCTTGCCGTTTTAGGCCGTGCCGTTGAACAACATAACATTCGACTGAACTGCGCTGTGGCGTGAGTCCCTTTGCTTACCCAGGCAATCGCGCAGCTGTTGCTGAGCGGCCTAGAAACCCAGGCTCTCGAGCAGTTCGTCCACCTGTTCCTGGCTGGTAACCACATCCGAGCGGCCGGCCGCGTTGATGATGGGGCCTTCCAGCAGTCCCGGTGGCATGGTGCTGCGCTTCTCCTCCGGGGTGGTCTCGACCAGCAGGGCGACCAGCTGCTTTTCCAGGGTCTGCGCCGCCTCCAGCACCTTTTTGATCACCTGGCCGGTCAGGTCCTGGAAGTCCTGGGCCATGATGATTTCCATCAATTGGGCGTTGCTGGCCTCAGTCTGCTGCGGCACCTGATGCAGATAGCTCTGGGTGTCCTTGACCAGGGCCCGGAATTCCTCGACCCCCAGCTGCTTGCTGAACAGGCGATCCCATTTGCTGGCCAGTTCGCGTGCGGTGCTGCCCAGCTTGTCCTGGATCGGCTGCACCGCCTCGGCGGCGGTCAGTGTGCGTTCCGCCGCCTGGGCAGTCATGGTGGCGATGTAATTGAGGCGATCGCGGTTGTCCGGCAGGCCGGCGGCGACTTTCTCGATGGTCTTGTCCAAGCCGAGTTCACGTAACAGGTCATGCAGGCTGCGGGTCATTTGGCCAATCTGGGAGAAGACGTGTTCAGTGCAGCTCTCGTCGCCGCCTTCCTGGCGGGCGCTGTCCTTGGTGATGGCCTGTGCGATGCTGTCGAGCAGGGTTTCCACGGCGGGGGGCTCGACCGCTGCAGCGGCGACCGGTTTGGCCATGCTTTCGCTGGCGATGCTGTCGAACAAGGCCTCCAGTTCCGGGTTGTCGCCGCTGGCGTCGGCGGGGGCGGCGGCCGGCGCCTTGGCCGGGGCCGGCTGGGCGATGCTGTCGAATAGGGCTTCCAGCTCAGGAGAGTCTTCGCTCATCCGTGGTCTCCTTTGAGGGTCAGTCGGCCGATGTGGTGCCGCGGCCGATGGGCGTGCAGGCCAGAGGGTTTGCCATCATGCCTGCATCCCGTGCTTCTCGAAAATCTTGTTCATCTTTTGGCTGCGGCCGCCGCTGCGCGGCTTAACCCCGACTGCGTCGGCGTTAGCCTGCGCCGAAGGCTGAACAAGCAGATGGGCGGGGGGCTGATGCATGTTGGGCATCGCGGTCACATCCCGTACTTCTCGAAAATCTTGTTCATCTTTTCTTCCAGCACCGCAGCCGTGAAGGGTTTGACGATATAGCCCGATGCGCCGCTTTGCGCTGCCTCGACGATGTTCTCCTTTTTGGCTCTTTTGAATTTCGAGTGG
>DDKN01000058.1 GCA_002339725.1 Thiobacillus sp. UBA2597
TCGGCCCGGCACCACAACGAATTCGCCCTGTCGACCCCGGACAAGATCCAGTACATGGATATCGCCCCGAGCCAGATCGTCTCGGTCGCCGCCTCGCTGATCCCCTTCCTCGAGCATGACGACGCCAACCGCGCCCTGATGGGCTCGAACATGCAGCGTCAGGCCGTACCCTGCCTGCGGCCGGACAAGCCGCTGGTCGGCACCGGCATCGAGCGCACCACCGCGGTCGACTCCGGCACCGTGGTCACCGCCCGCCGTGGCGGCGTGGTCGACTACGTCGACGCCAGCCGGATCGTGGTCCGGGTCAACGACGAGGAAACCGCCCCGGGCGAAGTCGGTGTCGACATCTACACCCTGACCAAGTACCAGCGTTCCAACCAGAACACCAACATCAACCAGCGCCCGCTGGTGAAGGTGGGCGACAAGCTGGCGCGCGGCGATGTGGTGGCCGATGGCGCCTCGACCGACAAGGGCGAGCTGGCGCTGGGCCAGAACATGTTGGTGGCCTTCATGCCCTGGAACGGCTACAACTTCGAGGACTCGATCCTGATCTCGGAGCGCGTGGTGGCGGAGGACCGCTACACCTCGATCCACATCGAGGAGCTGTCGATCGTCGCGCGCGACACCAAGCTCGGCCCGGAAGAGATCACCAAGGACATCTCCAACCTGGCGCCGCAGCAGCTGGCGCGCCTGGATGATGCCGGCATCGTCCATATCGGCGCCGAGGTCGAGGCGGGTGACGTGCTGGTCGGCAAAGTGACGCCCAAGGGCGAAACCCAGCTGACCCCGGAAGAGAAGCTGTTGCGCGCGATCTTCGGCGAGAAGGCCTCCGACGTGAAGGACACCAGCCTGCGCGTGCCCACCGGCATGAGCGGCACCGTGATCGACGTCCAGGTCTTCACCCGGGAAGGCATCGAGCGTGACTCCCGCGCCAACCAGATCATCGACGACCAGCTGCGCAAATACCAGAAGGACCTGGCCGACCAGATGCGCATCGTCGAACACGACGCCTTCGCCCGTCTGCGCAAGCTGATCCTGAACAAGGAGGCCAAGGGCGGCCCGAAGAAGCTGGCCAAGGGTGCCAAGATCACCAACGACTACCTGGACAGCCTGAACCCGCACGACTGGTTCGACATCCGCCTGGCCAACGAGGACGTTGCGCGCCAGATGGAGGGCGTCAAGGAGTCGCTGGCCAAGGTGCGTGAGGAATTCGACCGCATGCTGGAGATCAAGAAGAAGAAATTGACCTCCGGCGACGAGCTGTCGCCCGGCGTGATCAAGATGGTCAAGGTCTACCTGGCGGTCAAGCGCCGGCTGCAGCCCGGCGACAAGATGGCCGGCCGGCACGGCAACAAGGGCGTGGTGTCCAAGATCGTGCCGGTCGAGGATATGCCGTTCATGGCCGACGGCACCCCGGTCGACATCGTGTTGAACCCCCTGGGCGTGCCGTCCCGGATGAACGTCGGCCAGATCCTGGAGACCCATCTGGGTTGGGCTTCGCGCGGCCTCGGCCTGCGCATTGGCGAGATGCTGCAGCAGCAGACCAAGATCGCCGAGCTGCGCAAATTCCTCGACAAGATCTACAACAGCTCGGGCAAGAAAGAGGATCTCGACAGCCTGTCCGACGATGAGATCAAGGAACTGGCGGAAAACCTGAGCAAAGGGGTGCCCTTCGCCTCGCCGGTCTTCGACGGCGCGCACGAAAGCGAGATCAAGGCGATGCTCGATCTGGCCTATCCGGACGACGATCCGCGCACGCAGCAGATCGGCTTTACCCCGGCCAAGACCCAGGTGCGCCTGTACGACGGCCGTTCCGGCGAGATGTTCGACCGGCCGGTGACCGTCGGCATCATGCACATGCTCAAGCTGCACCACCTGGTCGACGACAAGATGCATGCCCGCTCGACCGGCCCCTACTCCCTGGTTACCCAGCAGCCGCTCGGTGGCAAGGCGCAGTTCGGCGGCCAGCGCTTCGGCGAGATGGAGGTGTGGGCGCTGGAGGCCTATGGCGCCTCCTACACCCTGCAGGAGATGCTGACCGTCAAGTCGGACGACGTCTCGGGCCGGACCAAGGTGTACGAGAACATCGTCAAGGGCGAGCACAAGATCGACGCCGGCATGCCGGAATCCTTCAACGTGTTGGTGAAGGAGATCCGCTCCCTGGCGATCGACATCGATCTCGAGCGTTATTGATTTTGGCAAGAAGAGCGCCGCAAGGCACGTTTCTGCACACGATTTAACCCTAACGGGGGTATAGCACCATGAAAGCACTGCTTGATCTGTTCAAACAGGTGACTCAGGACGAGGAGTTCGACGCCATCAAGATCGGCCTGGCGTCGCCGGAGAAGATCCGCTCCTGGTCCTACGGCGAGGTCAAGAAGCCGGAGACCATCAACTACCGCACCTTCAAGCCGGAGCGGGACGGCCTGTTCTGCGCCAAGATCTTCGGCCCGATCAAGGACTACGAGTGCCTGTGCGGCAAATACAAGCGCCTGAAGCACCGCGGCGTGATCTGCGAGAAGTGCGGCGTCGAGGTGACCCAGAGCAAGGTACGGCGCGAGCGCATGGGTCACATCGAGCTGGCCAGCCCAGTCGCCCATATCTGGTTCTTGAAGTCGCTGCCCAGCCGGCTCGGCATGGTGCTGGACATGACCCTGCGCGACATCGAGCGCGTGCTTTACTTCGAAGGTTATGTGGTGACCGAGCCGGGCATGACCCCGCTCGAGCGCGGCCAGTTGCTGACCGAGGATGACTACCTGGCCAAGCTGGAAGAGTATGGCGACGAGTTCAAGGCCAACATGGGGGCCGAGGGCATCCGCGACCTGTTGCGCAGCCTCGATCTCGACAGCGAGATCGAAAAGCTGCGGGGCGAACTGGACAAGACCAGTTCCGACACCAAGATCAAGAAGATCGCCAAGCGGCTCAAGGTGCTGGAGGCCTTCCAGAAGTCCGGCATTCACCCCGAGTGGATGATCCTGGAGGTGCTGCCGGTGCTGCCGCCCGAGCTGCGCCCCCTGGTGCCGCTGGATGGCGGCCGCTTTGCCACTTCCGATCTGAACGATCTGTATCGCCGGGTGATCAACCGGAACAACCGCCTGAAGCGCCTGCTCGAGCTGAAGGCGCCGGAAATCATCGTGCGCAACGAGAAGCGCATGCTGCAGGAGGCGGTCGATTCCCTGCTCGACAACGGCCGGCGCGGCAAGGCGATGACCGGCGCCAACAAGCGTCCGCTCAAGTCGCTGGCCGACATGATCAAGGGCAAGGGCGGTCGCTTCCGGCAGAACCTGCTGGGCAAGCGGGTCGACTATTCCGGCCGCTCGGTCATCGTGGTGGGCCCCACCCTCAAGCTGCATCAGTGCGGCCTGCCCAAGCTGATGGCGCTGGAGCTGTTCAAGCCCTTCATCTTCCATCGCCTCGAGGTCATGGGCCTGGCCACCACGATCAAGGCCGCCAAGCGCATGGTCGAGGCCCAGGAGCCGGTGGTGTGGGACATCCTGGAAGAGGTGATCCGCGAGCATCCGGTCATGTTGAACCGGGCGCCCACCCTGCACCGCCTGGGCATCCAGGCCTTCGAGCCGGTGCTGATCGAGGGCAAGGCGATCCAGCTGCACCCCCTGGTCTGTACCGCCTTCAACGCCGACTTCGACGGCGACCAGATGGCGGTGCACGTGCCGCTCTCGCTCGAGGCCCAGCTCGAGGCACGCACCCTGATGCTGGCCTCCAACAACGTGCTGTCGCCCGCCAACGGCGAGCCGATCATCGTGCCGTCGCAGGACATCGTGCTCGGTCTTTACTACATGACCCGGGAGCGCATCAACGCCAAGGGCGAGGGCATGCTGTTCGCCGACGTCAGCGAACTGCGCCGCGCCTGGCAGTCCGGCCTGGTCGACATCAACGCCAAGGTCGTGGTCCGCATCCGCGAGCGGCTGCATGACGAGAACGGCCAGCTGGTGGAGAAGGTCAGCCGCTACGAAACCGTGGCCGGCCGCGCCATGCTGTCCGAAATCCTGCCGCCCGGGCTGTCCTACGACCATGTCAACAAGGTGTTGAAGAAGAAAGAGATCTCGCGCCTGATCAACGCCAGCTTCCGCAAGTGCGGCCTGAAGGAGACGGTAATCTTCGCCGACAAGCTGATGTACACCGGCTTCTCGATGGCAGCGCGCGGCGGCATCTCCATCTGCATGCAGGACATGCTGATGCCGCCGCAAAAGCATGACATCCTCGCCGCGGCCGAGGCCGAGGTGAAGGAGATCGAGGAACAGTACACCTCCGGCCTGGTCACCCAGGGTGAGCGCTACAACAAGGTGGTCGATATCTGGGGTCAGGCCGGCGACAAGGTGGCCAAGGCCATGATGGAACAGCTGTCGCACGAAGAGGTGGTCAACGCCAAAGGCGAGAAGGTCAAGCAGGAGTCGTTCAACTCCATCTACATGATGGCCGACTCCGGCGCCCGCGGCTCGGCCGCCCAGATACGCCAGCTGGCCGGCATGCGCGGCCTGATGGCCAAGCCGGACGGCTCCATCATCGAGACCCCGATCACCGCGAACTTCCGCGAGGGTCTGAACGTGCTGCAATACTTCATCTCGACCCACGGCGCCCGCAAGGGTCTGGCCGACACCGCGCTGAAGACCGCGAACTCGGGCTACCTGACCCGGCGTCTGGTCGACGTGACCCAGGACCTGGTGATCACTGAGGACGATTGCGGCACCAGCAACGGCATGGTGATGAAGGCCCTGGTCGAGGGCGGTGACGTGATCGAGCCCCTGCGCGAGCGCATCCTGGGCCGGGTCGCGGCGACCGACGTGGTCAACCCCGACACCGGCGAAACGGTGATCGATGCCGGTACCCTGCTCGACGAGGCCAAGGTCGATTTGATCGAGGAGCTGGGCATCGACGAGGTCAAGGTGCGCACCCCGCTCACCTGCGAGACCCGTTGGGGCCTGTGCGCCAAATGCTATGGCCGCGATCTCGGGCGCGGCCATCTGGTCAACACGGGCGAGGCGGTGGGTGTCATCGCCGCCCAGTCGATCGGCGAGCCGGGCACCCAGCTGACCATGCGCACCTTCCATATCGGTGGCGCCGCCTCGCGTGCCGCCGCCGCCAGCCAGGTCGAGTGCAAGGCGGCCGGCACCGTGCGTTTTGCCCCGACCATGCGCTATGTCACCAATGTGCGCGGCGAGCAGGTGGTGATCTCGCGCAACGGCGAGGTGCTGATCGTCGACGACAACGGACGTGAGCGCGAGCGGCACAAGGTGCCGTACGGCGCCACCCTCGGCGCCAAGGATGGCGCCGCGGTCAAGGCCGGCACCGCGCTGGCGACCTGGGACCCGCATACCCGTCCGATCATCACCGAGTATGCCGGCCGGGTGAAGTTCGAGAACGTGGAGGAAGGCGTCACCGTTGCCAAGCAGATCGACGAGGTGACCGGTCTGTCCACCCTGATCGTGATCGACGCCAAGCGGCGCGGCAGTGCGGCGAGCAAGAGCCTGCGGCCGCAGGTCAAGCTGATCGGTGCCGATGGCAAAGAGGTCAAGGTCGCCGGCACCGATATCACCGTCAATATCGGCTTCCAGGTCGGTTCGCTGATCACCGTGAAGGATGGTCAGGAGGTCAACGTCGGCGACGTGCTGGCGCGCATCCCGCAGGAAACCTCGAAGACGCGCGACATTACCGGTGGTCTGCCGCGGGTGGCCGAACTGTTCGAGGCGCGCAGCCCGAAGGACGCCGGCATGCTGGCCGAGATCACCGGCACCGTCTCCTTCGGCAAGGACACCAAGGGCAAGCAGCGCCTGGTGCTGACCGATATGGACGGCGTCGCCCACGAATACCTGATCCCGAAGGACAAGCACGTCACCGTGCACGACGGCCAGGTGGTGCAGAAGGGCGAGACCATCGTCGACGGCCCGGCCGATCCGCACGACATCCTGCGCCTGCAGGGGGTCGAGGCGCTGGCGCGCTACATCATCAACGAGGTGCAGGACGTTTATCGCCTGCAGGGCGTAAAGATCAACGACAAGCACATCGAGGTGGTCGTGCGCCAGATGCTGCGTCGGGTCACCGTGGCCGATCCGGGCGACTCCCGCTTCATCCCGGGCGAGCAGGTCGAGCGCTCGGATCTGCTGGAGGAAAACGATCGCCTGATCGCCGAGGGCAAGCAGCCGGCGACCTACGACGATGTCCTGCTCGGCATCACCAAGGCCTCGCTCTCGACCGACTCCTTCATCTCGGCGGCCTCCTTCCAGGAGACCACCCGGGTGTTGACCGAGGCGGCGATCATGGCCAAGAAGGACGATCTGCGCGGTCTGAAGGAGAACGTCATCGTCGGTCGTCTGATCCCGGCCGGCACCGGTTTGGCCCACCATCGCAGCCGCCAGCAGCGGGCTGCGCTGGAGGCCGCGGAAGTCGCGACCGAGGTCGCGGCGGCGACTGCGGAAAGTGCGGGCGGCGAGGAGGCTTGACAGCCCCCGAGCCAGCCCCTACAATCCGCGGTCTTTTTCTTGCGGCCCGCGAGGCTACTCGTGGGCCGTTTGTACAGGCAAAAACGGTTTTTACTGAGCTGATTTTTCGAGAAGGCGCAACCCATGCCAACCATTAACCAGCTTGTGCGCAAGGCGCGCAAGGCCCCGATTGACAAGAGCAAGGTGCCGGCCATGGAGTCCTGCCCGCAGAAACGCGGCGTGTGCACCCGGGTCTATACCACCACCCCGAAGAAACCGAACTCGGCGCTGCGTAAAGTGGCCAAGGTTCGTCTGTCCAACGGCTTCGAGGTGATCGGCTACATCGGCGGTGAGGGCCACAACCTGCAGGAACACTCGGTGGTGCTGGTGCGTGGCGGCCGGGTCAAGGATCTGCCAGGTGTGCGCTATCACATCGTGCGCGGCAGCCTGGATACCCAGGGTGTCAAGGACCGGAAGCAGGCCCGTTCGAAGTACGGCGCCAAGCGCCCGAAAGCGGCCTAATGCGGAATTGAGGATAGAAAGCTATGCCACGTCGTCGTGAAGTACCCAAGCGCGAGATCCTGCCGGATCCGAAATTCGGCAACCAGGAAGTTGCCAAATTCATGAACGTCATCATGAGCAGCGGCAAGAAGTCGGTCGCTGAGCGGATCGTCTATGGCGCCTTCGACCAGATCAGCAAGAAGAGCGGCAAGGATCCGCTCGAGGTGTTCTCCACCGCCCTGGCCAATATCAAGCCGCTGGTCGAGGTGAAGAGCCGACGTGTCGGCGGTGCCAACTATCAGGTGCCGGTCGAGGTGCGTCCGGCCCGGCGTCTGGCCTTGGCCATGCGCTGGCTGAAGGAGGCTGCTCGCAAGCGCGGCGAGAAATCCATGGGTGCCCGCTTGGCCGGCGAGCTGATCGATGCCGCCGAGGGCCGTGGCGGTGCCATGAAAAAACGCGAGGAAGTGCACCGTATGGCCGAAGCCAACAAGGCCTTCAGTCATTTCCGTTTCTAAAGAATCTAGGTGAAATAAAGTGGCTCGTACCACCCCCATCGAACGCTATCGCAATATCGGTATCTCGGCGCACATCGACGCCGGCAAGACCACCACGACCGAGCGCGTCCTGTTCTACACCGGCAAGTCGCACAAGATTGGCGAGGTGCACGACGGCGCCGCCACCATGGACTGGATGGAGCAGGAGCAGGAACGCGGCATCACCATTACCTCGGCCGCGACCACCGCGTTCTGGCGCGGGATGGATGGCAAGTATCCCGAGCATCGGATCAACATCATCGACACCCCGGGCCACGTCGACTTCACGATCGAGGTGGAGCGTTCCATGCGGGTGCTGGACGGTGCCTGCATGGTCTATTGCGCGGTGGGTGGTGTGCAGCCCCAGTCCGAGACCGTCTGGCGTCAGGCCAACAAGTATGGCGTGCCCCGCCTGGCCTTCGTCAACAAGATGGACCGTTCCGGCGCCAACTTCTTCAAGGTCTACGATCAGATGCGTGCGCGTCTGAAGGCGAACCCGGTCCTGCTGCAGGTGCCGATCGGTGCCGAAGAGAATTTCGCCGGTGTGGTCGACCTGGTCAAGATGAAGGCGATCTACTGGGACGAGGCATCCCAAGGCATGAAATTCGAATACCGTGACGTTCCGGCCGAGTTGCTTGATACCTGCAAGGAATGGCGCGAAAAGATGGTCGAAGCCGCCGCCGAGGCGAGTGAAGACCTGATGAACAAATATCTCGAGGAGGGCGACCTGCCCGAGGCCGAGATCAAGAAGGCCCTGCGCCAGCGCACCATTGCCGGTGAGATCGTGCCCATGTTGTGCGGTTCCGCCTTCAAGAACAAGGGTGTGCAGGCCATGCTGGACGCGGTGGTGGATTACCTGCCGTCGCCGATCGACATCCCCCCGGTCAAGGGCGAAAAGGAAAACGGTGAACCGGACGAGCGCAAGGCCTCCGACGATGAGCCGTTTGCCGCCCTGGCGTTCAAGATCATGACCGACCCCTATGTCGGCCAGCTGACCTTCTTCCGGGTGTATTCCGGCGTGGTCACTTCCGGCGATACTGTCTACAACTCGGTCAAGGGCAAGAAGGAGCGGATCGGTCGCCTTCTGCAGATGCACGCCAACAACCGGGAAGAGATCAAGGAAGTGCGGGCGGGCGACATCGCCGCGGCGGTCGGCCTGAAGGAGGCAATCACCGGCGATACTCTGTGCGCACCGGACAAGCCGATCGTGCTCGAGCGCATGGAATTCCCCGAGCCGGTGATCCACGTTGCGGTCGAGCCCAAAACCAAGGCGGACCAGGAAAAGATGGGCCTGGCCCTCAACCGCCTGGCCCAGGAAGACCCCTCCTTCCGGGTGCGCACCGACGAGGAGTCCGGCCAGACCATCATCTCCGGCATGGGCGAGCTGCACCTGGAGATCATCGTCGATCGCATGAAGCGCGAATTCGGCGTCGAGGCCAACGTGGGTGCGCCTCAGGTGGCGTACCGCGAGGCCATCCGCAAGCCGGTCGAGGTCGAGGGCAAATTCGTCAAGCAGTCCGGCGGCAAGGGCCAGTACGGTCATGTCTGGATCAAGATGGAGCCGAACGAGGCCGGCAAGGGCTACGAATTCATCGACGCCATCAAGGGCGGCTCGGTGCCGCGCGAATACATCCCCGCGGTCGACAAGGGGCTGCGGGATTCGCTCAACAATGGCGTATTGGCCGGCTTCCCGGTGGAAGACGTCAAGATCACCCTGTTCGATGGTTCCTACCACGAGGTCGACTCTTCCGAGCAGGCCTTCAAGATGGCCGCCAGCATGGCTTTCAAGGAAGGCATGCGCAAGGCTAATCCGGTCCTGCTCGAGCCGATGATGGCGGTCGAGGTGGAAACCCCCGAGGAGTACATGGGCGACGTGATGGGTGATCTGTCCTCCCGGCGCGGCATGATCCAGGGTATGGAAGATCTGCCCGGTGGCAAGGCGATCAAGGCCGAGGTGCCGCTGGCCGAGATGTTCGGTTACTCCACCGTCCTGCGTTCCCTGTCCCAGGGGCGTGCCACCTACACCATGGAATTCAAGCATTACGCCGAGGCACCGAAGAACGTCGCGGATGCCGTTATCAACAAGAAGTGAGGTTATTGAGTCATGGCCAAGGAAAA
>DDKN01000006.1 GCA_002339725.1 Thiobacillus sp. UBA2597
CACAGACGCTGCTGCTGGCCGCCGGAAAGGTTGAAGGCCAGATCATTCAGGCGATCCTTGGCCTCGTTCCACAAGGCGGCCCCGCGCAGGGCCTGCTCGACCTTTTCGTCCAGCACCGTCTTGCGCTTCTCGCCGCGCACGCGTAGGCCATAGGCGACGTTTTCGTAGATCGATTTGGGAAACGGGTTGGGCTTTTGGAACACCATGGAGACGCGCATGCGCACCTCGATGGGGTCGACCGCCTGCGAGATCATGTTGACGTTGTCCGGGTAGAGCTGAATCTCCCCTTCATAACGGTTGCCCGGATACAAGTCATGCATCCGGTTGAAGCTGCGCAGCAGGGTCGATTTGCCGCAGCCGGAGGGACCAATCAATGCGGTCACCTTGTTCTCGCCCACCGGCAGATTGATGTTCTTCAGGGCGTGGTAGGCGCCATAGAAGAAGTTGAAATTTTTCGCCTCGGCCTTGAGGGCACCGACTTCGGGGTGCACGTTGTTAGTCATGATGGATGCTCACCATTTGATGTGTTTACGGATGCGGTAACGCAACCAGATCGCCAGGCCGTTCATGGCCAGCGTAGCGACGATGATGACGATGCCGGTGGCGGCGGCATTTTCCAAAAAAGCGGCCTGGGGCCGGGATACCCAGTTGAACATCTGGATCGGTAGCACCGTGAAGGGCGAGAACAACCAGTCGAACGGTCCCGCGGGCAGATCGGTGGAAGGATCGATGGTGAATGGCACCGGCGGCAGGAAGGCGATGAAGGTCAGCGCCCCGATGGTGATGATGGGCGCCGTCTCGCCGATGGCGCGCGCCATGCCGATGATGATCCCGGTGAGGATGCCACCCATGGAATAGCGCAAGAGGTGGTCGCTCACCATCTGCCAGCGCGTTGCGCCCAGGGCATAAGCGGCCTCGCGGATGGCGACCGGGATGGAGCGCAGGGACTCGCGCGTCGCCACGATGATCACGGGCAAAATCAGCAGCGCCAGGGTAAGGCCCGCCGTCAGGATGCTCTGACCGAAGTCCAGGATGTAGACGAACAACCCCAACGCCAGCAGGCCGTAAACGATCGACGGCACCCCCGCCAGGTTGGTGACGTTGATCTCGATCAGATCGGTCATCCAGTTCTTCGGGGCATACTCCTCCAGATAGATCGCCGCCCCCACGCCCAGGGGGATGGCAGCCACCGCGGTGACCAGCATGACCAACACGGTGCCCACCCAGGCGGAAAGAATGCCTGCCTCCTCGGCCCGGCGCGAGGGGAAGGAGGTGAAGAAATCGTAAGTCAGGCGGGGGTAGCCATCCAGCACCAGGTCGATGAACAAGACCAGCAGGGTGACCACGCCGACCATGGTGGCTAGCAGCCCCACCAGGCCGAACAAAATATCGTAGCGCTTGTGTTGCGCGATCATCGCGCGCAGCAGTTGCAGATCGGTCGCTTGCATATCAATAGGCCTCGCGGAACTTGCGGCGCAGCATGTGGCCCAGGATGTTGAACACCAGGGTCATCAACACCAGGACCAGACCGGCGGCGAAGATGCTCTGGTAGCCAATGCTGCCATGGGGCAGATCGCCCAGCGCCACCTGCACGATGTAGGCGGTGATGGTGGCGGCGGGCTCGCGCGGGTCCCAGGTGAAATTGGGCTGCTGGCCGGCCGCCACGGCCACCACCATGGTCTCGCCCACCGCCCGGGAAATGCCCAGGATGAAGGCGGCCAACACCCCGGAAATCGCGGCCGGGAACACCACCTTGACCGCGGTCTGGAAGCGGGTGGCACCCATGGCATAGGAACCCTCGCGCAGGCTCATGGGCACGGCGCGCATGGCGTCCTCCGAGACCGAGGAGACGTAGGGGATGATCATGATGCCGATCACGATGCCGGGGCCCAGCATGTTGAAGCCCGGCAGATCGGGCATGAAGATCTGCAATATGGGCGTGACGAAGAGCAGGGCGAAATAACCGTAAACCACGGTCGGCACCCCTTCCAGCATTTCCAGGAAGGGCTTGACCGTTTCCCGCACGTGGTGCGGGGCAAACTCGGACAGATAGATGGCCACGATCACGCCGATCGGCACGGCCACGGCCAAGGCCACCCCTGCGGTCACCAGGGTGCCGGCCACCAGGGGCAGGATGCCATACTCGGCCCGCTCGAACAGCGGGGTCCATTGGGTATGGGTGAGGAATTCGACAAGGGAGACATGCTCGAAGAAGGCCGAGGCCTCATAGAGCAGAATGGCCACGATGGCCAGGGTGGTCGCCACAGCGGAAAAGGCTGCCAGGAACAGGATGCCTTCGATGACCTTTTCCTTGGCCTTGCGCAGTTTGTTTTCCGTTAGCCTGTGGGCCGGGGTGTTCATAGCGTCACTCTGAGAGCTGGGGCCTGAATTATCCATGATCGTCGCATGGGAGACAAAAAAGGAGGGTGGCGTTTGCCACCCTCCCCGATCCGAGGCCGCTTACAGCTTGCCTTCGCGCTGCAGCAGCTCTTCCACGCTGACGCCAACCTCGGCGTGACCGCCGAAAGCGGTGCCGGTCTTGCCCTTCTTCAGGTTCTCCAGGGCCAGGGTGTAGGCGCGGGCCGGCAGGTCGACGTAACCGACTTCCTTGGCCAGCTTGCCGCCATGCTTGAGATAGAACTCGACGAAGCCCCTCACCTCCGGGTTCTGGAGCGACTTGGCGTTGACGTAGATGAAGATGGGACGCGACAGGGGCTGGTAGATGCCCTTGTTGGTGGTCTCGACCGAAGGCATCACGGCAGGCGACTTGTCGTCCATCTTGATCGCGACGGCCTTCAGCTTGTCCTTGTTTTCCTCGTAGTAGGCCAGACCGAAGTAGGCCAGGGCCGACTTGTCGCGCTGCACGAACTGCACCAGGACGTTGTCGTCCTCGGAAGAGAGCACGTCACCACGGGCGGACTTGGCCTTGCCGACGATGGCCTCGGTGAAGTAGTCGAAGGTGCCGGAATCGGCGCCGGGCGCACCCAATTTCAGCGGCATGTTGGGGAAGGAGGCGCGAATCTGGTTCCAGTTGTTGATCTTGCCCTGGGCGGCAGGCTCGTACATCTTCTTGAGCTCGGCCACGGTCAGTTCATTGGCCCAGGTGTTGTCCTTATTGACCACCACGGTCAGCGCATCGAACGCCACCGGCAGTTCGAGATAGGTGATGCCGGCCGCCTTGCAGTCGTCCATTTCCTTTTTCAGGATGGGACGCGAGGCGTTGGAGATGTCGGTCTCGCCGCGGCAGAACTTCTTGAAGCCGCCGCCGGTACCGGAGATGCCAACCGTGACCTTGGTCTTGCCTTTGACCGACTTCTGGAATTCCTCGGCCACCGCCTCGGTGATGGGATAGACGGTCGAGGAACCGTCGATCTTGACCAGACCGGCGTGAGCCACCGGGGCCAGCAGGGCGCCAGCCAAAACGCCCGCCATGACAGTCATTTTGAAGCGGGGAGAAGTGTGCTTGAACATGGGTCGAGACTCCGTGTGTGAGGGGACAGGGTTGAAACGAGTCGCATGGTAGGCCCGGAATGTTACATATATATGACAAAAATCGGGCCAAATCATTGATTTATTTGTCACACATCCTTCATCGCTTTGTCACATGGCGTGCCTAAGCTTTGGCCGCTGATTTTTTCAGTGCCACTTCACCCATAGGAGCCCTTACATGAGCACCCTGAAAATTCTCGCCACGGCCGCAACCGCGATCTTCCTGATCGCCGGCTGCGCCACCTCCGGCGGCAAATCCGCGGCCGAGGCCACGCCCGGCAAGTTCGTCACCTACAACTGCGAAGGCAAAAAGAGCTTCTCCGTGCGCTTCGATGCCGAGAACGGCACTGCCCGCATCCGCACCCATGAGGGCTCGGCCGAGTTGAGCAAAGGCGCGCGCGGCCTCTATCGTGACGATGGCGGCGAGTGGATCCTGACCCTGGCCGACGGCAACGGCACCGAACTAGTCTACAAGAGCAAAGCGGTGTACAAGAACTGCACCGCCCAGTAAGCCCGCCAACGCTTATCTGAAGGCCGCTTGCTGCGGCCTTTTTTGTTGGCACGGCGTCATATCGGCGTCATGGTTTGCTGTCACCCTGATGGCCCATGCACGCCCACGCCCTTCCCCCCGCCGAACCTCAGGCGTCACCCGGCCTGCACATCGCCCTGGTGACCGAGACCTACCCGCCGGAGATCAACGGCGTGGCCATGACGCTCGGCCAGATCGTGGCCGCGCTGCAGGCCCGGGGCCATCGGATTCAACTCGTGCGGCCGCGCCAGGCCGGCGATGCGGCGCCCCTGTCGGCCAATGGCATCGAGCAGGCCTTGGTGACCGGCCTGCCCATCCCGGGCTATGCCGGCCTCAAGCTGGGGCTGCCGGCCAAGCGGCGCCTGCTGCGCCTGTGGTCGCACAGCCGGCCGGACATCGTGCACATCGCCACCGAAGGCCCTTTGGGCTGGTCGGCCCTGAGCGCCGCCAGGCGGCTGGCGATCCCGGTGGTGGCGGGGTTTCACACCAATTTTCACCACTACAGCCGGCATTACGGCCTGGGCTGGTTGCAGCCCGCGATCCATGGCTATCTGCGCCATTTCCACAACCGCGCCCAGTTGACCCTGGTGCCAACCGAGGCCCTGCGCGCGGAACTGGCGGCCGCCCATTACCGCAATCTGGCAGTGGTCGCGCGCGGCGTCGACACCCGGCTGTTCTGCCCGAGCCGTCGCAGCGCCGAATTGCGCCGCGCCTGGGGCGTCGGCGAAGACGACCTGGTCGTGCTCTATGTCGGCCGTCTGGCGCCGGAGAAAAACCTGCCTCTCCTGCTGCGCGCCTTCGACGCCATTCGGGCGCTGCGACCCGATGCCCGGCTGGTGCTGGTGGGCGACGGCCCCGCCCGCGCCGCGCTGACGGCCCGGCATCCCGAATTCATCTTCTGCGGGTCGCGCACGGGGGAGGAGCTGGCCACCCACTACGCCTCGGGCGACTGCTTTCTCCTGCCCAGCCTGACCGAGACCTTCGGCAACGTCCTGCTGGAGGCGATGGCCAGCGGCCTGGCGGTACTTGCCTTCGACTACGCCGCGGCGGCCGAGCACATCGTGTCCGGCAACAACGGGTTGACCGCGCCCTTTGGCGACGCGGGTGCCTTCGTGGCACAGGCCAGGTGGCTGGCGCAGCAAGCCGAGGCCCGGCGTGCGCTGGGTCAGGCGGCGCGCGCCACGGCCCTGGGCCTTTCCTGGGAGGCTGTGTTCACCCGTCTGGAAGCGTATTACCGCCAGCTTGCCGCCACGCCGGTTTGAGGCCGGCTCAGCTGCGCGCAGCCAAGCCCCGGTAGAGTTCGGCCAGACGGCCGGCCAGACGATCGTCGGCCCATTCCCGGGCATAGGCGCGCGCCTCGTCGGCCAGACGGCGGCGCAGCTTCGCGTCCTCCAGCAGCGTGAGGATGGCCTGGGCGAAGGCGCTCACGTCGTCGTCCGGCGTGAGGCAGCCACGCCCGGGCGCCAGGATGTCGCAGGTGCCCATGGCGGCCAGCGCCACCACCGGCAGGCCCATGGCCATGGCCTCCAACAGTACCAGGCCCTGGGTTTCCGTGCGTGAGGCGAAGACGAAGACATCCGCCGCGGCATAGCAGTCCGGCAGTTCGCGCACGCGATCGAGATACCCCAGAAAGCGCACGTTGTTGGCCAGCCCCATCGCCTGCACGCGCTGGCGCAGCGCTTCGAGCGCCGGCCCCTCCCCGGTCACCAACAGCAGCAGTTCGGGCAGGCGCTGCCGGGCGATGGCCAGGGCGTCGAGCAGGAAATCGATGTTCTTCTCGAACGCCACCCGCCCCACGAACAGCAGCGCCGGCCGCTGCGGTGCGATGCCATGCCATTTGCGGAAAGCGGCACCGTCACCCACGGCAAAGCGGTCGAGCGGAATCCCCGTGGGCAGCACATGCATGGGAGCGGTCACGCCGTAGCTGCCGAGCCGGTCGCGCATGGCGCTGGAGGGCACCACCACGGCATCGAGCGCGTTGCACTGGCTGCGGGAAAACCGCCGTGCCAGGGCCTTGAGCCATTCCGCCGGCAGGAGGGGGGCGTAATGGTGCAGGTATTCCTCGAACAGGGTGTGATAGGTGGCCAGGACGGGAAGGCCGTGTTTGCGCGCCGCGTGCAGGCCGGCATAGTGGGCCAGGAACGGGGTCTGGATGTGGACGAGGTCACATGCCGCCGCCTCTTCCAGCACCGCGGCACGCAGCCTGGGCCAGGAGGCGAGGCGATCCTCCGGGTCGCGCGGCACACGCCAGCCGGGGATGCGGCGAATACCGGGCACCTCCGCCTCGTCGCCATAACGCGGTGCCACCAGACGCACCTCCACCCCCTGGTCGGCCAGGCTGCGACGGAAGGTCTCGATCGATGTCGACACCCCGTTCACCCGGGGGAAGTAGACATCGGACACCATGAGGACGCGCATCAGGCGGCTTTGCGGGGCGCTTCGGCAAGCACGGCGGGCGCGCGCTCCGCCACGGTTTCCAGGGCGGCCAGGCCATTCCAGTCGATCAGCTCCAGCCGGCCATCCAGATGCTCGACGATGGCGGTGCAGGAATCGACCCAGTCGCCACAATTGACATAGGTGAGGCCATCCACCTGCTTGATCGTCGCCCAGTGGATGTGGCCACAGATCACGCCATCGAGGCCGCGGTGGCGCACGTTGCGGATGACCGAATCCTCGAAATCGAAAATGAACTGCAAGGCCTTCTTCACCTTGCGTTTGGCATAGCCGGCGAGCGACCAATAACCGGGCCGACCCAGTTGCCGGCGCAGCCAGGAGAGCCAGCCGTTGATGCGCACCAGGAGGTTGTAGGCCATATCGCCCAGCACCGCCACCCAGCGGTGATAACGCGTCACTTGGTCGAACTCGTCGCCGTGGATCAGCAGGAAGTGCCGGCCGTCGGCCAGTTCGTGCACGTATTCGTTGGCCACCAGAATGTCGCCGAACAGCACGCCGTCGTATTCGCGCAGGGCCTCGTCGTGATTGCCGGGGATGAACACCACCTTCTCGCCGTGGCGCGCCCGACGCAGCACCTTCTGGATCACCGTGTTCTGCGCCCGGCTCCATTGGATGCCACGGCTCATGGACCAGAAATCGACGATGTCGCCGATCAGGAACAGATGCTCGGCCGAATGTTCACGCAGAAAGTCGAGGAGACGATCGGCCTTGCAGGCCCGGGTGCCGAGGTGGATGTCCGACAGGAAGATGGAGCGCACATGCCGCATGGACGCATCCTGCCGGGGCAATATGACAGGAAGATGAAGCGCGCTTTATCAAGCCTTCATGCCGGCTTCACCGCCCTGTCAACTCGCCCGGTTAAGGTGCAGGCGCTGACATCAGAACGAGAGGCATCGCGATGAAACGCCCTTTGCGCCTGCTGTTTTTGAGCACCGCTGACGCGGCCCTCGCCCGAACCGCGGCACGCTGGGCCCGGCTGGGCACGGCCGAGCACCTGGTGGTCGACGCCGCCGGCATCGGCAGGCAGGCCGGGACGGGATTGGGCGATCCCGCGGCGCTGGCAGCGCTGCAGCGGGCCGATCTCGTCGTGGTCATCGAGGCAAGGCCCGAGCCGCGGCCACTTGCCCTCAACCACCCGGGCGGGCGCATCGACTGGCATTTGCCCATGCTGGAGAATACCGCCAAGCACGCATCCCTGCAGGTGCTGGAGCGCAACCTGCGGGCGCGTGTCAGCCGTCTGCGGGTGGAGCTGGGACTGGGACCGGTTCCCGGCCGGCCCCGGGCCTATCCACTGCACGCGCCGGCGGCGACCTTCACGACATCGGCGATACGCTCGGCGGCCTGACGCACCTTTTCCGCCTGGCGGCCTTCCACCATCACCCGGATCAGGGGTTCGGTACCGGAGGGGCGCAGCACCACGCGGCCTTCGTCCTTCAGCTCGGCCTCGACCTGCGCCACGGCGTCCCATACCTCCTTGCGCTCGTCGAGCTGGAAGCCCTTTTTCACCCTGACGTTGATCAGTTCCTGCGGGAAATGCGGGCAGTCCCTGGCATAGTCGGCCAGGGCCTTGCCCGAGCGGCGCAAGGCGGCGAGCACCTGCAGGGCGGAGACGATGCCGTCGCCGGTGGTGTGCTTGTCCAGGCACAGGATGTGGCCGGAGGTCTCGCCGCCCAGCTGCCAGCCCTTCTTCTGCAGCAGTTCCAGGACGTAGCGGTCGCCGACCTTGGCCCGCTCGAATGCGCAACCCAGCTTCTTCAAGGCCAGCTCGGTGCCCAGGTTGGTCATCAGGGTGCCGACCACGCCGCCCTTGAGTCCGCCGTTGGCCAGGCGGTGGCTGGCGATGATGTAAAGCAGGCGGTCACCGTCGGCGATCTCGCCTTTCGCATCGGCCATCATCAGGCGGTCGCCGTCGCCGTCGAGGGCGATGCCAAGCTCGGCCTTGTGCTGGCGCACCGCGCGGCTCAAGGCCTCGGTGTGGGTGGCGCCGCAATGGTCGTTGATGTTGAAGCCGTCCGGCTCGTTGCCGATGGCGATCACCTCGGCGCCCAACTCGTGCAGCACATGGGGTGCGATGTGGTAGGCGGCACCGTTGGCACAGTCGACCACGATGCGCAGACCGCGCAGGTCGAGGTCGGTCGGGAAGGTGCTCTTGCAGAATTCGATGTAGCGGCCGGCGGCATCGTCCACCCGCTTCACCTTGCCCACCTCGCGCGGGGCCACAGTTTGCATCGGACCGTCGATCGCCGCCTCGATGGCGCTCTCGATCGCGTCCGGCAGCTTGGTGCCCTGGGCGGAGAAGAACTTGATGCCGTTGTCCTCGAACGGGTTGTGCGAGGCGGAGATGACGATGCCGGCCTGCAGGCGCAGGGCCCGGGTGAGGTAGGCGACGCCCGGCGTCGGCATCGGGCCGACCAGTCGGACATCGACGCCGGCCGCGGTGAGGCCGGCCTCCAGGGCCGACTCCAGCATGTAACCGGAGACCCGGGTGTCCTTGCCGATCAGCACCGCCGGCCGCTCGCCGTGCAGTGCCGCGTGCTCGGCCGCCACCAGCACCTTGCCGGCGGCATAGCCCAGGCGCATGACGAAGTCCGGCGTGATCGGCGCCTCGCCGACACGACCGCGCACGCCGTCAGTTCCAAAGTATTTCCTACCCATTATGTTTTTTCCTCGAGCGCGGCCCACACCTTGAGGGCGTCGACCGTTTCCTTGACATCGTGTACCCGTACCACCGCCGCACCGCGCGCCACTGCCGCCAGGGCGGCAGCCAGGCTGGCAGCCAGCCTGTCCTCGACCGGCCGGCCGGTGATCAGACCCAGCATCGATTTGCGCGACAGACCGGCCAGCACCGGCGCGATCTTAGCCAATTCGGGCAAGGCCCGCAGCAAGGCGAGATTATGGTCCAAGGTCTTGCCGAAGCCGAAGCCGGGGTCGATCAGGATGCGCTCGCGCCCAATGCCGGCCGCCTCGGCCTCGGCCAGGCGCTGCCTGAGGTAAGCGGCCACTTCGGCCACGACGTCATGATATTGCGGATTGAGCTGCATGGTCCGCGGTTTGCCCTGCATGTGCATGAGACAGAGGCCGACCGGGCTGTCGGCGACAACCGCCAGGGCACCGGGTTCGGTCAGGGCGCAGACGTCGTTGACCAGATCGACGCCGGCGGCGATGGCAGCGCGCATGACCTCTGGCTTGGAGGTGTCGACCGAGAGGGCGGCCCCTGAATCACGCAGGCCCTCGATCACCGGCAGCACCCGGTCGAGTTCCTCCTGTGGCGACACCGCCTCGGCCCCGGGCCGGGTCGATTCGCCGCCGATGTCCAGGATGTCGGCACCCGCGTTGCGCAGGTCCAGGCCATGGGCAATGGCCTGCTCAGCCGCCAGATAGCGGCCGCCATCGGAGAAGGAATCAGGGGTGACGTTGACCACGCCCATGACCAGGGGGCGGGCCAGCGCAAAGCTGAAGCGGCCGCAACGGAACATTTGGCCCTCAATAACAACGAGCGCGGCTCCAGGCCGCGCTCACGCTGTTACCGGCGCCTGTCGCCCGGCACCTGATGTCAGGCCTCTTCCGCCGGGGTGGCGGTCGGTGCCGGCGCACCGGGTGCGGCACCGGAATTGCTCGAGGTGGGCGCCGTCACCGGTCTGGGCGGGCGCGGCTCGCGTCCGGCCATGATGTCGTCGATCTGATCGGCATCGATGGTTTCCCACTTGAGCAGGGCCGCGGCCATGGCCTCGATCTTGTCGCGGTTGTCCTCGATCAGCTTGCGGGCACGGGCATACTGCTCATCGATGATGCGGCGCACCTCGGCGTCGACCTTGCGCATGGTCTCTTCCGACACGCTCTTGTGCGTGGTCACCGAACGGCCCAGAAAGACTTCACCCTCCTCCTCGCCATAGACCATGGGGCCGAGCTGCTCGGACATGCCCCACTGAGTGACCATGCGCCGGGCCAGATCGGTCGCGCGCTGGAAGTCGTTGGAGGCGCCGGTGGTCATCTGGTGCATGAACACCTCTTCCGCGATGCGGCCGCCGAACAGCACGGCGATGGTGGAGAGCAGGCGCTCCTTGTCCATGCTGTAACGGTCGCTCTCGGGCAGTTGCATGGTCACGCCCAGGGCACGGCCGCGCGGGATGATGGTGACCTTGTGCACCGGATCGGTCTTGGGCAACAGCTTGGCGACCAGGGCATGGCCCGACTCGTGGTAGGCGGTGTTGCGGCGCTCTTCCTCGGGCATGACCATGGACTTGCGCTCGGCGCCCATGATGATCTTGTCCTTGGCCCGCTCGAAATCCTCCATGTCGACCAGGCGCTTGTTGGCGCGGGCGGCGAACAGGGCCGCCTCGTTCACCAGGTTGGCCAGATCGGCACCGGAAAAGCCGGGCGTGCCGCGCGCGATGATGTCGGCCTTGACGTCGGGCGCCACCGGCACCTTGCGCATGTGCACCAGCAGGATCTGCTCGCGGCCGCGGATGTCGGGCAAGGGCACCACCACCTGGCGGTCGAAACGGCCCGGCCGCATCAAGGCGGGGTCGAGCACGTCGGGCCGGTTGGTGGCGGCGATCACGATGATGCCGGAATTGGCCTCGAAACCGTCCATCTCGACCAGGAGCTGGTTCAGGGTCTGCTCACGCTCGTCGTTGCCGCCGCCCAGGCCGGCCCCACGCTGGCGGCCGACCGCATCGATCTCGTCGATGAAGATGATGCAGGGGGCGTGTTTCTTGGCCTGCTCGAACATGTCGCGCACGCGCGCGGCGCCGACGCCGACGAACATCTCGACGAAGTCGGAGCCGGAGATGCTGAAGAACGGCACCTTGGCCTCGCCGGCGATCGCCTTGGCCAACAGGGTCTTGCCGGTACCGGGCGAGCCGACCATGAGCACGCCGCGCGGGATGCGGCCGCCCAGCTTCTGGAAGCGGGAGGGATCACGCAGGAACTCCACCAGTTCGGCCACTTCTTCCTTGGCCTCGTCACAGCCGGCCACGTCAGCGAAGGTGACCGGGTTGGTCGATTCGTCCAGCATGCGCGCACGGCTCTTGCCGAAGGAGAAGGCACCGCCCTTGCCGCCACCCTGCATCTGACGCATGAAGAAGACCCAAACGCCGATCAGAAGCAGCATGGGGAACCAGGAGATGAAGATGCTCATCAGCATCGACGGCTCTTCCTGCGGCTTGGCCTCGACCACCACGCCGGCCTTGAGCAGGTCGGACACCAGCCAGGGATCGGAGGGGGCATAGGTGTTGAAGCGGGCGCCGTCGCTGCGCACGCCGCGCAGGACGTTGCCCTCGATGGTGACCTTGGCCACCTGGCCCTGGCGCACCTCCTCGATGAACTGGGAATAGTCCACCTGAGCCTGGGTTGCCTGACGGCTGCTGAACTGGTTGAACACCGTCATCAGGATCAGCGCGATGACCATCCAGATGGCAATGTTCTTGAAAAGGTTATTCAAAATTCACTCCTTTGTGCTATCCGCAGCAACGAAACCGTAACTTAGTCCAACTTGCGCGCCGCTTCAATGACCTCGCGCCCGAGCAGGTACACCTCGCGACTGCGCTCCCGCGAGGCCTTGGGCTTGCGCGCCGCGACCGAGCGGAAGCGGGCACGCATGGCCTTCATATAGGCCTCGAAGCCGGCGCCCTGAAAAACTTTGACCAGAAAAGCCCCTTTCGGTTGCAGCCAGGCGGTGGCGAAATCCAGGGCCAGTTCGGCCAGGGCGTAGCTTCTGGCCTGATCGGCCGCGTCGATACCGGTGATATTGGGGGCCATGTCGCAAATCACAAGGTCGACCGGCCGGCCGGCCAGGGCGGCCTCCAGTTGCCGCAGGACGGCGTCCTCGGTGAAATCGCCCTGGATGAAGTCGACCCCGGCGATCGGCGCCATGTCCAGGAGGTCCAGGCCGACGATCCGGCCCTGACCCTTCATCCGCTCGGCCGCGACCTGACACCAGCCACCGGGCGCGGCACCGAGATCGACCACGGTCAGACCGGGCCTGAACAGGTGGTCACGCTCGTCGATCTCCATCAGCTTGAAGGCGGCACGGGAGCGGTAACCCTGGGCCTGGGCCTCGCGCACGTAGAAGTCGTGGACGTGGCGCTGATGCCAGGCCCGGGTCTTGCTGCTACGCTTCATGTAGTATTCGCTCTTTTTGCTTTTTGGCAGCCATCATCATGCTCGAACTCAATCCCGCCCAGCGCAAATACCTCAAGGGGCTGGCGCACAATCTCAAGCCCGTCGTCATGATCGGCAATGCCGGCCTGACCGAGGCCGTGCTCAAGGAGATCGGCAAGAGCCTGGCCGCGCACGAGCTGATCAAGATCCGGGTGCTGAACGACAGGCGGGACGAACGGGAGGCTTGGCTCAAGGCAATCTGCGAAGCGGTCGGCTGCGCGCCGGTCCAGCACATCGGCAAGCTGCTTTTGGTCTACAAGCCGGCCGACCCGCCCCAGATCAAGCTACCTTGAATTGGCCTTGGCCAGCAAGGCCAGACCGAGCAGGCTCTGCAGCAGATAAAGCACGCTGGATATGCCGTGCCAGGCTTGGAAGCGATCGCGCACCAGGCTTTGCATGACGTCCTGGGGCAGGGCCTGATCCTTGAGCTGTTCCAGGATAGGCTGAATGCCGAAGCGGCCCGCCAGGGTGATCAGCAGCATCAGGACGACAATCCAGAAGAAGGCCTGCCTGAAGGCGCCACCACCGAAACGGCTGAGCCGGAAGACCAATAAATAAGCGGCGGCGGCCATGCCGCAATAGGCGATCCACTTGAACATCTCGCCCGCCAGCTGACCGGCCAGCGCCTTGTCCTCCAGGCTGTGAAACAACACCGGCGCCGCCAGGTAGCCGATGGCCCAGGTGCCGCCGACCCAGAGGGCAAGCAGCCAGGTTGCCAAGAGATCGGGCAGATTCTTCACGGTCAGATGTAGTGGACGTCGACGATCTCGTAATGCCGGATGCCGCCCGGGGCATGAACGTCGGCCACATCACCGGCGTACTTGCCGATCAGGGCCCGCGCGATGGGCGAACTGACCGAGATCTTGCCGGCCTTGATATCGGCCTCGTCTTCACCCACGATCTGATAGCGCACCTCGTCGCCGGTTTCGGCATCGACCAGCTCGACCGTGGCACCGAACACCACCCGCCCATCGGCGTCGAGATGGCGCGGGTCGATGATCTGGGCATTGGCCAGCTTGCCTTCCAGCTCCTTGATCCGGCCCTCGATGAAGCCCTGGCGCTCCTTGGCCGCGTCGTACTCCGCGTTTTCCGATAGATCACCATGGGAGCGGGCCTCGGCAATGGCGGCGATGACGTTCGGCCGCTCCACCGACTTCAGCCGTTGCAGTTCTTCACGCAGCAGCTCGGCGCCGCGCACGGTCAGGGGAATCTTGCTCAGTGCCATGTTCCTCTCCCCAATCAATGCAGTCTCTGATGCAGCGACTGCAAGGCATTCACACTGATCTCGCGCCTATCCTTCATGCCCATGCAGGCGGCCCGACCGCCGGCCAGGGTGGTGAAGTATGGCACATTGCCGGCCAGGGCCGCGGCACGGATGGAGTGGGAATCCTTCACCGCGCGCTTGTCCTCGACCACGTTCACGATGAAATCGATCTCGCGGTTCTTGATCATGTCGACCAGGTGCGGCCGTCCCTCGGCCACCTTGTTGACCGTGGTCACCGGCAGGCCCGCGGCAGCAATCGCAGCGGCTGTGCCGCGCGTGGCGAACAGCTTGAAGCCAAGTCCATGCAGCTCGCGCGCAATCTCAACCACGTGCGGATGCTCCGGGTTGCGCACCGAGAGGCAGGCATTGCCCTTCTTCGGCAACTTCTCGCCGGCGGCATATTGCGCCTTGAGATAGGCCTCACCGAAGGTCTCGGCCACCCCCATCACCTCGCCGGTCGATTTCATTTCAGGGCCAAGCATGGGGTCGACGCCGGGGAACTTGCGGAAGGGGAACACCGCCTCCTTGACCGAATAATAGGGTGGCACGACCTCGTTCACCACCCCCTGCGACCTGAGCGACTGCCCGGCCATGCAGCGCGCCGCGATCTTGGCCAGCGGCCGGCCGGTCGCCTTGGACACATACGGCACCGTGCGCGAGGCGCGCGGATTGACTTCCAGCACGTAGATGGTCTCGCCCTTGATGGCGAACTGCACGTTCATCAGACCAACCACATTCAACGCCTTGGCCATGGCCACGGTCTGCCGGCGCAGCTCATCCTGCAGTGCCTTGGACAGACTATAGGGCGGCAGTGAGCAGGCCGAGTCGCCGGAATGCACGCCGGCCTGTTCGATATGTTCCATGATGCCGCCAATCACCACGTCGGTGCCATCGGACAAGGCATCGACGTCGACCTCGATGGCATCGTTGAGGAAGCGGTCGAGCAACACCGGCGAGTCGTTGGAAACCTTGACCGCCTCGTTCATGTAGCGCACCAGATCAGCCTCTTCCCGCACGATCTCCATGGCCCGGCCACCCAGCACATAGGACGGCCGCACGACCAAAGGATAGCCAATCTCCGCGGCATGCCGGATCGCCTCTTCCGGGGCGCGTGCCGTGCGGTTGGGCGGTTGCAGCAAATTCAGTTCGTGCAGCATCTGCTGAAAGCGCTCGCGGTCCTCGGCGCGGTCGATCGCATCCGGGCTGGTGCCGATGATCGGCACGCCATTGGCCTCGAGATCGCGCGCCAGTTTCAGCGGGGTCTGGCCGCCGTACTGGACGATGACGCCGACCGGCTTTTCGATGCGCACGATCTCCAGCACGTCCTCCAGGGTGAGCGGCTCGAAATAGAGCCGGTCGGAGGTGTCGTAGTCGGTGGAGACGGTCTCGGGGTTGCAGTTGACCATGATGGTCTCGTACCCATCCTCGCGCAGGGCGAGCGAGGCATGCACGCAGCAGTAGTCGAATTCGATGCCCTGACCGATGCGGTTGGGGCCGCCGCCCAGCACCATGATCTTGCGCCGGTCGGTCGGCTGCGACTCGCACTCCTCTTCGTAGCTGGAGTACATGTAGGCGGTGTGCGAGGCGAACTCGGCGGCACAGGTGTCGACCCGCTTGTAGACCGGATGCACCGCCAGTTCCCAGCGCTGCTTGCGCACGGCATGCTGGTCGGTGCCCAACAGCTTGGCCAGGCGGCGGTCGGAGAAACCGTTGCGCTTGAGAACGAACAGTTCGTCCCTGGACAGACTGGCCAGGGTGCGTCCCTGCAGGGCCTGCTCCTGCCGCACGATGTCCTCGATCTGGGCCAGGAACCAGGGGTCGATCTTGCAGTAGCCGAACACCTCGTCCAGGCTCATGCCAATGCGAAAGGCGTCGGCCACGTACCACAGGCGCTCGGGGCCCGGGTTGCCCAACTCGGCCTCGATCTCGTCCTGGTCGGCCGATTTCTCGTCGAAACCGTCGGCGCCGGTCTCCAGTCCGCGCAGGGCCTTTTGCAGTGATTCCTGGAGGGTCCGGCCGATGGCCATCACCTCGCCGACCGACTTCATTTGTGTGGTCAGGCGGTCATTGGCCTGGGGAAATTTCTCGAAGGCGAACCGCGGCACCTTGGTCACCACGTAGTCGATCGAGGGCTCGAACGACGCCGGGGTGACGCCGCCGGTGATGTCGTTCTTCAGTTCATCCAGGGTATAGCCGACCGCCAGCTTGGCCGCCACCTTGGCGATCGGGAAGCCGGTCGCCTTGGAGGCGAGGGCCGAGGAACGCGACACCCGGGGGTTCATCTCGATCACGATCATGCGACCGTCTTTCGGGTTGATCGCGAACTGCACGTTGGATCCCCCGGTATCGACACCGATTTCCCGCAGCACCGCAATCGAGGCGTCGCGCATGATCTGGTATTCGCGGTCGGTCAGGGTTTGCGCCGGGGCCACCGTGATCGAATCACCGGTATGCACGCCCATCGGGTCGAGGTTTTCGATCGAGCAGACGATGATGCAGTTGTCCGCCTTGTCGCGCACCACCTCCATCTCGAACTCTTTCCAGCCGATCAGCGATTCTTCGATCAGCAATTCCTTGGTCGGGCTCGCATCCAGGCCGCGCTCGCAGATCGCGACAAACTCTTCCATGTTGTAGGCGATGCCACCGCCGGTGCCGCCCATGGTGAAAGATGGCCGGATGATGACCGGGAAACCGATGCCGGCCTGCACCTGCATGGCTTCCTCCATGGAGTGGGCGATGCCGGAGCGGGCAGAGCCGAGGCCGATCTTGTTCATCGCCTCCTTGAACAGCTGGCGGTCTTCCGCCTTGTCGATAGCGTCACGGTCGGCGCCGATCATCTCGACGCCGTGCTTCTCCAGTACCCCATGGCGGGCCAGATCCAAGGCACAGTTCAACGCGGTCTGGCCACCCATGGTTGGCAGCAGGGCATCCGGTTTTTCCTTCTCGATGATCTTTTCCAGCGTCTGCCAGTTGATCGGCTCGATATAGGTGGCATCGGCCATGCCGGGGTCGGTCATGATGGTGGCCGGGTTGGAGTTGACCAGGATGACCCGATACCCCTCTTCCTTCAGGGCCTTGCAGGCCTGGGCACCGGAATAGTCGAATTCGCAGGCCTGGCCGATAATGATCGGGCCGGCGCCGATGATCAGGATGCTTTCGATGTCTGTGCGCCTGGGCATTGTTATTTATCCGACGGGGCGCCTAGCGCCTTGTGGTCTTGCATGAGTTTGATGAAGCGGTCGAACAGATAGGCCACGTCGTGCGGGCCGGGGCTTGCCTCCGGATGCCCCTGGAAGCTGAAGGCCGGCACATCGGTACGGGCGATACCCTGGAGCGAACCGTCGAACAAGGAAATATGGGTCGCGCGCAGGTTGGCTGGCAGGGTCGCGGCATCGACCGCAAAGCCGTGGTTCTGGCTGGTGATCATCACCCGCTTGGTGTCGAGGTCCTGCACCGGATGGTTGGCGCCGTGATGGCCGAACTTCATCTTCACCGTGCGGGCACCGCTGGCCAAGGCGAGCAGTTGATGACCCAGGCAGATGCCAAAGGTTGGTACTTTGGCGGCCAGGATTTCTTGAATCGCCCGGATGGCATAGTCACAGGGCTCCGGGTCACCCGGGCCGTTGGACAGCAGCACGCCGTCCGGCTTGAGCGCGAGCACCTCACTGGCGGGCGTTTGCGCCGGCACCACGGTGAGGCGGCAGCCGCGCTCGGCCGCCATGCGCAGGATATTGCGCTTGACCCCGAAGTCGTAAGCGACGACGTGATACGGCGTCTCGGCCGGCGTCCTGAAGCCTTTGCCCAGGGCCCACTCGCCCTCAGTCCATGACTGCCTGGCGCTGCAGCTCACGACTTTGGCCAGGTCCATGCCGGCCAGGCCGGGAAAACCGCGGGCCTGGCTCAGGGCTTCGGCCTGATCGATCCGGCCGGCCATGATGCAGCCGTTCTGCGCGCCCTTTTCCCGCAGCAGACGGGTCAACTTGCGGGTGTCCAGGCCGGCGATCGCGACCACGTTTTTTGATTTCAGGTAATCCGGCAGCGTCTGTTGCATGCGGAAATTGCTGGCCCGCAACGGCAGGTCGCGGATCACCAAGCCCGAGGCATGGATCTGGCCTGATTCTTCGTCCTCGAGATTGGTACCGGTATTGCCGATATGGGGGTAGGTCAGAGTGATGATCTGACGGCAATAGGAGGGGTCGGTCAAAATTTCCTGATAGCCCGTCATGGAGGTATTGAAGACAACTTCGCCAACACCGACGCCCTCAGCACCGATCGAATAACCACGAAATACCGTGCCGTCTGCTAAGACGAGGATGGCGGGCAAGAATGTCGACAAGGTCACTCCTGGGCTAGACGTGAAAAACGGGGCGGCTTTCGCCACCCCGCTCGATAGGATTCACAGCCATTCAAATTATACGGGGCCAGGCCGGGCTACTCAATGCTGTCGCTGGCAAGGGCTTCTACAAATAAAAAGCCCCCGAGCCTAGCTGGGGGGCTTTTTGGCTAAGGGTATCCGGCGCTGCCGGATAATCCTTGGAATAAGAGTCTGACGATGACCTACTTT
>DDKN01000045.1 GCA_002339725.1 Thiobacillus sp. UBA2597
CACGCGCTGCCGGCGACCTTCGGCGGTACCGTGATCGCCCTGGCCGACGCGACCGGACCGCTCGCCTGGTTCGAGCTGGGCGACGAGTTGCGGCCCCAGGCGCCGGCCCTGGTCGAGCAGCTCAAGGCCCTGGGCCTGCGCCTGCATCTGTATTCGGGCGACCGGCCGGAAAACGTGGCGCGCATGGGCCGGATTCTCGGCATCGACGATGCCCGCGGTGGCATGCTGCCCGCCGACAAGCTGGCCGTGGTGCGGGAATTGCAACAGCAGGGGGCCATCGTCGCCATGACCGGCGACGGCGTGAACGATGCCCCGGTGCTGGCCCAGGCTCAGGTCTCGATCGCGGTCGACCAGGGTGCCGAGGCGGCCCAGGCCGCGGCCGACATGGTGCTGCTGTCGAGCGAACTGGCACGCCTGGCCGACGGCGTGCGCCTGGCGCGCAAGACCCGCCGCATCATCCGCCAGAACCTCGCCTGGTCGCTGCTCTACAACGTCATCGCCATCCCCGCCGCGGCGTTGGGTTATGTCACGCCCTGGCTGGCCGGCATCGGCATGTCCATGAGCTCGCTGCTGGTGGTGCTCAACGCCATGCGGCTGAACCGGCTCTGACGCGCAAGCCGGATTTGTACTAACCTTCACAAAACGATTATGGACATCCTGTATTTATTGATCCCCCTGAGCCTGGTCTTCGTCGTGGTGATCGCGGTCGGCCTGCTCTGGGCGGTGAAAAGCGGTCAATTCGAAGACATGGAGGGGCCGGCCCACCGCATCCTGATGGATGACGACGACGCGCCGCCGAAAGAGCGTGACTAGTAGCTGCGTCAGATTGACACAGATCAAGCCTGGCTATTAGGATTCGCAAGTCCAATTAATTGCTTCACCCGAAACCCGCTTAGGAGGCCTGTATGCAAGCAACGACATACAACTATAAGGTCGTCCGGCAATTCGCCATCATGACCATCGTCTGGGGCATTGTCGGCATGTTGGTCGGTGTCATCCTGTCGGCCCAGTTGATCTGGCCGACCCTGACCGAGGCCCTGGGGCCCCTCGCCCCCTATCTCTCCTACGGCCGCATCCGCCCCCTGCACACCAATGCGGTGATTTTCGCCTTCGGCGGTTCGGGTCTGTTCGCCGCCTCGCTCTATGTGGTGCAGCGCACCTGCCAGGTGCGCCTGATCTCGGACGGTCTGGCCAGCTTCGTGTTCTGGGGCTGGCAGCTGGTGATCCTGCTTGCCGCCGTGACCCTGCCCTTGGGCATCACCAGCTCCAAGGAATACGCCGAGCTGGAATGGCCGATCGATATTTTGATCGCCGTGGTCTGGGTCGCCTACGCCGTGCTCTTCTTCGGCACCATCATCAAGCGCAAGACCCAGCACATCTACGTGGCCAACTGGTTCTTCGGCGCCTACATCGTCACCATCGCGCTGCTGCATATCGTCAACAGCATGGAGCTGCCGGTCACCCTGACCAAGTCCTATTCCATGTATGCCGGCGTGCACGACGCCATGGTCCAGTGGTGGTACGGCCACAACGCGGTCGGCTTCTTCCTGACCACCGCCTTCCTCGGCATGATGTATTACTTCGTGCCCAAGCAGGCCGGGCGCCCGATCTTCTCCTACCGGCTGTCGATCGTGCACTTCTGGTCGCTCAATTTCATCTACATGTGGGCCGGCCCGCATCACCTGATGTACACCGCCCTGCCCGATTGGGCCCAAAGCCTGGGCATGCTGTTCTCGCTGATGCTGATCGCGCCCTCCTGGGGTGGCATGATGAACGGCATCATGACCCTGTCCGGCGCCTGGCATAAGCTGCGCACCGATCCCATCCTCAAGTTCCTGATCACCTCGCTGTCGTTCTACGGCATGTCGACCTTCGAAGGCCCGATGATGTCGGTGAAGACGGTGAACGCCCTGTCGCACTACACCGAATGGACCATCGGCCATGTCCACTCCGGCGCCCTGGGCTGGGTGGCGATGATCACCATCGGCTCCATGTACTACCTGATCCCGCGTCTGTTCGGGCGCGAGGAGATGTACAGCGTGAAGCTGATCAACACCCACTTCTGGGTCTCCACCATCGGCGTGGTGCTCTATATCGCCTCGCTCTGGATCGCGGGCGTGGCCCAGGGTCTGATGTGGCGCGCCACCAATGACGACGGCACGCTGACCTACAGCTTCGTCCAGTCGGTGGAAGCGATGTATCCCTTCTACAGCATCCGCCTGATCGGTGGCCTGCTGTTCTTCGGCGGCATGCTGCTCATGGCCTACAACGTCTGGAAGACCGTGGCCGTCGGCCGCGCCGTGAACGATGCCCGCATCCCGGATGCGGTTGCCGCCTGAGCCGGAACAGGAGACCAAACATGATTGCGCACAAGCTCATCGAAAAAAACATCGGCCTGCTCATCGTCCTGACCTTTCTGATCGTCAGCGTCGGCGGTCTGGTGCAGATCGTGCCGTTGTACTTCCAGAAGTCGACCACCACGCCGGTGCCGGACCTCAAGCCCTACAATGCACTGCAACTGGCCGGGCGTGACATCTACATCCGGGAAGGCTGCGTCGGCTGCCATTCCCAGATGGTGCGGCCGTTCCGGGCTGAGACCGAGCGTTATGGCCATTTCTCCGTGGCCGGCGAATTCGTCTACGACCGGCCCTTCCTCTGGGGCTCCAAGCGCACCGGCCCCGATTTGCATCGGGTGGGTGGCCGCTATTCCGACGCATGGCACTACGTGCACATGATGAATCCGCGCGACGTGGTGCCGGAATCGAACATGCCGGCCTATCCCTGGCTGGCCGAGCGGGCGGTCGATACCTCCGACATCCAGCAGAAGATGCGCGTGCTCAAGGATTGGGCGGGCCATCCCTACACGGACGAGGAGATCGCCCAGGCGCCCGCAATGCTCGAGGGCAAGACCGAGATGGATGCCATCATCGCCTACCTGCAGGCGCTGGGCACCGCCGCGCCCAAGGCCAAGTGACATGGATGCCGGCCTGATCGGTTCCGTTGTGACCGTGCTGTTCTTCCTGCTGTTCATCGGCATCGTCTGGTGGGCCTACCACCGGGAGAACAAGGCCAGATTTGACGAGGCGGCGCGGCTTCCCTTCGAGGAAGAGGCAAACGACGCCGATGAGCGCCGGACCTGATCGGTATTTGAGGAGAAGACAATGATCGAAGGCTACGCCATCCCTGATTTCATCAGCGAGTTCTGGCATTACTACATCGCCGCCATCACCATCGTGTCCATCATCGGCATCATCTGGTTCCTCAAGAGCCAGACCACGCGCAAGCTCGCCGCAGGCGAGCAGGCCGAACTGATGGCGCCGACCTGGGATGGCGACCTGCAGGAACTCAACAACCCGCTGCCGCGCTGGTGGTTGTATCTGTTCTATTTCCTGATTGCCTTCAGCATCGTCTACCTGGTGCTCTACCCCGGTCTGGGCAGGTTCGAAGGCGTCTGGAACTGGTCTTCGGCCGATGCCTACCAGAAGGAAAAGGCCCGGGTCGACGCTCAATTCAACGCCCAGTTCCAGCCCTTCCTCGGCATGGATCTGAAGGCGGTGGCGGCCGATCCCAAGGCGCGCGAGATGGGCCAGCGCCTGTTCATGGCCTATTGCTCGACCTGCCACGGCACTGACGGCAAGGGCGCCAGGACCGGCCGCCTGTTCCCCGACCTGACCGATCAGGAGTGGCTGTTCGGTGGCGGCGATCCCGAGGCGATCAAGGCCAGCATCGCCTATGGCCGCATGGGCGAGATGCCCGCGTTGGGTGATGCCGTGGGCGGCGAGCTCGGCGCCAGGCAGCTGGCGCACTATGTGTTGTCGCTCTCCGGCAAGCCGCACAATGCCGAGCTGGCCGCGGCCGGGCAGGGCAAGTGGGCGGTCTGCTCGGGCTGCCACGGCGAGGATGGCAAGGGCAACCTGGCGATTTCGGCACCCGACCTGACCGACAACGCCTGGCTCTACAGCGCCAGCGAAGCCGGCATCATGGAGGCCATTCTCAAAGGCCGCAAGGGCGGCATGCCGGCCCAGCTCGAGCATCTGGGTGAGGCCAAGGTGCACCTGCTGGCCGGTTACGTGATGTCCCTCTCCCAGGGCGGCAAGTAACCCTCCGGGACTGGCCGGTCCGCCGGCCGGTCCCACTGCCGGTGGCTGGCGACACGACGAGCAAGGATAAGAGGTCCCTTTCGCAATGATTGAACATCAGCCTGCCGACAGCTCCGCCGCGGGCGAGAGCGAACAGCAGCTGCTCGAGATCCGGCAGAAAATTCATCCCCGGGCGGTGCATGGCTGGTTCAACAACTGGCGCATCGCCCTGGTGCTATTCACCCAGGTCATCTACTACGGCCTGCCCTGGCTGCAATGGGATGGCCATCAGGCCGTGCTGTTCGATCTGGCCGCCCGCAAGTTCTACCTGTTCGACCTGGTATTCTGGCCCCAGGACTTCATCTGGCTCGCCGCCCTGCTCATCATCTCCGCCCTGGCGCTGTTCCTGTTCACCGCGGTGGCCGGCCGCCTGTGGTGCGGCTATGCCTGCCCGCAGACGGTTTATACCGAGCTTTTCATGTGGGTCGAGCAGGCCTTCGAGGGCGATCACATCCAGCGCCGGAAACTGGAAGCGGCCCCCTGGAATGCGGAAAAGATCCTGCGCCGCGGCGGCAAGCACCTGGCCTGGGTCGTGCTCGCGCTCTGGACCGGCTTCACCTTTGTCGGCTATTTCACGCCGATCGAGGTGCTGGGCCAGGAGGCGCTCAACCTGCAACTCGGACCCTGGGAGACCTTCTGGATCCTGTTCTACGGCCTGGCCACCTGGGGTTTCGCCGGTTTCATGCGCGAGCAGGTGTGCAAGTACATGTGCCCCTATGCCCGCTTTCAAAGCGTGATGTTCGACCCGGACACCCTGGTCATCACCTACGATTACAAGCGGGGCGAACCGCGCGGTCCGCGCAAAAAAGGCAGCGATTACAAGGCCCAGGGGCTCGGCGACTGTGTCGACTGCGGCATCTGCGTCCAGGTCTGCCCCACCGGCATCGATATCCGCAACGGCCTGCAGTACATGTGTATCGGCTGTGCCGCCTGCATCGATGCCTGTGACCAGGTGATGGCGAAGGTCGGCTATCCCAAAGGCCTGATCCGCTATTCGACCGAGAACGCAATCGAGGGCAAGTATCCCGATTCGGCCATCTGGCGCCACAGCCTGCGGCCGCGCACCCTGATCTACGCCTTGATCCTGCTCGGCATCGTCGGCGCCTTTCTCTACACCCTGGCCGAGCGGGTTCCCTTGCGGGTGGACATCATGCGCGACCGGCAAACCCTGGCGCGCGAGACCGCCGATGGTCAGATCGAAAACGTCTATCGCATGCAGATCATCAACATGGACCGCCAGCCGCACCGCTATGAGATCAGCGCCCAGGGCATCGAAGGCCTGACCGTGGCGAGCGGCCAGCAGGTGACGATCGACGGGCTGCAAACCGTGAACATCGTCGTGAACCTGCGTGCCCATCCCCTGCAGCTGAACCGGCCCAGCACGCCGATCGTCTTCCAGGTGCAGGCGGAGGATGACAAAACCATCGTGCGGGAAGCAAAATCGAGCTTTCTCAAATGAACGAGCCCCTGCCCTTGACCCCCACATCCCATGCGCCCTGGTGGCGCCAGGCCTGGCCCTGGTTCCTGATCGCCCTGCCGGCGAGCGCGGTGGTCGGTGGCATCATCACCCTCTGGTTTGCCCTGAACGGGGCGGACGACCTGGTGAGTGACGATTACTACAAGGAAGGGCTGGCGATCCATCAGGTGCTCGAGCGTGACGCCAAGGCCAGCCAGCTCGGCCTGAGCGCCGAGGTGCAGGCCCGCGGCGGGATGCTGAGCGTGCAACTCGGCGGTCAGCTGGAGAGCCTGCCCGACCGTTTGCTCCTGCGCCTGATCCACCCGACCCAGGCCGGACAGGATTTGGTCTTGACCCTGCGAGCCGGGGGCAGCCAGACCTTCAGTGCCCCCCTGCCGGCGATGGCCGCAGGCAGGCGCCAGCTTCAGCTGGAACCGCCCGATCGCAGCTGGCGCCTGATCGGCGAGGGGCACAGCCCCCTCACCGGCCGGTTCACGCTGCAGGCACGACCTGGAAGACCCGTCCAACCATAAATGAGGAGATTGCCATGGACGTCATCATGAAGGAGCTGTTCACCACCGACATCGGCCTGCTGGCCCTGTTCACCATCGGCTTCATCATCGCCATGGGCCTGTTCCTCTGGTATCGCTTGACCAAATACGCCCGCGAAAACCGCTGATCAGAGCGCGCCGGCGCCAAGCAGGGCTTCCAGCTGGAGCCGGCTGGCGGTATAGTCCTCCTTGTCCAGAAAATCCTGGGCCAGAAAGGCTTCCATCCTGGGATAGAGCGCGATCGCCTCGTCCAGTTGCGGGTCGTTGCCGCGCACGTAGGCCCCGATGGTGATCAAGTCCCGGCTGCGCTGATAGCGGGCATAGAGCCCCTTGAACCGGCGCACGAGGTCCAACTCGCTGCGGCTCAACAGCTCGGTCGCCACACGCGAGATCGAGGCCTCGATGTCGATCGCCGGGTAGTGGCCCTGATCGGCCAACTGGCGCGACAACACGATGTGGCCATCGAGGATCGCGCGCGCGGCATCGGCGATCGGGTCCTGCTGATCATCCCCTTCGGTCAGCACCGTGTAGAAGGCCGTGATCGAACCGGCGCCATCGTGGCTGTTGCCGGCCCGCTCGACCAATTGCGGCAGTTTGGCGAAGACCGAGGGCGGGTAGCCCTTGGTCGCCGGCGGCTCGCCCACCGCCAGGGCGATCTCACGCTGGGCCTGGGCATAGCGGGTGAGCGAATCCATGATCAGCAGCACATGCTGGCCCTGGTCACGAAAATACTCGGCCACCGCCGTGGCATAGGCCGCGCCATGCAGCCGCAAAAGCGGCGGCGCGTCGGCCGGCGAGGCCACCACGACCGAACGGCGCAGGCCCGTCTCGCCCAAAATGTTCTCGATGAATTCCTTGACCTCGCGCCCGCGTTCGCCGATCAGGCCGACCACCACGACATCGGCCGAGGTATAGCGCGCCATCATCCCCAGCAGCATGGACTTGCCGACGCCGCTGCCGGCGAACAGGCCCATGCGCTGGCCGCGCCCCACGGTGAGCAGGGCATTGATGGCGCGCACGCCGACGTCGAGCACGTCCCGGATCGGCTCGCGCTCCATGGGGTTGACCGGACGGCTGTAGAGTGGCCCCTGGCGCTGGGTCACGATCGGACCGAGCCGGTCGAGCGGCCGCCCGGCACCGTCGATCACGCGCCCGAGCAGCTCCGGCCCGACTGCAACCTGGCGAATCCGGTCTTCATTGCGCCGGCGGTGATGGAAGGGTTGATACAGCCGAGGCGGCTCGTTCAGGCAGACGGCGCAGGGCTGGACCAAAGCCCCCGGCATCAGGCCGTAGACGTCGGTTGCCGGCATCAGGAACAGGCGCTCACCGGAGAAGCCCACCACCTCGGCTTCGACTTGGGTGCCGCCGGGCATGGACACCTGGCAGCTCACCCCGGTGGCGAGCTTGAGCCCGACCGCCTCCATGACCAGGCCGGCAACCCGGGTCAAACGACCGCTGACATGCCATGGCCGGGCCAGACTGACGGCCTCGCGGCAATGGCGCAGATGGGTCTTGAGCGCGGCGGCCCGGCTTATTTCAGCCACTCCGGCTTCGCCCCCAGGGCCGTCACCACCTCGTGCCAGCGCGTTGCCAGACTGGCGTCGAGTTCGCCCTGCATGCTCTCGATGCGAAACCCGCCGGGCTGCATGGCAGCATCCTCGACCACGCGCCAATTGAGGTGGCCATGCTCATGCGCGAGCCACTCCTTGACCAGCGGGGCATCGGTCGGATGGACGATGAGCTTGGGATGACCACTCAAGCTGGGCAGATGCGCCAGCGCCGCGCGCACCGTCTCCAGCATCAATTCCGGCTTGGCCTGAAAGACGGCGCCAACCACCTGCTGGGCGATGGCGAGCGCCAGCTGCAACACTTCCTCTGCCAGCTCATGATCCTGCGCCAGTTTTTCCTGGCTCAGGGCGGTGAACAGGGCGCGCGCCTGCTGGCTGAAAGCCTCGCCCGCACGCCGCCCTTCGGCCTGACCCAGCTGATAGCCCTCCTGCCAGGCCTCCTGATGGATGCGCTCGACCTCTTCCGCCGTCGGCAGGCGCACCTCCTCGGCCGCCTCGGGCTCGCCGGCCGCCTTCTTGTCCTGGCCTTCAAACACCCCCAGCTCCCAGCGCTGGTAGGCCGTGAGATCCTCTTTCGGAATGATGCGGGATGACATGAGGGTTCGGTCCGGGGCTTATTCGATCAGGCTTTCCTCGCCGCCCTTGCCACCCAGCACGATCTGGCCTTCGTCGGCCAGGCGGCGCACGATCTTGAGGATTTCCTTCTGCTCCGATTCCACCTCGGACAGGCGCACCGGGCCCTTGGCCTCGAGATCCTCCTTGAGCGCCTCGGCGGCCCGGCTCGACATGTTCTTGAAGATTTTTTCCTTGAGTTCCTGGTTGGTGCCCTTGAGGGCGACGATCAGGCTCTCCGACTGGACCTCGCGCAGCAAAAGCTGGATGGCGCGGTCGTCCAGGTCAAGCAGGTTGTCGAAGGTGAACATCTTGTCCTGGATGGCCTGGGCCAGTTCCGGATCCTGCTCGCGGATGCTGGCCAGCACCGAGGCCTCCTGGGTGCCGCCCATGTAGTTGAGGATGTCGGCCGCGGCCTGGACGCCACCGACCGAGCTCTTTTTGGTCCGGTCGCTGCCGGACAACAGCTGCGACAGGACATCGTTCAGCTCGCGCAGGGCCACCGGCTGCACGCCTTCCAGGGTGGCGATGCGCATCATCACGTCGTTGCGCAGACGCTCGACGAAATACTGCATCACCTCGCTGGCATGGTCGCGGTCCAGGTGCACCAGGATGGTGGCGATGATCTGCGGGTGCTCGTTGCGGATCATCTCGGCCACCGAGGCGGCATCCATCCACTTCAGCCCCTCGATGCCGGTGTTGTCCTGCCCTTGCAAAATGCGTTCGATGATGTGGGTCGCCTTGTCGTCACCCAAGGCCTTGCGCAGCACGGTGCGCAGGTATTCGTCGGAATCGGCCAGGCTGACCCGCCCCACCGTTTCCATGCGGAAGTCTTCCAGGACCTTTTCGATCTCCTCGCGCCCGACATTGGCCAGTTTGGCCATGTGCGCGCCGAGCTTCTGCACCTCGCGCGGCCCCAGGTGCTTGAACACCTCCGAGGCCTCTTCGTGGCCCAGGGACAGCATCAGGATGGCACTTCGGTGCAGGCCTTCTTCGCTCATTCCTTGGCCATCCATTCCTTGATGATGTCGGCCGCCGCCTTGGGATTCTGCTTGGCGAATTCGCGCACCGAGGCCAGATGGGCGTCATAGCCTGCCAGTTCCTTCTCGGCCAACTTGGCTTCGAAGGCGGCCAGCAAATCGGCCTCCTGGCCACCGGCCGCTTCCAGCGCCGGTTTCTTGGCGGTCTCCTTCATCCAGTCCTTGAGCAGTGGTCGCAATACCCCGAACACCAGATAGAAGGCCAGGCCGATCACCAGCAGATTCTTCAGGGCCTCCTTGGCGAAGGCCACGTTGCTCGGATCCTTCCAAAGCGGAATCTCCACCGGCTCGATCTTGGTTTCGGTGAACGCGGCATTGACCACGTTGACGGTATCGCCCCGCTCCTGGTTGAAGCCCATCGCCTCCCGCACCAGATTGGTGACCTGCTGCATTTCCTCTGGCGCCAGGGGTTTGCCGGCCTGACCGGGCTGCTGGCGGTAATTCACCACGACCGCCACCGACAGGCGCTTGATTCGGCCCAAAGGCTCCTTGACATGGCGGATTGTGCGATCGAGCTCGAAATTGATGGTGTTTTCCTCGCGGCGCGACCCGGTGCCGGCCTGCTGGCCCTGCCCGGTTGCCGCGCCGGCATTGGCGCCGGGCGGTGCGGTCAGCGGCGCCGCCGCCGGCCCCGGCGGCTGATTGGTCAGGGCGCCGGGGATGCCCGCGGCCTGGCCACCATCGCCATTCACGCTCTGCACCGACTGCCGGCTGCGGACGGCCTGCTGTTCCGGCACCGGGTTGGGCCGGTAGCTCTCGCTGGTCGACTCGGCCTCGGAAAAATCGAGGTCGGCCCGCACCTCGGCCCGCACGTTCCCCTCGCCGACGATGGGCGACACGATGGATTCGACCCGTTTGGCATAGTAGGCCTCGATCTCGCGCAGATAGTCGAGCTGATTCGCGTTCAGCCCCTTGAGACTGCTGGCCTCGCTCTTGGCGGTGAGCAGCCGGCCGGCCTGGTCGACCACGGTGACGTTGTCCGCGGTCAATTCCGGCACGCTGCTGGAAACCATGTGCACGATGGCGTTGACCTGGGCGACGTCGAGCACCCGACCGGGATAGAGGCTGACCAGGACCGAAGCCGACGGGGCCTGCTTGTCGCGTATGAAGACCGAAGGCTTGGGAATGGCCAGGTGCACCCGGGCCGACTCGACCGGCGCGAGCGACTGGATGGTGCGCGACAGCTCGCCCTCCAGGGCGCGCTGGTAGTTGACCTGCTCCTGGAACTGGGTCATGCCGAGCTTGGCATTGTCCATCAGTTCGAAACCCACCGCGCCCCCGCGTGGCAGCCCTTGCGAGGCCAGGCGAAAGCGCAGATCGTAGACCTGCTCGGCCGGCACCAGAATGGCGCCGCTGCCCTCGGCCATTTTGTAAGGAATGTTCATTTGTTGCAGGGCAGTGACCACCGCGCCACCATCCCGCTCGGACAGGTTGGAGAACAGCACCCGGTAATCGGGCGTGCGCGCCCAGAGAAACAGCCCCACCACCAACGCAATCGCCGCGGCCAGGCTGACCAGGATGGCGAATTTTCGGGTGTTGGGAAGCTCGTTGAAGCGCTGGGCGAGGTTGCTGAACGACTGCTCAGGCGTGGCGGCCATGCCTTATCAGACCTGCATATTCATGATTTCCTGGTAGGCGGAAACCAGTTTGTTGCGCACCTGAACCATGGTCTGGAAGGAAACGCTGGCCTTTTGCAGGGAGAGCACGACATCTTGCAGGTTGACGTTGGGGTCGCCCAACTCGAATTGCTGGGTCAATTGCCTGGCCTCCTGCTGGGCGCTGCTGACCTGGTCCAGCGCCGCCTTGAGCAATACCGAGAAATCCTGGCCGCCGGCCTCGGTCGCCGTCGGCGACTGCCCCGCCTGGGCGGCGACCGCCCGCAGCTGGCTGACCATTTGTTCGATGCCCGGATTGTTCATCGCTCCACCTCCATCAGGCGCCATTATAGGAGGCTATCCCTGACTTCATCCAGCATTTTAGACGCTAGCCGTCGTCGCCGGCTTCGGCCCTGTAGCGCTGCAGCTTGTAGCGCAGGGTGCGCTCGCTGATGCCCAGTTCCTCGGCCGTCTGCTTGCGCGAGCCGCCGCAGCGTTCCAGGGTCTGCAGGATCATCTCGCGCTCGACATCCTTGATCGCCCTGGCGCCCGCCTCGGCCGCCGGCCGGGGCACCGCACGCGGCAGCATCAGATGTTCCGGGCCGATCTCGTCGCCCGGCGCCAGGATCATGGCCCGCTGCACCACGTTGCCCAGCTCGCGAATGTTGCCGGGCCAGTCATAGCCGCTCAATTCGGCCTTGGCCGCGGCGTTGAAACGCATGTGGCCACGCCCGACGATGCCGGCGAAGCGGGCCAGGAAGTGTTCGGCCAGGGGCAGGATGTCCTGGACCCGGCCGCGCAAGGGCGGAATCTCCAGGGGAAAGACATTGAGCCGGTAGTAAAGATCGTCCCGGAAGCGGCCCTGGCGCACCGCCTCCTCCAGATCCCGGTTGCTGGCGGCAATGACCCGCACGTCGAGCCGGATCGGACCGCGCCCCCCCACCCGCTCGGCCTCCCGTTCCTGCAACACCCGCAGGAGCTTGGCCTGCAAATGCAGGGGCAGTTCCGTGATCTCGTCGAGCAGCAGGGTGCCGCCCTGGGCCTGTTCGAACTTGCCGGCCTGGCTGGCGTTGGCCCCGGTGAAGGCCCCCTTCTCGTAGCCAAACAAGGTGGCCTCCAGCAGGTTTTCCGGGATGGCGGCGCAGTTGACCGCGACGAAGGGGCCCTTGGCCCGGTTCGAATGTCGATGCAGGAAGCGGGCATAGACCTCCTTGCCCACCCCGGACTCGCCGGTGAGCAGCACCGTGGCATCGGTTGCCGCCACCCGGCGCGCCAGATCGAGCACGACCCGGCTGGCCGGGTCTTCGGCGATCAGGGTCTCGCCCGCCGCGTCCTGGACGGGGCGCAGGTAGCGCGCCACCACCGCCAGCAGCCGGTCCGGCTCGAAGGGCTTGGGCAGGTAATCAGCCGCGCCGTCGCGCATGGCCTCGACCGCCTTTTCAATCTGGCCGTAGGCCGTCATCAGGATCACCGGCAGCCCCGGGCTGGCGGCCTTGATCGCCCTGAGCAGACCATGACCGTCCATGCCGGGCATCTGCACATCGGTCAGGACCAGGCCTGGGGTCACCCGGCGCAACTGGGCCAGGGCGGATTCGGCATCGGACGCCGTGTCGACCTGATAGCCCGCCAGATTCAAGGTGTCGCTCAGGGCCTCGAGCAGGGCCGCGTCGTCCTCGACCACCAGCAGCCTGGCTTGTCCCGCACTCATGCCGCGCCAGCCTCCTTGTACAGGGGTAAAAACAGGGTGAAGACACTGCCCCGGCCGGGGCTGGACTCGACTTCCACCCAGCCGCCATAGGCATCCGCCGTCTGCTTGACGATGGCCAGACCCAAACCGCTGCCCTCGCCCCGGGTGGTGAAAAAGGGTTCGAACAACCGCGCCTTGTTCTGCTCCGCGATGCCCGGGCCCTCATCTTCCACCCGAAAGGCGACGAAAGGGCTGCCGTGGCTGTCGGCCCCCAAACGAATACAGCTCCCCACGGGGCTGGCCTGCAAGGCATTTTCCATCAGGTTGATCAGGGCCCCGAGCACCGCCGGCCGATCAACCCAGACCTGGAGCGGCGCGGCGGGCCTCTGCACCGCGAGCTTCACCCCCTGAACCGCGGCCTGCGGCTCGATCACCTGTTCCAGTTCCTCGATCAGGCCCTGAACCGAAATGGCGGTCGGCTCGCCCTGCTGGCCTTTGACGAAGGCCAGCATGTCCTGGATCAGGCGTTCCAGATAGCGCAAACGGGACAGGGTCTTTTCCGCGAAACGGAGACGGTCGGCCTCGGCCAGGCCGGGCCGGGCCAAATGGCCGACATAGAGCAGGGCCGCCGCCAGGGGGGTGCGAAACTGATGGGCCAGCTTGGCCGCCATCTCGCCCAAGGCCGAAAGGCGTTCGCGCCGCGCCAGTTCGCCATTGGCCGTCGCCAGTTCGGCCGACAGGCGGGCCACCTGGTTTTGCAGCTCTTCATAGGCCTCAGACAGCTTGGCGGAGGTCTCGCTGAACAGGGCGAAGGCCTCTTTCAGCTCTTCTGACGGGGTTTCCTCGGCTGGAACAGGCATGCGGATCGCTGACGACAGGTTTCGCACATAATATCAAAGTGATGGCACACTTTGCCCCTCAAGCCCTGGCTGTGACTAAAGTTTTGCTGCTAGGCTACCGATTAAATTTCAAATAAACGCTGGCTGGAGACCCTTGCGCATGCCGAATTTGCTGTTGATGAAGCTCATTCGAGCCCTGAATCAATTCACGATCGGCACCCGCCTGCTTGGCCTGACCCTGTTTCTCTCGCTCATGATGCTCGCCACCGGCCTGGCCGGCATTTGGGGCATCCGGGAGGCGACCGAAGCGATCTCCCGAATATATGACAGCAACGTCAGCGCCATGAACGACATGCAGCTGATTCGGCACAAACAGATGCGCATCCGCAACCTGGCCCTGGAGGCCCGCCTGGGTGCCGATGCCTTCCTGGCCCAGGAAAAATTCGACGAAATCGACAAGGAGATCCGCAGTATCGGTGAAATGGTCAACGCCTACGGCCAGCGCGCCATGACGCCGGAGGAAAAGGCCCTGTTCGAGAAATATTCGGCCTCCCGCATGCGCTTCGGCGTGGAAGGCCTGATGAAGCTGCGCGACCTCTACAGCGCGGAGGATTGGACGGCTGCGGACCGGCATTACCAAGCCGTGGTCAATCCCGCCTTCGCCGCGGTATCGGCCGACACCGACGCCCTGATCAGCTTCCAACTCCAGGCCGCCCAAGGCTCGCGCGATGCGATCGGCAAGCTGTCGGGCATCCTGCTCACCCTGGCCAGCGCCACCATGGCGGCCGGCCTGATCCTGTCGATCCTGCTCTCCCTGGCCATCCGTCGCAGCATCGTCGGCTGCGCCAGCGGCCTGGAGCAGGCCGCCGGACGGCTGGCCAAGGGCGACCTGACCGGGACCGCCAACGTGGTCGGCAGGGACGAACTGTCCCGGGTCGCCACCGCCTTCAACCACATGAGCGCGGAGTTTTCCAACCTGATCGGTGAAATCCGACGCTCGGCCGAGGAGGTGAGCCAGGCCGCCGCCCGCACCGCCGAGGACAGCCAAGCGGTGCTGGCCACCTCCAGCCGGCAGGAGGCGATCGCCCACGCTGCCGCCGAGACTGCCCACAGCCTGTCGGCCACCATCGCCCGGGTCGGGGAAAACATCGAAAACATGGTGGCCGTGACAGATCAGGCCAGCCAACTCGCCCGTCAGGGCGAGGCGGTCGTCACCCGGGCAGCCCAAGGGATCCAGGCCATCTCCAGCTCGGTCAACCGCTCGTCCGAGGTGGTGCTCAGGCTGGGCCAGCACTCGGATGAGATCGGCCGCATCGTCAATGTGATCAAGGACATCGCCGATTTGACCAATCTGCTCGCCCTCAATGCCGCAATCGAAGCGGCCCGGGCCGGCGAGCAGGGCCGGGGCTTCGCCGTGGTGGCCGACGAAGTGCGCAAACTGGCGGAACGCACGAGCAAGGCGACTGCCGAGATCTCCGACACCATCGCGACGATCCAGGCCGAAACCGGCAAGGCGGTGTCGGCCATCGAGCAGGGCAGCCAGGAAGTGGCCCAAGGCGTGGAAATGGCAATTCAAGCCGGTCACGCCATCGCCGAGATCAGCCAAGTCGTGACAAATGCCACCGCCCTCATCCACAATATCGACCACATCCGACGGGAGCAGGATGCCGCCAGCCAGGCGATCGCCCAACAAGTGGACGAAATCCTGGCCACCGCCAAACAAAATCGAGATGCCGCGGAGAGTTCGACCGAGGCGGCCCAAGGCATGACCCAACTGGCGAGCCGGCTGAAGGACGCTGTCAGCCGGTTCAAGTTGGCGTATAACTAACGCTGTAATTTCGAGCAGACAGGAAGACGACGATGTCAGAACTGCTTAAACGGATCGACGCCCGAACCAAGCTGGCCGGGGCCAACAAGCTGGAGATCCTGCTCTTCACCCTGGGTACCGACCAGAACACCGGCCGCAAGGAAACCTTCGGCATCAATGTGTTCAAGGTACGCGAGGTGATGCGCATCCCCGAGATCACCCGGGCGCCGGAGATGCCCGCGGCGGTGGAAGGCATGGTCAGCCTGCGCGGGGCGTTGGTGCCGGTGATCGACCTGGCCAAATACATCGGCGTGATGACCGATGCGCCGCCGGCGATCATGATCGTCACCGAATACAACGGCCAGACCCAGGGCTTCCTGGTGGGTGAGGTCGACACCATCCTGCGCATCGACTGGTCCGAGATGAAAGTGCCGCCGGCCATGCTGACTGCCCAAATGGGCGGCCTGGTCACCGCGGTGAGCGAATTGAACGACGGCCGGCTGGTGATGATGCTGGACGTGGAGAAGATCCTGTCCGACACCACCCACTATGACGACAGCCATCTGTTCCAGAATCTGACACCGATCGGCAAGCCCGATCGCACCGTGTTCTATGCCGATGATTCCTCGGTGGCCCGCAACCAGGTCGAGCGCACGCTGGAGGCGATCGGGGTCAAGGGCATTGCCGCCATCAATGGCAAGCAGGCTTGGGAAGAACTGCAGAAGATCGCGGCCCAGGCCGAACTGGCCGGCCGGCCGGTGCACGATTACGTGCAGCTGGTGCTGACCGATGTCGAAATGCCGGAGATGGATGGCTATGTGCTGACCAAGAACATCAAGTCCGACCCCCGCTTCAAGGGCATTCCGGTCCTGATGCACTCCTCGCTCTCCTCCGAGGCCAACAAGAACCTCGGGATTTCCGTCGGGGTGGACGAATATGTCCCCAAATTCGAGCCGCACCGCCTGGCCGAAGTGCTCAGCCGGATGCTGAAGTGAGGTCTAGCCCATGAACGAACTCGAACAAGCCAAACTGATCGATGCCGTCGATGCCCGCACCAAGCTGGCCGGCTCCAACAAGATGGAGCTCCTGTTGTTCTCGCTTGGCACCCATGAAACCTTCGGCATCAACGTGTTCAAGGTGCGTGAGGTCTCACCCACCCCGCCGATCACCCTGACCCCGAACATGCCCTACGGCGTGGAAGGCGTGATCTCGCTGCGTGGCAGCATCATCCCGGTCATCACCCTGGCCAAGTTCATCAAGCTGGAAAACGCACCGGAGGGGATCGGCCAGACCATGATCGTCACCGAGTTCTCGCGCCACACCCAGGGCTTCCTGGTGGACGATGTCGACCGCATCATCCGGGTCGATTGGGACAAGGTCAAGCCGCCGGAGAACATGATCGCCGGGCAGGAGGGCCTGATCACGGCCATCACCGAACTTGCCGACGGACGCCTGGTCTCGATTCTCGACGTCGAACGCATCCTGTCCGAGGTGCTGGGTGAAAAGCCGATGCCGACCCTGCCGCGCTTCGAGGGCAAAGAGGAAACCACCGTGTTCTTCGCCGACGACTCCACCGTCGCCCGCAAGGAGATCATGATGGTGCTGGACAAGCTGGGCGCCAAACACATTCAGGCCAACGATGGCCTCGAGGCCTGGGAAAAGCTGCAGAACATGGCCAACCGGGCCGCCTCGGAAGGCCGCCCGATGCGCGACCAGATCCAATTGATCCTGGTCGATGCCGAAATGCCCGAGATGGACGGCTATGTGTTGACCAAGAACATCAAGTCGGACAACCGCTTCGCCGGCATTCCGGTGATCATGCACTCCTCCCTGTCTTCCGAGGCCAACCGTACCATGGGCCAGCGCGTCGGGGTCGATGCCTATGTCGCCAAGTTCGATCCCGCCGTCCTGGCCGACACCCTCATGGCCTTCATCAAACGCTAGGTAGAATGTGGGATAGCCTAATGCACAGAGGAAACACATGCCCGACAAGAATTTGAAATTCCTGGTGGTGGACGACTTCTCCACCATGCGCCGGATCGTGCGCAATCTGCTCAAGGAACTGGGCTTCACCAATGTGGACGAGGCCGAGGACGGAGCGGTTGCCTTGCAAAAACTCAAGACCATCGGCAATTTCCAATTCGTGGTCAGCGATTGGAACATGCCCAACATGACGGGGATCGAGTTGCTCAAGGCGATCCGGGCTGACGAAAGCCTGAAACACCTGCCCGTGCTGATGATTACGGCAGAGGCAAAAAAGGAGAACATCGTCGAGGC
>DDKN01000117.1:0-3378 GCA_002339725.1 Thiobacillus sp. UBA2597
TTTCCAATCAATCGCTTGGCGCAATGTGCTGGCAGCGGGTCGAGGTCCGCCAGGGCTGCGCCGCTCACACATGGCGGTGCCGATGGCAAGCTTGCGTTTGGCCACCGTCGGGCAACGGGGCGCGCGGGCGTGTAGACTGCCGCCCGTTGTCATGAGGGAGATGAACGAGGATGCACCTGCCGGATGGTCTGCGCGGCCTGCCCATGCTGCGGCTGCATTTCGGTTTGCGCACCGCCGAGCCGCTGCGGCTTGCCGGCTATGCCGGTTCGACCTGGCATGGGGCGCTGGGCCATGCCTTGTTGGCGCTGGCGCCGGCCAGCGCCGAATTGCTCTACGGCAGCGAAAGCGTCGGCGATGTGCCGCGCCCGATGGTGCTGCTGCCTTACGCCAGCGGCCCTGAGCACGCGCCGGGCGCTGGGCTGGGCTTCAGCCTGACCCTGTTCGGCCCGGCCGTGGAACATGCTGCGGTGGTGGCGCTGGCGGTGGAACATCTGGCCGAACGCGGCCTGGGCACCAGGCATGCCCGCCTGCGCCTGATGCAGGCCAGCGTGGAGTTGGCGGATGGCACGCTGCAGCCCTGGCTGGGCCCGGCGGGTGTGGCCGCGGCCGTGCCGGCGCCGGTGACGGCGGCCGAGGTGGCGGCCCTGTGGTCGGGCTGGCCGGCCCGGCGCGCGGTGCTGGCGTTCGATACCCGGCTGCGCCTGAAGCATGCCAGCGGCCTGCTCCGCTCGGCACCGCCGGCGCGGGTGTTGCTGCAGCGCCTGCTGGAACGGGTGAGCGCCCTGTGCCTGCACTATGGCGCCGGCCTGCCCCTGCCGGAGGATTTGGTGCGGGCCGTGCTGGCCGTGGCAGAATCCGTGGCGGTCGAGGGGCAGGGCCTGCGCTGGCAGGAATGGGAACGCCTGTCGGGCCGCACCGGCATGCGCATGCCGTTTGGCGGCCTGGTTGGCCGGCTGGCCATGCGGGGCAACCTTGCGCCCCTGCTGCCCTGGCTGGGCCTGGGCGAGTGGCTGCACCTGGGCTCGAAGTCGAGCTTCGGCCTGGGCCACTACACCCTGCTGGCCGCGCCGCGCTGAAGCCCGGGCGCCCGGCTCAGGGCGCATCGGCCGCAGACGGCTGCGCTGCGAGGGGGCGCGTGATCTGCCAGAGGCCGAAGGCCATCAGCCAGAGCATGAGCGAGGCGATCTGGTTGACCAGGGTGATGAGCATGCCGAATTCGCTGCTGCTGACGAAGCCGCTGGTGGCGATGTACAGGCTGACGCCCTGATAGCCGAGCCAGAGGCTGAGGCTGCCCAGAATCCAGCCGGCGATGTGGTGAATGCGTTGGCGCAGTTGGGTGTTTTGCAGGATTGGTATGAGCGGTTCTCCTTGGTGTGATGTCGATGGTTTTGCCTCGGTGCTGCCGGGTTGTTCGCTGCCAGGTTCGGGCCGCACGCCAGGCAGGGATGCATCATGCCAGGGCTTGGCCCGATCGGCCCGCCGGCAAGCTTGCGATCGGCGGCCGGGTTTGACGAGGGAGGGTGAATGGTGGGGTTGAAACACGGCTGGGCGGGTTTTCTGCGGGGGCTGTACCGCCTGCTCGACCGCTTCTGGTTTCGGGTGCTGCTGCTGCCCGCCTTGTTGCTGGCCGCCGGCATGTGGTTGGCCGAGTGGCTGGACGCCGAGGGCTGGTTCAACCTGTTCGACCGGACCTCGGCGGTGCTGGGCCTGAGCGCCATCTTCGCCTGGCCCATGGCGATCTATCTGTGGGCCCGGCGCGCCGAGGCGCGCCTGGCCTTCGAGGTGCAGCCCGGCGTCGAGGTAAGCCGGTTTCGCGAACAGTTCAAGGCCAGTCTGATCCTGGTCAGCCGGCAGGAGCAGCCCGAATGGCATCTGCGCCACTTGCGGCCCGAACACGCCGAGCTGGTCTGGACCCCGCAGAGCGATGTGCATGCGCGCAGCCTGATCGACGCCTTTCAGGATCAGGTGAATATCCGCGAGCGCGATAGCCAGCGCTGCCTGAACGATGCCTTCGATATCCAGGCCGTGCACGACCATTGCCACCGGCTTTTGCGAACCCTGGTGGCCGAGCACGGCAGGGAGCATGTCTGCGTCGATGTCACCGGCGGCACCGCGGTGATGAGCCTGGGGGCCTTTCAGGTGGCCGAGGAGCTGGGGGCGAGCACGGTCTATTTGCGCGGCAGGGGGCGCGACAGGCATGGCAACCCGATCATCGACCGGCCGGCGTCGCCGGACAACGCCGAGGTGGTGCTGCTGTCGAACCGCTCGGGCAGGGGCTTTGCCTGAATGCAACAGGGGCGGCTGCCCGGCCGGCCGAGGGCAAGCTTGCGGTTCACCCCCGCGGTGGGTGGCGCGGTGAAAATGTCAGGGTGAGCGGAGTGCCCGAACGTGGTGATGCGCCGTCACGATGGATCGATCGAAGACGACACAGGAGGCAAAAATGTATCTGAAAGACATTTTGGCGCTGGCCATTCTCCAGGCCACGGTGGCCCTGTTCAGGGTATGGTTGCGTGCCATGGTCTGGCTGGTCGAGGGCGCTTTCCGGCTGGTTGTCCGGACTTCGCGCCAGGTCGTGCGCGTCGTGCTCGATGGCTATCGGCACCGTCGAGCCAAACCGTGAGGTGCTTGGAGTGAACGAAAACGCGAAAAACGAAACCCTGAAAATGTTTTCCGGCCGGCGTGAGGTGCCGCACCCGCAAAGGGAGGCCGATCCGGGAAGAGGCGGCCTGGGAATGTGGGTCCTGCGCGAGGTCACCGAACTGCTGGCGCCGGTCTTCTGGCTCACGTCGCTGACCAAGTTGATCCTGGTGGCCAAGCACGTCTTCATGTTCATCGTGGGATCGGCGAGTTTCTACTACCTCTTTCACTGGTTGCTGACCGGGGTGCCTGCGTCCTGGTGGCTGGTGCTGCAGGTTCCGTTCGCGCTGTTCGGGCTGATGCTGGCGCTGTCCGTAATCATGAAATAAGGATGGGGCGGGGTTCGCGATGAATGACGAGAAGAAAGGATTCTGGCTGATCCGGGACTATGCGCTGCGCAGCCCGCTCGCGCGGCATTATCTCTTCCTATTCTTCGTCCTGCTGGCCAACGTCATGTTCCTCTGGGGACCGGAGATCGCGCAGTTTTTAGGCGAAAAGCCTTCATCCCCGAGCGGAAGTAACCGGGGCGACGGCATTTTTCAGTTTTGGTGCATCTTCACCTTTGCCATTTCCGGTTATCTTTTCAGCAGAATGAAGCTGACGAGCGGGTCCGGTGGCAATCTGACGCCGGTCGTGCCCGGCCTTTTGTGGCTTGTGGCGGGCTGCCTGACGATGTGGGTGCTGCATGACAACCTCGATCTGGTGCGCGATTTCGCACAGCAGGAGATCGCGAAAACGGTG
>DDKN01000117.1:3712-15151 GCA_002339725.1 Thiobacillus sp. UBA2597
CGGTGAGGGATTACGGCTCGGAACCGCTGTTTTCCCTGCCTGCCGGCGCGCTGATGTTCATCACGGGATCGCAGCTGACGGCCCTGATCTTGTTTTCCCTGCTCGACATTCGCGCCGCTTTCGACCGCAAGCCGGTCATCATGAACCTTCCCGAAGAACTTCCCGAAGAAGAGGCCGAGCCGGAGAGAGAACTCAAGCCGGTTTCCCCGCCGGCGCCCCAGGCCACGCTCGCCACCCGCGACACGCTGGCCCTGCAGCCCAGGCTCACCTTCGACGACCTGGCCGGCATGGAGGAGTTGAAGGACAAGCTGCACCACGCCGCCCTGGAGTGGAAGAACGGCGGCCGGATGAACGGCAAGAACGGCATTTTCCTGTACGGCGAGCCGGGCACGGGCAAGACCGCCTTCGCCGAAGCCCTGGCCGGCGAACTCAAGCTGCGGATCATGAAGGTCAACATCGGCAGCATGGCCTCGCGCTGGATCAACCAGACCACCGAGCAGTTTCAGGACATCATCGACTCGGCCCTGCGTCAGGCGCCGTGCGTGCTGTTCCTGGACGAGGTGGAGGCCGTCCTTCCGGATCGCAGCCGCATCGAGCGGGGCGACTCCGAGGAGGCCAAGGTGGTGGCCTCCTTCCTGTCTTCCGTCGACAAGCTGCGTTATGGCCGGGTGCTGCTGATCGCGGCGACCAATTACAAGGATCGCGTGGACGAGGCATCCATCCGCACGGGCCGCTTCGACTTCCGCATCGAGGTGGCGCTACCCGACTTCGAGGCGCGCAAAGGCCTGATCCTGCGTGCGCTCAAGGAGACGGGCAAGACCGTCGAGCCGGCGGTGCTGGATCGGCTGTCCCGGCGCTGGGCCGGCTTCAACGTGCCGCGCGTTCAGGAGGCCACCCTCCGGGCGGCGCGTTTCGCCGCGACGAACACCGTGGAGATGCGCGACTTCATGCGGGGGCTGCGCGACGTGCAGGGCAACAAAACGGGGGTGCCGGAATCCGCCCCGGGGCTGGCCGACCTCTATTTCGATGACGGGCTGAAGGAACGCCTGTCCAATCTGGCGGCGACCTTTACCCGCTCGGACGAGATCGAGGCGCTTGGCGGCAATACCGAGAAACGGAATGTGATCTTCTACGGCCCGCCCGGCACCGGCAAGACCACCATGGCCCAGGCGCTGGCCAAGGAGGCGGGCTGGACCTTCATTGCCACCAGCGGCAAGGAGATCGCCATGGATGCCAACAGGCTCGTCGAGATCCGCCGCAAGGCTTCGGACCTGAGGCCGGCCATCGTCTTCATCGACGAGGCGGACGACATCCTGGGCGACCGCAATTACTCCGGCATGAAGCTGCACACCAACGACCTGCTGCGCATCATCGACGGCGCGGGCGAGCCGCTGCCTGACGTGGTGTGGATACTGGCGACCAACAACATCGACGGTCTGGACGAGGCGGTGACGCGCCGCTTCCCGACCAAGATCGAGCTGCCGGCGCCGAGCCTCGCCACCCTGACCCGGCTGGTGCGCGATTGGGCCGCCAGGCGCCCGGAGATGATCCCCGGCGGGGTGGATGCCTGGTCGCAAGAGGTGGCCGCCGCCCTCGAAGGGCTGACGCCTTCCGTGGTCAGGGGCATCCTCGATTCGGCCCTGAACACCGAGGCGGCTGACAGCGTGCTGCGCGGCGAGCCCATGCGCATCACCCTCGAGGAGGTGTTGCAGGCCAGAAGGGAGATGCGCGTCTAGGTGGTGGGCGCCGGCAGGTGATGCCAAGCTTGTGATTGCCCGTCTGCCTGCGCGCCATTGCTACTCTGCCGGCATCGCTAACACCATGCAGGAGGTCATGATGTCGCTGTTGAGGAAGTTGTTCGACTGGCTGGTTTTTTCTGAAGACGACGACACAGGCTCAACGGGTTCCGACACGGGCTGCGACAGCAGCGTGATCAATCCGGCCACCGGCCTGCCCATGACCTGCGGCATCGGCAGCCTCGACCTGGCGGGCAATCCCTACGGCTGCGACGACAGTTGGCATCATGCGGCCGGCAGCGATGACTGGAGCGGTTCCAGTTTCAGCAACGACAGCTGGACCAGCTCGAGTTTGAACGACGACTGGACCAGCTCGGTTTTCAGCGACGACGACTGGAGCAGTTCGAGTTGGGATGATTAGCGGTAGAATGCGGCTGGCGGTTCGCCAAGTCAGCTGCAGTGCCACGCCGTGATCCGCCTTGGCGTGCTTTTTTCTGGAGCCCTGGTTACAGGGTAATCACGTTCATTTTCCATGGAGAAAAGCATGCACAAGCCATTCATCTATACCGTCCGCACCCGTGCCGGGCTCATCTTCCATCTTGAAGCAGCCAGTCTCAGCGAAGCCGAAAGCAGGGCAAGGAGCCCGGTGATCGGCCAAGTCATCTCACGCATGATTGTCGAAGCCGTGTCTCAGATCGAAGCCATTGAGCCGCACCGCGGGCCTGCCCACAACAAGCTGGTGTTCGAAGATCAGTTCTTCCAGAAATGACATTGTCTGGCCGGGCGCTGCCCCGGCCTTTTTGTTTTCCCGGGTTGTCTTCAGGGCCGGCGGATGCGTTGCGGCCGCCAGTCGGCCAGCGGTCCACCGCAGCGCACGCGCTCGATGACTGGCCGGCTGCCAGCACTGAGAGGTGTGGCATGGGGCGTGTCGTGTCCGGTTTTGGGCTGTTGTGACGCGCCTGGCTTTTGCCGTGGCCTTTGCGGGATGTTTGAGTGCCGCGCCATTGCGGCTTCATGGTGGGCTCGGCGGTGGTCTGAACCGGTGCCTGTTCAGCTTCGGGCTGGCCAGTCAGGTCGCTGCAAGCCACCCGGGCCATTGCTGCCGTGGCGGCAAACCCGCCGGCTTGGTCGATGGATGCCCTGGTCGATGGCGGGCCCCAAGGCCAGAGCTGACGGCGCACAAGCCGGGGGTGGCATGGCCCGGGGCCGTTTCCCTTTTAGATGACGTTTCCTTCAATGGTTGATGGGGGTTAAAACTTGCTGCCCTGTTCCTGCCTGCGCTGCTGTTCCGCCGCCGCACTGCGCGTCTTGAACGCCTTGTCCAGCGTATTGGTGATGTAAACCACCTCCATGCTGAAGGACAAATGCGGGGCGTTGATCTCGGCAATGCTGTTGCCAGAGGTGAACCGGACATATTTATCGCCCACGTAGGGGATCACTCGCTTCTGCACGCGGTATTTCCTGCTCATGAAACCCAGCACTTCATCGAACTTGTGCTTGCTCATGGTCATGACCACGCCTTCCAGCCGGTTGCTGGGGGTGAAGATGAACAGGATGTTCTCCAGGCCCTCGATATTCAGCCCCCTGCCATCGCCGGCCAGCATCGGGCCATCCGAATAGGCGTTGATGCCCTTGTCGGTGAGCGGTGTCTGGCTGCCGACCATGGCCTTGACCTGGTCCAGGGTGGCGACGCCGAGTTCCAGGCCCAGCGGCGCGACGTTGCCGGCCTTGACATGGGCGGTGATGGACATGGCGACCATGGCAACGAGAGCGGTAATCAGTTTTTTCATGTGTGTTTCCTTCATGTGTGGTTGATGACGGGGCGCATTCTAGCCCCGAATCGCGGCGTGGCTTGTCGGAACAAGCTTGCGATTGGTGGTTGGCGATCCAGCCGGATCGCAAGCTTGCCGTTGTCCACGTGGCGCGCTCCCGCCTTACCTTGCCGCTGACTGGCCATGGCCGGGCAAGGCGATTTCGCCGGTTTGCTGAAAACGGCAGGACTGCCTCTTGCGGGAAACGCAAAGTATGAGAGGCTGTTGCTGAGTGCCAACTTGATAAAAGAGCAGCGAGAACGCGAAAAACAAATCGACCAGGAGAGCAACTCATGAAAGCGATCAACCGCAAAGAACTGGCGGCGGAATGGCGACGCCTGAATCCGAGATTCCCGGCCAAGACCGATGATATGTGGGGGCATTTGAAAAGCGCCGGCCGGGAGGCCCTGGTGGGTTATTGGTCCCCCTTGCGGCTGGCCGGCTGGCTGATCAGCCGGCTGGCGTATAACGCGATCTGCGTCTTGAGGGGCAAATACCATGATTGATGACACTTCATCCCCGATGACATGGGGCGCGGCTGCCACCGCGCTGGGCATGCTTGGCTTTGCGACCTGGATGGCCACGCAGGATAGAAATCCCGTCGAGCGGCGCGCCTTGCGTATTGGCGCGGCAGCGGGCGTGTTGGGTATTGTCCTGGTATTCGTCGGCGTGTGGGTGTTGTACACCCATGTCAGCGAGACGGCAGGCCTGTTCATGATCCTGCCCTGCCTGCCTGATTGTCGCGGTTCGAAGGGGCAACGTGCCGATAGCGCAAAGCCAAAAATTTGCCCGGCCATTGCTTAGTAATTTTGTCGGGTATGGCGTGTCGCGGCAAGCCGGCCCGTGCCTGATATCGCCTACTGCCACAAGGCATTCCAGGGTTCACACGGTTGTCATGGCAAATGCCTATAGTGCGGCGCGTGGCTCGCGCGAGCCACGCCGAAGCCAAGCGCCATTCAACCCTCAGGAGTATGTTTATGAAGAAACTGATTCTTGCCGCAGTCATCGGCGCCATGTTCGCCACGGCGGCCCATGCCGATCACAACAAGAAGAAATATGTGGTCGACGGCCCCATGGCGTTCAACCCCATCGCCGGTTCCGCCTACGGTCTGGAAAACGCCCCCGACCTCGACAGCACGCCCTGGGTCATCCCCGAGGGCTTTGTCCAGGCCATCATCTCCGACGAGCGCAACCTGGACATCTATGTCGAGAACGACTGGCCCGACATGAACACCGTCAATGAGACCGGCAAGCACGCCGGCCGTTACCTCTACCGCACGCATGAAGTGCGTGGCGGCGCCATCGGCAACGACGGCAATTCGCGCCGTATCGATGGTGGCAGCGGCGGCGCAGTGTCCGTGGTCGATCTCAAGACCGGCGTGTCCAAGGAAGTGGTCGGCCGCGCCGACTGGGAGGCCCTGGACGGCCTGGTCTGGACCCCCTGGCATACCCTGCTGTTTGCCGAGGAGGTGATCACCGCCGCCCGGCCGGACCCGGACTTTCCCCAGGCCCGGAGTGGCCTGGTCTACGAGCTCAAGCTCGACCGGCACAACCCGATGGTGGCTGAGAGTGTGACCGTGCGCCCCATGCTGGGTTCGCTTGCGCATGAAGGCATCGAGATCGACGCCGAAGGCAATGTCTATGTCATCGACGAAGAGCGCAACGGTTCCATCTACAAGTTCGTGCCGGACACCTACGGTGACCTCTCCCGTGGCCAGCTCTACGCCCTGCGCGTGCTGAATGGCGCCAAGACCGGCGCGGCCGAATGGGTCCCGCTCGACATGAACCAGGCTCAGATCAACGCCCGCGTTGCCGCGGCGGCGGTTGGCGCCACCCGCTACTGCCGGCCGGAGGACATCGAGCGCATCGCCCAGACCCTGTATGTCGCCTTGACCTGCGAGGATGTCGACAACCCCACCAACACCAGCGGTCGTAATGCCGCCGGTTACAGCGTGGGCGCCGTGCTGGCGGTCGAGTTGGGCGAGCAGCCGGCTGCCAAGTTCGTGGTTGCCCCGGGCAAGAATGTTCCGCTCGAAGTGCTGCCGAGCACCACCAGGCCCGGCGTGACCGGTTTCGCCAAGGTCGACAACCTGGCCAACGGTCCCGACGGCAAGCTGTGGATGGTGGAAGACAACGACTTCAGCGACATCTGGGTATATGACCCGCGTTCGGAGGATGCCAACGGCGACGGCTACAAGGACGGCGTCTATCTGTTCGCCTCGCTCAAGGACAAGCCGGCCGAGGGTAGCGGCATCTACTTCGGCAAGGATCCGCACACTTTGTTCGTCAACGTGCAGCACTCCGGCACCGGCAACGACAAGACCATGGTCATTACCAAGCAAAAAGAGGACAAGCGCCGCTAAGCGACGCCGGCCGGCTGTCCAGCCGGCCCTTGTTTGCCCCTGCTGGTTTGCGGCAGGGGCTTTTTCTTGGCGTGTCCGGGGTCGGGGCGATACGTGCCGGTGGGCACCGGACGAATGGGCCGGACATTGTGTGATGGGTTGTCCCGCCATAGCCTGTGCCGGCCGGATTTGGCGCGCGGGGCGATAACGATATCGATCACGCGGATGTGGGTTTAAAGATGACGATGTGGACTTACCGAAAAACGTGGCAGCGGCCCGGCCGTTGGGGCGCGGCCGGCTTCACCCTGCTGGAATTGCTGGTGGTACTGGTGATCATCGGCCTCTTGGTCGGCTATGTCGCACCGCGCTTCTTTTCCCAGGTGGGCAAGTCGGAAGTGAAGGTGGCACGCGCGCAGATCAAGGCGCTGGAAGACGCGCTCGATCAATACCGTTTGGACATCGGGCGCTATCCCAGCACCGAGCAGGGCCTGCCCGCGCTCAATGCCCAGCCGGCCGGGGAAACCCGCTGGGCCGGGCCGTATCTGAAAAAGGCGGTGCCGATCGATCCCTGGGGTCATCCCTATCAATACCGCCTGCCGGGCGAACACGGCGAGTTCGACCTTTTCTCCCTGGGCAAGGACGGCCAGCCCGGCGGCACGGGCGAAGCGGCGGACATCGGCAACTGGTGATCATGCGCTTTGAAGTGCGGGGCCTGACGACTGCAGGGCGGGTGCGGCTGAGCGTTGAGGCGGCACATGCCGAGGCGGCGGCCGAGCAGGCCCGGCGCCAGGGTTTGACCGTGCTCTCGGTGCGCGGCAGTGGGGGGCTGGGCCGCTTCGCCCGGCGCTACCGTTTTCCCCTGATCTTGTTCAGCCGCGAATTGCTCGCGCTGCTGGCCAGCGGCCTGACCCTGGTCGAGGCCCTGCAGACCCTGGAAGAAAAAGAAAGCCGGGCCGAGACGCGTGAGGTGTTGCGCCGCGTCCTGCGCAGCCTGCACGAGGGCGAAACGTTCTCCAGCGCGATCGGCCAGCAGGCCGAAGCCTTTCCGCCCCTGTTCGTGGCGGCGGTGCGCGCGGCGGAGAAGACCAGCAACCTGGCCGAGGCCCTGGCGCGCTACATCGCCTATCAGGAGCAGGTCGAGCGCGTGCGCAACAAGGTGATCAGCGCCTCGGTCTACCCTTTGCTCTTGCTGGCGCTGGGCAGCCTGGTGGCACTGTTTCTCCTGGTCTATGTGGTGCCACGCTTTTCCTCGGTCTACGAAGGCAATCTCGCGCGCCTGCCCTGGGCCTCGCGCCTGCTCATGGAGTGGGGCACGCTGATGGCGCAGCATGCCACGGCGCTGGGCCTGGCTTTCCTCCTGCTGGTATTGGGCGCCGTCCAGCTGCTGCGCCAGCCCCAGGTGCGCGCCGCGCTCTCGCGCCGGTTCTGGCGCATCCCCGCCCTGGGCGAGCGCCTGCACGTGTTCCAGCTCACCCGCTTCTACCGCACGGTGGGCATGCTGCTCTCGGGCGGCATCCCGGCGGTCACCGCCCTGGGCATGGCCGAGGGTCTGCTCCACCCCGAGCTGCGGCTGCGCCTGCAGCGGGCGGCGGAGGACATCCGCGCAGGCCAGCCGATCTCGCGTGCGATGGAACGCGCCGGGCTGACCACGCCGGTCGCCTCGCGCATGCTGCGGGTGGGCGAGAAAAGCGGGCGCATGGGCGAGATGATGGAAGCCATCGCCACCTTTTACGACGACGAGATCGCCCGCTCGCTCGAGTGGTTCACCCGCTTGTTCGAGCCTTTGCTCATGGTGCTGATCGGCGGCCTCATCGGCCTGATCCTGGTGCTGCTCTACATGCCGATCTTCGAGCTTGCCGGGAGCATGGAATGAACGCGCCGGAACGTGCCCGCCTCGACGCGGACCTGATTCGCCAGGCGCGCGCCCACGGCCGGGGCGCCACGGCGCTGGCCTGGCTGCAGGAGGCCCTGGGCTTGGAGGCCGAGGCCTTCCGCGCCGCCTTGGCCGAGGCCTTCGCCTATCCCGCGCTGGCCATGGACCAGCTGCGTGCCATGTCCCAGGCCTTCGAGCACATTCCCTATGGCGTCGCCCTGGAGAAAGAGGCGGCGGCCTGTCGCGACGACGCGGGACGCCTGTGGTTCGTCTTCACCGATCCGCTCGATCCTGCGCTGATCGACTGGGCCGAGCGCCGCATCAGTGAGCCGTTCACGGCCGCACTCGTACTGCGCGATGATCTGCACGCCTGGCTGCACCTGCTGGAAGCCGGCCTGCGTGCCATGGACGGCGTCGCCGCCGGCACGCAGGAAGCGAGTGGTGGCGAGCGGGTGGAGGAGCTGTCGCTCCAGACGATCGACGCCGACGCCTCGCCCGTGGTCAAGCTGGTCCACTCGACCTTGTATGACGCGGTGTCCAGTGGCGCCTCCGATATCCACCTGGAAAACGACAGCCACGGCCTGGTGATCAAGTACCGCATCGATGGCGTGCTCAACCTGATCGCCCAGCCGCAGGGGCGCGAGCTGGCCGAGCAGGTGATCTCGCGCCTGAAGGTGATGTCGGAGCTGGACATCGCCGAGCGCCGCGTGCCACAGGACGGCCGGTTCAAGGTGAGCCTGCGCGGGCGTGAGATCGATTTGCGGGTGTCGATCATGCCCGGCGTGTTCGGCGAGGACGCCGTGCTGCGTGTGCTCGACCGGCGCCAGCTGGCCGACGAGTTGCGCGGCATGACCCTGGAGCACCTGGGCTTCGATCCGGTCAGCCTGGCCAAGCTGCGCAAGCTCGCGCGCGAGCCCTACGGCATGGTGCTGGTGACCGGCCCCACCGGCTCGGGCAAGACCACCACGCTCTACGCCGCCATTTCCGAGATCAACCATGGCAGCGACAAGATCGTCACCATCGAAGACCCGGTGGAATACCAGCTGCCCGGCGTCTTGCAGATTCCGGTGAACGAGAAGAAGGGCCTCACCTTCGCCCGCGGCCTGCGCTCCATCCTGCGCCACGACCCGGACAAGATCATGGTCGGCGAGATCCGCGACCTGGAGACGGCGCAGATCGCGGTGCAGTCGGCGCTCACCGGCCATCTGGTGTTCACCACTGTGCACGCCAACAACGTGTTCGACGTGATCGGCCGCTTCATGCACATGGGGGTCGACCCCTACAGCTTCGTCTCTGCCCTGAACGGCGTGTTGGCCCAGCGCCTGGTGCGGGTGAACTGCCCCCACTGCGCCGAGCCCTATGCGCCGACGCTGGAACTGCTGGCCGATTCCGGCCTGCGTCCCGAGCAGGCGGCCGGCTTCGATTTCCGTGCCGGTCGCGGCTGCGGCCATTGCCGCGGCACCGGCTACAAGGGGCGCAAGGCGGTGGCCGAGATGATGCTGCTCTCCGATGAGATGCGCGAACTCATCGTCGCCCGCGCCCCGATCCGCCAGGTGAAGGAGGCGGCCGCCCGCGCCGGGGTCAAGACCCTGCGCGAAGTGGCGCTGGACCTGGTGCGGCGCGGCGAGACCACCCTGGAGGAGATCAACCGTGTCACTTTTGTCGCCTGAGCTGCGCATCGCCCTGCTGCCCGGGCGCGCCGCCCTGGCCGACCGAGAGGGCCAGGCCGTGGCCGAAGACGCCAGCACCGGCTGGGCCGGGGCCTTGGCCGCCCTGGCCCGGCTGCTGGCGGAGCGCAAGGCCAAGGGCACGGCCTCGGTGGTGTTGTCGCAGCACTTCGTGCGCGGCTTCCTGTTGCCGCCGCCGGTGGCCTGGCTGAGCCGGCGCGAGATGCAGGCATGGCTGGTCGAGCAGTTGCGCGAACCGCTCGACGGCGGCGTGGGCTGGCAACTCGTCTGGCAGCCGGCCAGGCCGGGTCGGCCGATTCTGGTTTGCGCCGCCGAACACGCCTGGCTCGATGCCTTGCGCGATTCGTTGCGGGATGCCGGCATCAAGCTCGGCCGGCTGCAACCCTGGCTCGCCGTGGCCTTCAACCGGCGCCAGCCCGTGCTGCGCCGGGCCAGCGGCTGGTATGCCCTGCTCGAACCGGGCATGGCCTGCCTGATGCGGCTGGAGCAGGGCGAGCTCACCGCCTTGCGTCAACGCCAACTCGGCCCCGACCCGGTGAGCGAACTGCGCGGCATGATCGCGCGCGAGGCCCTGCTCGCCGGCAGCGTGGCCAGCGGCGAATTGTGGCTCGACAGTGCGGGCCTGCGCGGCGCCTGGCAGGACCTGGCGGCGCCCGAGATGCCGGTGCGCGAGTTGCCCGGCGCCACCAGCCTGCAGGGAGCGATGCTGGCCACATGACCCGCTTGCGCCTCGACTTCGCCGCCCCGCGTTACCGGCCCTCCCTGCCGGGCGCCGCATTCCTGCTCGTCGGCCTGCTTGCCATGGGATGGACCGTGCAGGCCTACCAGGCGACGCAGGCCGAGCGTCTTCAATTGGAGCAGCGTCTGTCCGCGCTGCGCCAGAGTGCGGCCGAGGCGGGCAAGCGGCCGAGTGCGGCGGCGGATCTGCGCCAGGCGGCGAATGCCGCGGCCAGGCAGCGGTTGGACCTGCCCTGGGCGCAGTTGACCGACGCCCTGCATCAGGCGCGTGGCAGGGACATCGGCCTGCTTTCGCTCGAGGCGGACGGCCGCCAAGGGCAACTGACTTTGCTCGCCCAGGCGCGCAGTTACGATGCCATGCTGGCCTTCTACCAGCGCCTGCAAGCAAGCGCGGGCATCACGGCGGTGAGCCTGGCCCAGCATGAATGGGTGGAAAGCGACGGCGCCCAGGCGGTCGGCTTCACCCTGCGCCTGCGCTGGGGGCAGCCATGAGACAGGTGCTGCAACTTTGGCTGCCTTATCTGCTCGGCCGCCTGGGTTGGCTGGGCGGCATCGGCGCGGTCCTGCTGACGGCCGCCATCGCTTTGCAGCTTGTCGTGCTGCAGCCGCAAGCCGAAGACAACCGGCGCCTGCAAGCCGAATGGCTGGCGCTCAGCCAAGATGCCCAGGCCCGCGTGGCCGAGGCGCGGCCGAATGAGGCGCTGCAAGACCTGGCGCCGACCACGATGGCGTCCGAGGCGATCGCCCGCTTGTTCGCCGCGGCCGACAGCGCCGGCCTGCTGCTGAGCCAGGGCGAGTATCGCCAGGTGAGCGAAAAGGGCAGTGGCCTGAGCCAGTATCAGATCACCTTGCCTTTGACCGGCAGCTACCCGGCCGTGCGGGCCTTCCTGAATGAGGCGATGGATCGGGAGCCGGGGCTCGCCCTGGTCGGCCTCAAGCTTTCGCGCGCCTCGGTGACGCAAAGCGAACTCGACGCCCGACTGCAATTGATCCTCTATCTGCGGGAGGCCGGATGAAGCCGCGGCAGCTCCTGCTCTTTGCCGCTCTGGCGCTGACCTTGTTCCTGGTTTGGCAGGCGGATCGCCACGCGGGCGAGGTCGAAGTGATCGAGGCGGTATCGCAACGGCCGGCGCGACCGATGGCCGAACCGGCCGCCGCCGCCGTCGCGCTCGATGACGCCAAGCCGCGCATCGCGCTGGCCGAGGGCGACCTGTTCCCCAGCCAGAGCTGGCGCCCGCCGCCGCCACCCCC
>DDKN01000110.1 GCA_002339725.1 Thiobacillus sp. UBA2597
TTGGTGGAGCGGAGGAGGATCGAACTCCCGACCTTCGCATTGCGAACGCGACGCTCTCCCAGCTGAGCTACCGCCCCGAAACGAGCGGCGAATATAGCAAAAAAGCGGGGTTCGGCATAGGCGCCTAGTGGCGGCGCGACCAGACGAACAGGCCGATGCCGGCCGCGATCATGGGCAGGCAGAGCCACTGCGCGGTGGACAGGCCGAGCGTGAGCACGCCGAAGATGCCGGGGTCGGGGTTGCGGAAGAACTCGGCGATGAAGCGCAGCACGCCGTAGCCGATGAGGAAGACGGCCGAGGTGGCGCCGGCGGCGCGGGGTTTGGCGGCGTAGAGCCAGAGGATGACGAACAGCAGCAGGCCTTCGCCGGCGGCCTGGTAGAGCTGGGAGGGGTGGCGCGCCAGGTCGTCGACATGGGGGAAGACCATGGCCCAGGGCAGCTCGGCATCGGCCGGCCGGCCCCAGAGCTCGCCGTTGATGAAGTTGCCGATGCGGCCGGCGGCCAGGCCCGTGGGCACCAGGGGCGCCACGAAGTCGGCCACGTTCCAGAAGCTGCGCCCGGTCTTGCGCGCGAACCAGGCCAGGGCGACGAGCACGCCGAGAAAGCCGCCGTGGAAGCTCATGCCGCCCTTCCAGACGGCAATGATCTCGCCCGGGTGCTGCAGGTAATAGCCGGGCTGGTAGAACAGCACCTCGCCCAGGCGGCCGCCGATGACCACGCCGAGGATGCCGTAGAACAAAAGGTCGTCGATGTCCCGGCCGGTCCAGCCCAGGTCGGGCCGGCGCTTGATCTGGAGCCGGCCGAGCAGGATGACCAGGCCGAAGGCCAGCAGGTACATCAGGCCGTACCAGTGGATGGCGAGGGGGCCGAGCTTGAGGGCGACGGGGTCGATCTGGGGGTGGATCAGCATGATGGCGGGCCGGTCGGGTGGCGGACGATTGGCAAAAATGAATCAGCCGGCCGAATTATAGCCGGCCGGCCCGGCCCGATCCGCCGCCCGGTTCGGCCTGGGCCACTAGAATGATTCGGCCGGGTGCGCTCGGGCGCATCGCCGGCAAGGCCGATAACGACGAAGGGGGGAGCCATGCGCAAGACTGGGACTTATGGGTTGGCGCTATGCCTGGCGCTGCAGATGGGGGTGGCCCTGGCCGAGGAGGCCAAGCCGCTACGGTTCGGGGTGATCAACCAGCGCAGCGTGGCTCTGACGGCCGAGGCCTGGAACCCGATCCTGATTTATGTCGGTCACAAGATCGGCCGGCCGCTGGTGTTGACGATGGGCAAGACCGCGCCGGAGACCACGGCGATGACCGAGCGGGGCGAACATGATCTGGCCTACAGCAATCACATGTTCACGCCGCGCCGGGACAAGCTGGGTTACAAGGTGATCCTGCGCATCGCGGGCGAGCCCAATCGCGGCGTGATCGTCACGCGCGAGGATGGCCCGATTCAGAGTTTGAAGCAGCTCAAGGGGCAGCCGGTGGCGTTTCCCTCGAAAGACGCCTTTCTGAGCTATCACGTGACGATCGATCATCTGAACAAGGCCGGCATCGCGGTACAGCCGGTGTTCACCGGCAACCAGGAGGGCGCCATGTCGCAGTTGCAGTTCGGCAAGGTGGTCGCGGCGGGGGTCAACGAAAAGCTGCTGGCGAAATACGCCGCGCGCGAGGACCTGCGCTATCGGGTGTTGTGGGCCTCGGAACCTTATCTCGACATCCCCATCATCGCCCATCGCTCGCTGTCGCCCAAGCTCGTCGAGGCGGTGCGCGAGGCCTTCATCGGCATGGCCGACGACCCCGAGGGACGCAAGGCGCTGCAGGCCAGCGCCGCCGCCCTGGGCCAGCAGCAGATCTGGACCTTCATCCGGGCGGATGACAGGGATTATGACGACTATCGCCGCTTCTACCGAAAGGCCAGCGTGAAGCTGGAATAACGCATGCCGCTCGCCCGCCTCGCCGAGTTCTGGGCCGGCCGCGGCCTGCTGCTGCGGGTGGCGGTGGTGCAGGGGCTGCTGCTGTTGGCGATCGCGCTGGTCATGTCGGGCCTGCTGGCCTATCAAACCCGCAGCGAACTGCTGGAGGCGCAGCAGAACAAGGCCAGGCTGATGCTGCTGGTGCTCACCCCGCTGGTGGCGGAGCAGGCGCTGCTGGGCGACTACGCCAGCATCAAGCAACTGCTCGAGCGTCAGGCGGCGGTGTATCCCGACATCGCCTTCATGCGCTGGCAGGGCAACAGCCAGCGCGAGGTCACGGTCCGGGTCAATCCCCCGATGCAGGCGCCGCCGGAGTGGTTCAGCCGGGCCGTGGCCATCAGCCGCCTGGAGCGCAGCGTGCCGGTGAGCGTGGGCGGCGTGGAATACGGCCGGTTGCAGGTTGCCTTCGACCCCACCTTCATCGCCCACGAGCTCTGGCAGGCGCTCACCGTCGGGGTGGGCCAGATCTTCGTCAGCGCGCTCCTGCTGCTGGCGGCGATGATGCTGGTGCTGCGCACCAATTTGCGGGTGCTGCGGCAGATCGCCGGCGCGGTCGACCGTTTCCGCCAGGGCGAATACGACGTGCGCATCCAGCCGGCCGGGGCGCGCGAGCTGCGTCAGGCGGTGACCATCTTCAACAACATGGCCGAGCGCATCCAGCAGCTGCTGGCCGATGTCTCCGACAGCCGGCGCAAGCTGCACGAGCAATTGCACTTCATCGAGGAGCTGATCGAGGCCCTGCCCCTGCCCATGTTCTACAAGGACCGCCAGGGCCTCTACCTGGGCGTGAACGAGGCCTGGGAGGCCTTTTTCGGGGTGCCGCGCGCCGACATCCTGGGGCGGACCGTGCGCGAGCTCTACCCCCGTCACCCCGAAATCGCCGCCATCCACGAGGCCAAGGACGCCGAGCTGCTCGCGCGCACCGGGGTGCAAAGCTACGAGATCGACCTCCTGGACAGCGTGGGCGAAGTGCGCCGGGTGATGTACAGCAAGACCACCCTGACCAATGCCGAGGGCCAGGTCACCGGCCTGCTCGGCATCATCACCGATCTGACCGAGCTTAAGCGGGCCGAGCAGCAGGCGCGCCAGGCCCTGGTCGACAAGGCGGCGGCGGAACAGGCGAGCCAGGCCAAGAGCCTGTTCCTGGCCAATATGAGCCACGAGATCCGCACCCCGCTCAATGCCGTGCTCGGCCTGGCCCAGGTCGGCGTGCGCAGCAGCCACGGCCGCCGGGAGCGCGAGACCTTCAGCCGCATCCTCGAGGCGGGTCAGCTGCTGCTGTCGGTGGTGAACGACATCCTGGACTATTCCAAGATCGAGGCCGGCAAGCTGCAGATCGAACAGGCCCCCTTCGCCCTGGGCGAGGCGATCGACCGCGCGATCGGCATCAACGCCCCGCGTGCCTACGCCAAAGGCCTGGACTGCCGGCTGCATGAGGCGGCCGACCTGCCGCCCCGGGTGGTGGGCGATGAGATGCATTTGTCCCAGGTCCTGGTCAACCTGCTCGGCAATGCGGTCAAGTTCACCGACCGCGGCCATGTCGCGCTGTCGGTGGTGCCGGCCGAGGGCAGTGGCGGCCGGGCCGGCATCCTGTTCACCATCGAGGACACCGGCATCGGCATCCCGCCGGCGCAGATGGCCAGCCTGTTCCAGCCCTTCGAGCAGGCCGACGGCTCGACCACCCGGCGCTACGGCGGCACCGGTCTCGGTCTTTCGATCAGCCAGCGCCTGGTCGAGGCCATGGGCGGCGAGATCGGGGTGCAGAGCCAGCCGGGCCAGGGCTCGGTCTTCAGCGTCTGGCTGCCGCTGGCGCCCAGCCAGGATGCCCCGGCCGAGCCGCCGGTCGCGCCGCACTTCGCCCTGCTCGGCTTCGATCCGAACGAGGCCGAGGCCCTGACCGCCCAGTTGGCGGCCAAGGGCTGCCAGATCACGCGGCTGACGCCCGACCTGGCATCGAACCCGGCGGTCGATCTCATCGTCATCGAGGCCGAGGCCCTGAGCCAGCCGGCCCTGGCCGAATGGGCCAACCGCCTGCAGCAGGCAGGCCAGCGCCTGGCGCTGGTGGCGCTGCCGGGGGCGGTGCAGCCGGTGTTGGAGGCGGTGCCGGAACAGGCTTTGATCCTCGAGCGTCCCTTGCGCCTGCGCCATCTGCTGCAGGCCAGCCGCCAGCGGCCCCGGCCCGTGGCCGAAACCCCGGCCAGGGGCACGCGCCGGCTGGCGGGCTGGCGTGTGCTGGCGGCCGAGGACAACGAGGTCAACCAGATCGTGCTGGAGGAGATCCTGAGCCAGGAGGGCGCCGTGCTCACTTTGGCCGGCAACGGGCGCGAGGCCCTGGAAAAACTGCGCCACTACGGCGCCGAGGCCTTCGACATGCTGCTGACCGATGTCCAGATGCCGGAGATGGACGGCTATGCCCTGGCGCGCGAGGTGAGCGCTGCCTATCCCAAACTGCCCATCATCGGCCTCACCGCCCATGCCATGTCGGAGGAACGCGAACGCTGTCTGGCGGCCGGCATGTGGGAGCATGTGGCCAAGCCGATCGAGATCGAAACCCTGCTGGCGGCGATGCTGCGCCATGCCGCCAGCCGGCCGGATGCCTGGGGTGGTCTGCTGCCAGCGGCGGCGCGCCCCGCCCCGGCCGGGCCGCCGTTGGTCCAGCCAGCGCCGCCGGCCAGCGCAGGGCCGGCGCCGGACGCGGCGGCAGCGCCCGCCATGACCGATGCCGTGATCGATTGGCCGGCCTTGGAGCGGTTTTTCAAGGGCAAGCAGGCGGCGGTGGACAAGGTGGTGGCCATGGCGCTGGAGAGCAATGCCGACATGCCGGCCCGGCTGCGCGCGGCGGCTAAGCAGGGCGATCCGGCCAGCCTGGCCAGCCTGGCCCACAAGCTCAAGGGCATGGCCGGCAGCCTGCGCGCGCCGCAAGTGCAAGCCCTGGCTGCCCTGGCGGAGGCTGCTGCCCGGCAGGGCCAGCCCGATGCCGCGGCCCAGGCCCTGCGCCTGGCCGAGGCCCTGGAGGCCTTGCTGGCCGAGCTGGCCCGGCGCCGCACCGGCCAGGGGTGAGCCCGGCAGGCAGGGGCGGTACAATGGGCCTTTTCGACGCATCGCCAGGTTGACCCCCATGCCCCAGTACCGTTCCCGCACCACCACCCACGGCCGCAACATGGCCGGTGCCCGCGCCCTCTGGCGCGCCACCGGCATGAAGGACGAGGATTTTTCCAAGCCCATCATCGCCATCGCCAACTCCTTCACCCAGTTCGTGCCCGGCCACGTCCACCTCAAGGACCTGGGCCAGCTGGTGGCACGCGAGATCGAGGCCGCCGGCGGCGTGGCCAAGGAGTTCAACACCATCGCGGTGGACGATGGCATCGCCATGGGCCACGGCGGCATGCTCTATTCCCTGCCTTCGCGCGATCTGATCGCCGATTCGGTCGAATACATGGTCAACGCGCATTGCGCCGACGCCCTGGTCTGCATCTCCAACTGCGACAAGATCACCCCGGGCATGCTCATGGCCGCGCTGCGCCTGAACATTCCGGCGGTGTTCGTCTCCGGCGGGCCGATGGAGGCGGGCAAGGTCACCTGGAATGACAAGACCATCAAGCTCGACCTGGTCGACGCCATGGTGCAGGCCGCCGATGCCAAGTGCAGCGACGAGGAGGTGGCGGCGGTGGAGCGCTCGGCCTGCCCGACCTGCGGTTCCTGCTCCGGCATGTTCACCGCCAACTCCATGAACTGCCTGACCGAGGCCCTGGGCCTCAGCTTGCCGGGCAACGGCTCGCTGCTCGCCACCCATGCCGACCGCAAGCAGCTCTTTCTCAAGGCCGGCCGGCTCATCGTCGAGCTGGCCCGCCGTTGGTACGAGCAGGACGACGCCTCGGTGCTGCCGCGTTCCATCGCCAGCTTCGAGGCGTTCGAAAACGCCATGGCGCTCGACATCGCCATGGGCGGCTCGACCAACACCGTGCTGCATCTTTTGGCCGCCGCGCGCGAGGCCGGGGTGAACTTCACCATGGCCGACATCGACCGCATGTCGCGCAAGGTGCCGCATCTGTCCAAGGTGGCGCCCTCGACCCAGCTCTACCACATGGAGGACGTGCACCGCGCCGGCGGCGTCATGGGCATCCTGGGCGAACTGGACCGCGCCGGGCTGATCCACCGCGACTGCCACACCGTACACAGCAAGACGCTGGGCGAGGCCCTCTCGGTCTGGGACATCATGCGCGCCCACGACGTCTCGGTATTCGAGTTCTACAAGGCGGCACCGGGCGGCGTGCCGACCCAGGTCGCCTTCTCCCAGGACCGCCGCTATCCCGAACTGGACATGGACCGGGTCAACGGCTGCATCCGCGACGTGGCGCACGCCTACTCGCGCGACGGCGGCCTGGCCGTGCTCTACGGCAATCTGGCCAAGGACGGCTGCATCGTGAAGACCGCCGGCATCGACGAGAGCATGTTCGAGGTGGAGCAGCTGCGCTACACCACCAGCGTGCCCACGTCGACGATCCGGGTCTTCCGCGGACCGGCGCGCATCTTCGAGAGCCAGGACGCGGCGGTCGAGGCCATCCTGGGCGACCGGATCAAGCCGGGCGACGTGGTGGTCATCCGCTACGAGGGGCCGCGCGGCGGTCCGGGCATGCAGGAGATGCTGTATCCGACCAGCTATCTGAAATCCAAGGGCCTGGGCAAGGCCTGTGCCCTGATCACCGACGGCCGCTTTTCCGGCGGTACCTCGGGCCTGTCCATCGGCCACATCTCGCCCGAGGCGGCCGAGGGCGGCACCATCGGCCTGGTCGAGGAAGGCGACATGATCGAGATCGACATCCCCAACCGGCGCATCCATCTGGCGGTGACCGAGGCCGAACTGGCCCGGCGCCGGGCCGCGATGGAGGCCAGGGGCAAGGATGCCTGGCGCCCGGTCGGCCGTGACCGGACGGTGTCGCCCGCCCTGCGCGCCTACGCGGCGATGACCACCAGCGCGGCCTTCGGCGCCGTGCGCGATGTCTCCCAGATCGAACGCAAATAATCCGAGGACAGCCATGACCCCGCTCGAACACCTCAACGCCCGCCGCGCCATCGCCGGCCAACTGAACTTTCGCGCCAACGACGCCGGGCTGATCTTCGCCGACATCGACAACGATTTCGCCCAGGCCAGCCTTTGCCTGCAGGGCGGCCACCTGGTCAGCTGGCGGCCCAAGGATCAGGCCCGGCCGGTGGTCTGGGTGTCGAGCGCGGCCAAGTTCGCGCCGGGCAAGTCCATCCGCGGCGGCGTGCCGGTCTGCTGGCCCTGGTTCGGCCCGCACGAGACCGAGGCGGGCTTTCCGGCCCACGGCTTCGCCCGCACCGTGCCCTGGGAGGTGACCGACAGCTGCACCCTGGAGACGGGTGAGACCGAGCTGGCCCTGATGCTGATGGAGACCGAGCAGACCCGCGCCCAGTGGCCGCATCGCGCGCGCCTGGAGCTCATGGTCACGGTCGGCCGCAGCCTGAAGATCACCCTGATGACCACCAACCTGGACGACCACGACTTCGTCATCGGCGAGGCCCTGCACACCTATTTCGAGATCGGCGACATCGGCGCGGTGCGGGTCACCGGCCTGGAAGGCTGCGAATACCTGGACAAGGTGGACAACTTCGCGCGCAAGCGCCAGGACGGCGCCATCGCCTTCAGCGGCGAGACCGACCGGGTGTACGTGAACACCGAGGCCGAGTGCGCGATCGAGGATGACCGGCTCAAGCGCCGCATCCGCATTGCCAAGTCGGGCAGCCGGTCGACCGTGGTCTGGACGCCCTGGGTCGAGAAGGCGGAAAAGATGGGCGACTTCGGCCCGGGTATTTCAGGTCAGGGCGGCTGGCGCGAGATGGTCTGCGTCGAGAGCGCCAATGCCCTGGACAACCGGGTCACGGTGCCGGCCGGCCAGACCCACCGGCTGACGGTGGAGTATTCGGTCGGGCCGCTTTGATCGGCGCAGCGCCGGCGGTTCAAGCCAATCGATTTGGAGGGGTACAGCGCCATGGATGAGCAGATGCTCGATTACCTCGATCAGTTCGTGCCGATCGGTTCGCTCTCGCAGCAGAGCATGGACGAACTGGGCAAGTGCGTCGAAATGCTGCAGTTCAGCCCCGGCCAGACCCTGTTCAAGAAGGGCGACAACGACAAATGGCTGTATTACCTGCTGGAAGGCCAGGTCAGCCTGACCGATGAAGGGCGGGCGCCGATCCTGATCGAGGCCGGCAGCGAGGACGGCCGTTACGCCCTGGCCCGGCTCAAGCCGCGGCGCTATACCGGCCTGGCCAAGACCGCGGTCAAGGTGCTGCGGGTGGAGGAAGACGCCCTGGACCGCCTGGTCACCATGGACCAGGCCACCGGTTTCGAGGTGACCGAGTTCGAGGGCGAAGATCCGGAATGGATGTTCACCGTGCTCACCCTGCCGGCCTTCCAGAAGCTGCCGCCGGCCAACACCAACGCCATGTTCGGCCGCTTCGAGCGGGTCGAGGTCAAGGCCGGCCAGGTGGTCATCCGCCAGGGCGAGCCGGGCGACAACTATTACCTCATCCGCGAGGGCGAGGCCGAGGTGAGCCGCACCGGCCCCGACGGCAAGCCCGTGGTGCTGGCCCGGCTGGGCAAGGGCGACGGTTTCGGCGAGGAGGCCCTGCTCTCCGGCATGCCGCGCAATGCCACGGTCACCATGCTCACGCCCGGCGTGCTCATGCGCATGGCGCAGAAGGATTTCAACGAGCTGCTCAAGGCGCCCATGGTCAAGTGGGTGACGCCCGAGCAGGTCAGGCAGATGCTGGCCGCCGGCGCCGGCCTGATCGACGTGCGGCTGGAGGACGAGTTCAAGGGCGGCACGCTCAAGGGCGCGATCAACATCCCGCTCGCCCAATTGCGCAGCAAGGCCGAGGGCCTGGACCCCAAGCGCAAATACATCGTGTTCTGCCAGTCCGGCCAGCGCAGCGCCGCCGCCGCCTTCCTGCTGGAACAGCGCGGGTTCGATGTCTACGTGCTCAAGGGGGGGCTGGACAGCGTGAAGGGTTGAGGGCTGCCCGCTCAGCCGCAAAAAAGGCCGCAGCAGCGGCCTTTTTTGTTGGGGTGGCGCAGCTCAGTGGGTCGGCCGCTTCATGAAGCTGATGACGTTCTTGTCGCTCGGGCCCTTGCGGCCGGTGGAGCAGGCGCCCTCGGTCTCGGGCACGAAGCCGGTGGCCTCGTGCAAAAGGTTGATGACATCGACCCAGTGGCGTTCCTTGGCCATCTGCAGCGCGGTGCGCCCGGCCTCGTTGCTGGCGAAGGCATCGGCCCCGGCGTTGAGCAGCACCTCGCACACCGCGCCCTCGCCGCCGCCGGCGGCCAGCATGAGGGGCGTGAGGCCGAAGGCGATGCGGGCATTGACGTCGGCCCCGGCGTCGATCAGGGCCTTGACCACCGGGGCGTAACCGGTGTCCTGCTCGTGGTTGTAGGCGGCCTTGAAGATCGGGGTCCACTGCATGGCGTCGCGCGCATTGACGTCGGCCCCGGCATCAATCAGGACCCGGACGGCGGCCAGGTGGCCCTCGAAGGCGGCGACGTGCAGCGGGGTCTGGCCTTCTTCGTTGGTGCTGTTGGGGTTGGCGCCGGCCGCGATCAGGCGGTTGAGCGCATCGACATCGCCGGCTTTGGCGGCGGCAAAGAATTCGGCAGACATGGCAAGCTCCTGGACTTAATGTCCGACTATTATACTCAAGTATTGACGGCTGGCTAGATCCCCACCCCGACCCTCCCCATCAATGGGGAGGGGGATGTGCTGTGCGATCCTGATGCACCTCTCCCGAGGCAGGGGGAGCGTGTCTACAACCCGAGCTGCTGCCAGAGCGCGTCGACCCTGGCCTTGACCTCGGCGTCCATGGCGATCGGCCGGCCCCATTCGCGCTGGGTCTCGCCCGGCCATTTGTTGGTGGCGTCGATGCCCATCTTCGAGCCCAGTCCGGAGACGGGGCTGGCGAAGTCGAGGTAGTCGATCGGGGTGTTTTCCACGATCAGGGTGTCGCGCGCCGGGTCGACCCTCGTCGTCATCGCCCAGATCACCTCTTTCCAGTCCCGCACGTTCACGTCGTCGTCGGTGACCAGGATGAACTTGGTGTACATAAACTGGCGCAGAAAAGACCAGACGCCGAACATCACCCGCTTGGCGTGGCCCGGGTACTGCTTCTTCATCGCCACGCAGGCCAGGCGGTAACTGCAGCCTTCGGGCGGCAGGTAGAAGTCGGTGATCTCGGGAAACTGCTTCTGCAGCAGCGGCACGAACACCTCGTTGAGGGCGACGCCGAGGATGGCCGGCTCGTCCGGCGGCTTGCCGGTGTAAGTGCTGTGGTAGATCGGGTCGCGCCGCAGCGTGATGCGCTCGACCGTGAACACCGGGAAGCGCTCGACCTCGTTGTAGTAGCCGGTGTGGTCGCCGAACGGGCCTTCCGGCGCGGTCTCACCCGAATGGATCACGCCTTCGAGCACGATCTCGGCAGACGCGGGCACCTGCAGGTCCGAGCCGATGGCCTTGACGACCTCGGTCTTGGCGCCGCGCAAGAGGCCGGCGAACTGGTATTCGGACAGCGTATCGGGCACCGGCGCGACCGCGCCCAGAATGGCGGCCGGGTCGGCGCCGAGGGCGACGCAGACCGGGA
>DDKN01000011.1:0-31783 GCA_002339725.1 Thiobacillus sp. UBA2597
CCGCCGCCACGCCCTTCTGCGGCCCGAACACCGCCGTGGCCCCGAGCGGGCCGCACAACGGGTTCTGCACATCGGTCATCAGGGTGATGCGGCTGTGCTTGAGGCGCGGATCGAGGCCGGCAAAATCCACCCGCTCGAGCCCGGCCAGTCCCGCCGGCGTCGGCGCCACCGGCCGGCCTTCGGCGTCGAGCAGGCGCACGCCGAGCGCCGCCAGCAGGCCGGCGCCGCCATCGTTGATGCTGCTGCCGCCCAGGCCGATCAGGAAGCGGCTGTGGCCGGCAGCCAGGGCATGGCGCAACAACTCGCCCAGCCCGAGCGTGCTGCGGCTGGCCACCGGCTCGCGGCCGGCCATGGGCAGCCCCACCACGGCCGCGGCCTCCAGCACCACCGTCTCGCCGGCGGCGGTCAGCACCAGGCCATAGGGTGCCTCGACCGGCCGGCCGTCCGCCCCCTGCACCCGTGCCGTCAGCCGTCGGCCGCCGCAGGCGGCGAGCACCGCCTCCAGCGTGCCCTCGCCGCCGTCGGCCATCGGCCGCGCGACGATTTCGACATCGGGCCAGACCCGCCCGAGCCCGGTCGCCATCGCCTCGGCCGCCGCCCGGGCCGACAGGCAGCCCTTGAAGGAATCGGGGGCGAGGACGACCGTCGGCATTAGCGCCTGTCCCGGCAGATGCGCTTACTTGATCAAGGTCACCGGGATGTCGACCAGATGCGTCACCTTGGTGGTGACCGAGCCCAGCAGCAGGCCGGTGAGCGAGCCCAGGCCGCGCGCGCCCATGATGATCTGGTTGCAGTCCTTTTCCTTGGCATAGGCGGCGATGGTCTCCGCCACCGGCCCGACCCCGATGTGGTAGCGGTAAGGCACCCCGGCCGCATCCAGGGCGGCCCGGGCGCGGGCCAGGGCCTTGATGCCCTCGTCGTGGTAATAGGCCTTGATCTGCTCCTCGCTCACGAACATCTTCACGTCGCCCGAGATGATGGGCAGTTGCACGTTGAGCAGGTGGATCTCCGGGGCTTCGGCCGCCTCCTTGGCCAGTTCGATCGCCGCCTGCACCGCACGCAGGGAATTGTCGGAGCCGTCGACCGGCAACAGGATCTTCTTCATGTCTCGCTCTCCCTCAACCGAATCAATTGGCCGGCTTGTCTTCGGCCGCCAGGTCGATGACCTTGGCCGCCGGCTTGGCGGCAAACAGCTTGCCGAGGGCCACCACCAGGATGGCGCCGAGGATCGGCACCAGGGTGTGCAAGGTGGGGGCATTGGCCGCAACCCAGGGCGCAACCTTGGCATCGCCCACCAGCATCTCGCCGCCGATATAGCCGAGCAGCGCGGCGCCCAGGGTGACGATGATGGGGAAGCGGGCGATCAGTTTCAGGATCATGGTGCTGCCGTAGATGATGAGCGGGATGCTGAGCAACAGACCGATCACCAGCAGGGCGATGTCGCCTTTCGCCGCGCCTGCCACGGCCAGGACATTGTCCACGCTCATCACGAAATCGGCGATCACGATGGTCTTGATCGCGCCCCACATGCTGCCCTGGCTCTGGATGCCCTCGCCGTGGCCCTCGTCCGGCAGCAGCAGCTTGACCGCGATCCAGAGCAGCAGCGCGCCGCCGACCAGCTTGAGGTAAGGCAGGGTCAGCAGATAGACCGCGAAGGCGGTCAGCGTGACCCGCAGGCCGATGGCCGCGGCGCCGCCGAAGATGATGGCCCGTTTCTGCTGGTGCAGGGGCAGGCTGCGGCAGGCCAGGGCGATGACCAGGGCGTTGTCGCCCGAGAGCAGGATATCCGCGATGATGATCTGGACCAGGCCGGTCCAGGTCGCGGGATCGTTCAACCATTCCATCATGTGATGCCGACTCCTCGAATTCCGACTTCAAACGACGTTGCGCGGCGCGCCGGCAACGAAAGACTCGATATTGTCCACCAATTGGTCCGCCAGCGCCTGCATCGCCTCGCGCCCGGACCAGGCCACGTGCGGGGTGAGGATGAAGTTGGGCAGATCCAGGTCCAAGAGCGGGTTGCCCGTGCGCGGCGGCTCGACCGCGAGCACGTCGAAGCCGGCCCCGGCGATGCGCCGCGTCTTCAGGGCCTCGATCAGGGCCGCCTCGTCGACCAGGTTGCCGCGCGCGGTGTTGATCAAAATCGCCGAGGGCTTCATCAGACCGAACTCGCGCGCGCCGATCAGGTGCCGGGTCTCGGCCGTGAGCGGGGTGTGCAGCGAGATCACGTCGGCCTCGCGCAGCACCGCATCGAACGCGGTATAGCCCTCGCGCACCGACGGCGCCCCCTTGTGCTCGGCCACCAGCACGCGCATGCCGAAGGCCTCGGCCAGCCGCTCCATGGCCTGGCCCAGCGTGCCGTAGCCGATCAGGCCCAGGGTGCTGCCGAAAAGGTCGTGGATCGGCCGGGTGAACAGGCAGAACTGCTCGGCCTGCTGCCACAGGCCGGCGCGCAGGTCCTCGCGCCAGCCCAACAGGTTGCGGCGCAGGGCCAGGATCAGCATGAAGGCGTGCTCGGGCACGGTGTGCACGGCATAGCCGCGGATGTTGCTGACCACGATGCCGTGTGCCCGGCAATAGGCCAGGTCGATGATGTCGGTGCCGGTGGCCGCCACCGCGATCATCTTCACCGACGGCGCCTGGGCCAGCAGCTCGCCGGTGAGCCTCACCTTGTTGCTGACCACGATGTCGGCGCCCCGGATGCGCTCGACCACCTGCTCGGACGCGGTCTGCGGATAGTCGACCCACGCGTGCTCGAAGGCCGGCGCCCGCAGATCGGCGACCAGACTCGCACGATCGAGAAAGACGATTTTCCGTTTCATTTGAAAACTCTCACCGCAAAGGCCGCAAAGCGCGCAAAGAAATATTCCCTCTTTGGTTTTCTTTGCGATCCTTCGCGTCCTTCGCGGTTAACAATGGTTTTAAACCTCACCGCTCCATGCCCGAGGCGCGTTCGAGGATCTTCATCACCGCCGCCGAGTCCTGCTCGGCCTCGCCCAGGCCCATCAAGGCATTGAGGTGCTGCATCACCAGGGCGGCGCCGGGCAGGGCCAGACCGAGTTCCTTCGCGGTCTGCAACACGATGTTCATGTCCTTCTGGTGGAGTTTGGTCTTGAAGCCGGGCTTGTACGCGTTGTCGAGCATGCGCTTGCCGTGCACCTCCAGGATGCGGCTGCCGGCGAAACCGCCCATCAGGGCGTCGCGCACGCGGGCCGGGTCGACCCCGTTCTTGCGCGCGAACAGCAGGGCCTCGGCCACGCCCTCGATGGTCACCGCCACCACGATCTGGTTGCAGGCCTTGGCCACCTGGCCGGCACCGTTGTCACCGACCAGCACGATGTTCTTGCCCATGGCCTCGAACACCGGCTTGACCCGCTCGAACACCGCCGGCTTGCCGCCGACCATGATCGACAGCGTGGCGTTGATGGCGCCGATGTCGCCACCCGACACCGGCGCATCCAGCATTTCCACGCCCTGGGCGGCAAGCTTTTCCGCCATCACACGGGTCGCGGTGGGCGAGATGGTGCTCATGTCGACCACCACCGAACCCGCCTGGGCGCCCTGGGCCACGCCGTTTCCGCCGAAGATCACCTGCTCGACGTCCGGCGTGTCCGACACCATGATGATGCTGATTTCGGCCTGGCGCGCGGCCTCGGCCGGCGAGGTGCAGGCGATGCAGCCGGCCGCCACCGGCTCGGTCATCGATTCCGGCCGCCGGCCGTGGACGAAGACCTGGTGCCCGGCCTTGCGCAGGTTGATGGCCATGGGCTTGCCCATGATGCCCATGCCGATGAATGCCACGTTCGCCATGATCAATCTCCTTCCTATCGAGCGACGATCAACTAAACAACCAAACCCAGACCGGCAGCAACAGGGCGAACAGCAGCGTGCTCCAGCCCAGCAGCAGCGCCACGGTCTCGGTATCCAGATGAAAACGATCGGCCAGCAGCACCGAGGTGGTCATGGCCGGCATGCCCGCCTCGAGGATCGCGGCCCGATGCTGCTCGCCCAGGCTGAAGCCGTGGCCCGCGAGCGCGATCAGGCCCCAGACGATGAGCGGCATCAGGACGAGCTTGACCGCCACCACCGCCAACACCGCGCGGCTTGGCCGCAGGCGGCCCCAGGGCATGGCCAGGCCGAGCACGAACAGGAGCACCGGGATGGCGGCCTGCCCCACCATGCGCGCGGCATCGGCCAGGGGGGCGAGTTCGAGACCGGACAGGTTGAGCGCCACCCCGAGCACGAAGGCCCAAACCGGCGGCAGGCGCAACAGGATGGTCGTCACCGGATGCACCGGGCCGCTCACGTCTGAAGCCCCCAATCGGGTGGCGATCCACACCCCCAGGGTCCAGACGATGGGGGTGAAGGCCAGCACGTCGGCGAACACCGCATAACGCTCGCCGGCGTGGCCGTAGAGAAAGCCCAGCACCGGGTAGCCGATCAGGAGCACGTTGCCGAACATGCCGCAGAGCAGGAGCGCGGCGCGCGTGCGATTGGGCAGATCTTTTCCCAGCGGCGAGCGGTAGAGCGCGAGATAGAGCACAAGCCCGGTGGCCAGGGTGCCGAGCAGGAGATAGAACGGCACCGTGAGCAGGGCCCGGTCGATCCGGGCGGTGGCCGCGGCGGCGAAGATCAGCGCCGGCAGGAAGAGATAGACCGCCAGGGTACTCAGGTAATTGCGCAGGACCGGGGCCGGAATCTCTGGATGTACCCGCTGCCACAGACCGCCGGCGCCGATCAAAATGACCAGCGGCAGCCAGACGCGGTAGAGCAGATCGGCCAGGCCGTCGATCATGCCGGCCGCCCGGAAAAACCGATGCGCCCGGCGCACCAGGCGGCACAGGCGAGCAGCCGGGCATCCTCGTTCAGCGCGCCCACCAATTGCAGGCCGAGCGGCAGGCCCTGCGGCCCCAGGCCGACCGGGAAGGTCAGCGCCGGCATGCCGGCCAGGCTCCAGAGGGTGCAGAAGCTCGGACTGCCGGTGTGCGCCAGGGTGGCGGGTGCCTCGCCGGTCGCAGGCGGCGTGACGATGGCATCGGCCTCGCCGAGGCATTCGGCCAGGGCCAGACGCAATTCCAGGCGCCGGGCGACGGCGGCGCGGTAACTGGCCGAGTCGATGGCCAGGCCCTCGGCGATGAGCTGCCTGAGCGGCGCGCTCATGCGCGCCGCGTGTTCCACGTGCAAAGGCACCAACTGCTTGGCGGCCTCGAAGGCCATGATGGTGCGGTGCACGGCATGGCCCTGGGCCAAAACGGCGGGCAATTCCTGTTCCACCACCTCGGCCCCCGCTGCGCGCAGGGCGGCCAGATTCGCCTCGAACATGCGCTGCTGCGCCGGTTCGGCCTCGGGCCAGACCGGCGAGCGCACGGCGAGCAGGCGGGGCGGCCGGGCCAGGGGCGCCACTTGTGCCAGCCCGGCATCGTCGGCCAGCACCGCGGCGAGCGGGCCGGCGTCCGTCACCTCGCGCACGAACAGGCCGACCTGATCCAGGGTGACGCTGAAGCGCTGGATGCCGGCCGTCGGCACGCGGCCCGCGCTGGGCTTGAAGCCGACCACGCCGCAATAGGCGGCCGGCCGGATGACCGAGCCGTTGGTCTGGGTGCCCAGCGCCGCCGGCACCATGCCGGCCGCCACCGCCGCGGCCGAACCGCTGGAGGAACCGCCGGGAGTATGCGCTAGGTTCCATGGGTTGCGGGTCTTGCCCGGGCTGGCATAGGCCAGCTCCGCCGTCACCGTCTTGCCCAGCACGAAGCCGCCCGCCGCCTCGATGCGCTGCACCACCGCGGCCGAGGCCTCGGGCACGAAGCCCTCGAAAATGGGCGAGCCCATGCCGGTGGGGATGCCGGCGGTGTGCATGATGTCCTTGATGCCGATGGGAATGCCATGCAAAAGGCCCTGGGCCGGCGCGGCATCCGCGGCGCGCGCCTTGGCCCGCGCGGCCTGCGGGTCGCACCAGGCCCAGGCGCCGATTTCGGCCTCGCGTTCGGCGATGCGGGCCAGGCAGGCCTCGGTCAGCGCCGCGCTGGAAAACGCACCCTGACGCAGGCCGGCGCTGAGGGTGCGCAAACCGGAATCGGACAGTGCCGTCATCGCCGGGCCCTGGCGGATCAACCCCGGACTTCCGGGTTCAGAAGATTGGGCGGCGTCTCCCCGTTCAGGGCGGCGACCAGGTTCTGTGCCGCAAGCATGGCCATGTTGCGCCGGGTCACCTCCGACGCGCTGGCGATGTGCGGGGTGAGCACGACGTTGTCGAAGCCGAGCAGCTCGGCATTGAGCCTGGGCTCGCCTTCGTAGACGTCGAGCCCGGCCGCGCCGATCCGCCCGTCCTTCAGGGCCGCGACCAGGGCCGCATCGTCCACCACGCCGCCGCGCGAGGCGTGGATGAACACCACACCCGGCTTCATGCGCGCGAACTCGGCCGCGCCGATCAGATGATGCGTTTGCGGCGTATAGGGCGTGTGCACGGTCAGGATGTCCGCCTGCGCCAGCAGCTCGTCCAGGCTGACATAACGGGCATTGAGCGCCCGCTCCTGCTCTTCCGGCAGCCGGCTGCGGTTGTGATAGAGCACCGGCATGTCGAAGCCCAGGGCCCGGCGCGCCACCTTCTGGCCGATGCGGCCCATGCCCAGGATGCCGAGCGTGGCATGGTGCACATCGGTGCCGAGGAACTGCTTGAGCTGCCAGCCCGTCCAGCGGCCGGCGCGCAGATAGCGCTCGGCCTCGGTCACGCGCCGGGCGGCGGCCAGGATCAGCGCCCAGGTGAAGTCGGCGGTGGCGTCGTCGAGTACGCCCGGGGTGTTGGTCGCCAGCACGCCGTGCGCGGTGCAGGCCGCCAGGTCGAAGTTGTTGAAGCCGACCGCGATGTTGCACACCGCCCTGAGATCGGGGCACCGGGCCAGCAGCTCCGCGTCGATGCGGTCGCTGATAGTGGTCAGCGCCCCGGCCTTGCCGGCCAGGCGCTGCGCCAGTTGCGCCGGCGTGAACGGCACGTCGCCCTGATTGGCCTCGACCTCGAACTGCTCGCCGAGGAAGGCGAGCACCTCGTCGAACACCTCGCGCGTGACCAGGATCTTCGGCTTCATGGCTCAGCGATACAGCACCTGCGGCAGCCACAGGCCGATCTGGGGCCAGATATAGAGCAGGGCCATGGCGATGATCTGGATGCCCATGAACGGCAGCATGCCGGCGAAGATCTGGTTCAGCGTCACGTGTGGCGGCGACACCCCCTTGAGGTAGAAGGCGGCCATCGCCACCGGCGGCGAGAGGAAGGCCGTCTGCAGGTTGAGCGCGACCAGAAGGCCAAAAAACAGCGGATCGATGTTGAAGTGCGCCAGGAGCGGGATGAAGATCGGCATGAAGATGACGATGATCTCGGTCCACTCCAAGGGCCAGCCCAGGATGAAGATGATGAGCTGGGACAGGAGCAGGAACTGCACCGGGGTGAGGTCGAGCGACAGCACCCATTTCTCCACCAGTTCCTGCCCCCCCAGCAGGGCGAAGGCGGCCGAGAAGATGGAGGAGCCGACGAACAGCCAGCAGACCATGGCCGAGGTCTTGGCGGTGAGGAAGACCGATTCCTTGACCACGCCGAAATTGAGCTGCTTGTAGAGCGCGGCCAGGATGAAGCCGCCCAGCGCGCCCACGGCCGCCGCCTCGGTCGGCGTGGCCAGGCCGAACACGATGGAACCGAGCACGGCCAGGATCAGGATGGACAGCGGGAAGAAGGAAGCCAGCAGCATCTTGAAGATTTCCAGCCGGGCGAAATCGAGCAGCCCATAGAACAGCGCCAGGGCCAGGGTGCCGGCGGCCAGCAAAACCCAGTACCAGGTGGGCGCGCTCAGCGCTGCAACCGGTCCGGCCTGGGCCACGGGCGGTGCGGCCTCGGCCTGAGCCGGTTTGGCCTGGGCCGGTTCGGCCGGCGCCGGCTCGGCCAGGGACTGCGGCGGCTCCTGCACGCCCAATTCCAGCGGCGGTTCCTGGATGCCTTCGGCCAGGGGCGGCTCCTGGATGCCTTCCGCCAGAGGCGGTTCCTGCACGCCCTCGGCCTGCGGCGGCTCCTGGATGCCTTCGGCCTGCGGTTCATCGACAGCGGCCGACCGGGGCTCGGCCGGCGCGGCCTCGTCCATGCCCATCTCGACCAGGCCGGCGGTATCCATGATTTCCGGGGCCGTGGTGATCTCCCGGTAGACCAGGCCCATGACCCCGAACCAGGTCACCGCCGGCAGCAGCACGATGAGCAGATGCCGGGCGATCAACCCGCTGGTGACACCTTGGTTGCGCTTGCCCTTGAAGGCGCCGAGCAGGGCGGGCAGGGCCCGGCGGCTCACCGTCTCGGACAGCGACCTGGCCCACTCGGCCAGCGGCACCTGCCGCTCCTCCAGGGGCAGGGGTGGCGCCAGGTGCGGCTTCCACTTGGCCAGGATGATGACGTAGCCGATGTAGAGGCCAGCCAGCATCAGACCGGGAAAGAAGGCGCCGGCATAGAGCTGGACCACCGAGACGCCGGCGGTCGCGCCGTAGACGATGAGCAGCACCGAGGGCGGGATCAGGATGCCCAGGCAGCCGCCGGCGGTGATGCAGCCGGCGGTCATGCGCACGTCGTAGCCGTGGCGCAGCATGGTGGGCAGGGCGAGCAGGCCCATCAGGGTGACCACGGCACCGACGATGCCGGTGGCGGTGGCGAACACCGCGCAGGTGATCAGGGTGGCCACCGCCAGGGAGCCGGGGATGCGCGCCATGGCCAGGTGGATGCTGGTGAACAACTGCTTGATCAGGTTGGCCCGCTCGACCAGATAGCCCATGAACACGAACAGGGGGATCGCGATCAGCACATCGTTGGTCATCACGCCATAGGCACGCTGGACCATGAGGTCGAGGGTCTGGTTGATGGCGATGTCCGGGTTGACGCTGTGGTAGGCATACCAGGCGAACAGCACGCCCATGCCCATGAGGGTGAAGGCGGTGGGGAAGCCGAGCATGATGGCGACCACGATCAGGGCCAGCATCAAGAGGCCCATGTGACCGTTGGTCAGCTCGCCCCAGGGCATGAGCAGAACGACCCCGGCCAGGATGATGGCCATCAGGGCGAAGCCGAAGCGCAATTCCTTTTTCATTGTTTCGACTCCTGCTTCAGCACGTATTCATCCAGCTGGGCAATGTCCTCGTCCTTCACGTCGACCATGTGCTTGAGTTTGTCGACGTCGACCTCCTCCACGTCGCCCAGCCGGGCAGGCCACTTGCCGTCGCGCAGGCAGACAAGACAGCGAATGATCTCGACCAGGCCCTGCAGCAACAGGAAAAAACCGGCCACGGGTATGACGTATTTGAACGGCCAGAGCGGCATGGGCTCCGGGCTGAAGGTCTGCTCGCGGATGGCGAAGGATTCGCCGGCATAGGTCCAGCCGGCCCAGGTCAGGGCGAAGATGCCGGGCAGAAAGAAGATGATATAGAGCGTCAGATCGATCGCGGCCTGGGTGCGCGGCTGGAAAAAGCCGTAGAGCACGTCACCGCGCACATGGCCGCCGCTGGCCAGGGTATAGGCCCCCGCCATCATGAACAAGATGCCGTAGAGCATGATCTGGCCATCCTGCACCCAGGCGTGCGGATCGTTCAGCACGTAACGGGAGAACACCTCCCAGGAAATCAGCAAGGTCAGGGCGACGATGGACCAGCCGAAGAAATGGCCGGCGAACGTGCTCACCTTGTCGACCGACAACATCAGCTTTTGGGCGAAGCCCGCTGCGCGCGTTTTCATGAGATTCACTCAGGCAGGTAAAAATACCCGCCCGGCGCAACCGGGCGGGCGGACACCAGGGTTGGATCAGCCTTTCTTCCTGCCGAAGAAGTGGTTGTAGGCCATCTTGTAGTCGACCAGGGTGTCATTCTGCCAGCGGCAGGTGCGCTGGGCGAAGGCACGCATGGAGTCGAGCACCTTCTTGAACGCCGGGTTCTCCGCGCTCTTGGCCGCCATGATCTTGTCCCAGGACTCGAGCTGCTTCTTCAGGATGGCGTCCGGGGTCTTGTAGAACTTGACCCCCTTCTTGGTGCTCATCTCGATGTAGTCCTTGGAGTAGCGGTCGATCGCCTTCCACGACATGTCGGCCGAGGCCGCCTCGATGGCGTGCTTGATGATGGCCTTGTGCTCGGCGTTGAGCGAGTCGTATTTCTTCTTGTTGAACAGGATCTCGAACTGCTCGCTGCACTGATGGAAGCTCTGCAGCATGCAGACCTTGGCCACGTCGGGGAAGCCGAGCAGATTGTCGCTCGATGCGTTGTTGAACTCGGCTGCATCGAGCAGGCCGCGATCCATGGCCGGCACGATCTCGCCGCCCGGCAACGGGTTCACCGCCGCGCCCAGATCCTTGTACATGTCGACCGCCAGGCCGACGGTGCGGAACTTGAGGCCCTTCATCTGTTCCGCGCTGGTGATGGGCTTCTTGAACCAACCGAAGGGCTGGGTCGGCATCGGGCCGTAGAGCATGGAGACCACATCCATGTTCATGCTCCTGTAGATCTCGTCCAGCAGCTCCTTGCCGCCGCCGTAGTAATGCCAGGCCAGCACCATGTTGGGGTCCATGCCAAAGGCCGGGCCCGAGCCCCAGAGCGCGACGGCGGAGTTCTTGCCGTACCAGTAGGCGACCACGCCGTGGCCACCGTCCAGGGTGCCCTTGCTCACGGCATCGAGCAGGTCGAAGGCCTTGACCACCGCGCCGGCCGGCAGCACCTCGATCCTGAGCTCCTTGCCGGACATGGCGTTGACCTTATTGGCGAAATCGACGGCATATTCGTGGAAGATGTCCTTGGCCGGCCAGGTGCTCTGGAAGCGCAGGCTGACGGTCGAGGCCTTGGCGATGGAAGGAAAACCCAGGCTCGCCGCGCCGGCGGCGGTGGCCGCCGAGGTGGCCAGGAACTTGCGGCGCGAGGTCTTGGTCTGTTTCACGTCTTTCTTCGCTGCTACGTCTTTTTTGCTCATCTCGTGCTCTCCTCGAGGTACGTGAAAAAACGCGGGGTAAACCATCGTTCCAGCGTCAGCACAACGCTGAACCGAAAGGGTACTCCACAACAACGGCCGAAAACACTCCTTCCAATCAACAACGCTAGCCCAGTGTGGGCATCGCCAGGGCGCTGGCCGCATGCTCGGCCGGTGCCGGCCAGCGACTGGTGACCACCTTGGTGCGGGTGTAGAAATACACCCCTTCCATGCCATGCATGTGCAAATCCCCGAACAGCGAGGCCTTCCAGCCGCCGAAGGAGAAGAAGGCCATGGGCACCGGGATCGGCACGTTGATGCCGACCATGCCCACCTCGATCTCATGCTCGAAGCGGCGGGCCCAATGGCCGGAGCCGGTGAAGATGGCCGTGCCGTTGCCATAGGGATTGGCGTTGATCAGGCGCACCGCCTGCTCGAAGCTCTCCACCCGCAGCACGATCAGCACCGGGCCGAAGATCTCCTCCCGGTAGATGGCCATCTCCGGCCTGACCCGGTCGAACAGGGTCGGCCCGACAAAGAAGCCGCCTGCCAGCCCGGCCACCTGCAGGCCGCGGCCGTCCAGCACGAGTTCGGCGCCCTGGGCGACGCCGCTGTCGATCAGCGCGACGATGCGGTCGCGGTGGGCGGCGCTGATCACCGGGCCCATCTCGATGCCCGGCGCATCGCCGCGGCCGACCTTGATCCGGGCCGCCTTTTGCTTGAGCAGCGGCACCAGCCGGTCGCCCGCCTCGCCCACCGCCACCACGGTGGAGATCGCCATACAGCGCTCGCCGGCCGAGCCGTAGGCGGCGCCGACCAGGGCGTCGGCGGCGAAGTCCAGGTCGGCATCCGGCATCACCACGGCGTGGTTCTTCGCCCCGCCCAAGGCCTGAACCCGCTTGCCGTGACGGGCGCCGGTCTCGTAGATGGATTGCGCCACCGGGGTGGAACCGACGAAGGAGATGGCGCCGACATCGGGGTGCGCGAGCAAGGCATCGACTGCCGCCTTGTCGCCCGGCACCACGTTGAACACGCCGTCGGGCAGGCCGGCCTCGCGCAACAGCTCGGCCATGCGCAGGCTGCACGAGGGCACCCGCTCCGAGGGCTTGAGCACGAAGGTGTTGCCGCAGGCGATGGCGACCGGGAACATCCAGAGCGGCACCATGACCGGGAAGTTGAACGGGGTGATGCCGGCGCACACCCCCACCGGCTGCAACAGGGAATGGCAGTCGACGCCGCGGCCGACGTCCTCCGCCTGCTCGCCCTTCAACAGATGGGGCACGCCGCTGGCGAACTCGATCACCTCGATGCCGCGCTGCACCGAGCCCATCGCGTCGGCCAGGGTCTTGCCATGCTCCTGACAGGCCAGGCGCGCCAGTTCCTCCCGCTGCTGCTCCATGAGTTCGCGAAAGCGGGTGAGGATGCGGGCGCGGCGCAGGGGCGTGGTGTCGCGCCAGGCGGGGAAGGCGGCCTTGGCCGCCGCCACCGCGGCGTCGATGTCGGCCTGGCCGGCCAGCGGCACCCGGCGCATCACCTCGCCGGTGGCGGGGTTGTGGACCTCGACCGTCCGGTCGCTCGCCGCCGTCACCGGCTGGCCCGCAATCCACAGCTTCAAGGTCTCCACCATTTTCGCCTCTTTCTCAGTCGTCAGCCGGCCGGTCGAGCAATTCCAGCCAGTGCACCACCGGCCGGTCGGCGCCGGCCCCCAGGTGCAACTGGCAGCCGACGTTGGCAGTGGCGATGAGCTCCGGCCCGCCGCCGCTCAGGGCCGCGAGCTTGTCGTCGCGCAGCCGGGTCGCGATCGCCGGCTGCAATACCGAATAGCTGCCGGCCGAACCGCAGCACAGATGGGCGTCGCGCACCGGGGTCAGCACATAACCCAGTTGGCTCAGAATGGTTTCCACCCGGCCGTTCAGCTTCTGGCCGTGGTTCAGGGTGCAGGGGGTGTGGAAGGCCACGCGCCGGCCGCCGCCCGGCCGGCCCAGGGGGGTGAGGTCGAGCCCGGCCAGCAGCTCCACCGGATCGCGCGCCAGTTCGGCCACCCGCGCCGCCTTCTCGGCATAGGCCGCATCATGCCGCAGCAGCGCGCCGTAATCCTTGATCTGGACACCGCAGCCGCTGGCCGTGACCAGGATGGCCTCGGCGCCCTGCTCGATGTGCGGCCACCAGGCATCGATGTTGCGCCGCATATAGGCCAGGGCCTCCTCCCCGGCCGACAGATGATGGGCCAGGGCGCCGCAGCAGCCGGCCCCCTCGGCCCGCACCAGTTGAATGCCGAGCCTGGCGAAGACGCGGGCGGCGGCGGCATTGGTCAAGGGCGTCGCCACCGACTGGGCGCAGCCTTCCAGCACCAGCACCCGGCGCGGGCTTTGCGTTTCCGGCCAGGCGCCGGCCGGCCGCGGCTGCGGCAGCTTGCGCCGCAGGGCGGCCGGCAGCAGGAAACCGATGCCGCGGGCGAGGCCCAGGGCGACGCCGAAACGCGCGGGCTCGGCCACCACCTTGCGCAGACCCCAACGCAGCAGGCGTTCATGCACGGGCCGCGCCACTTTCGACTCGAGCACGGCACGCCCCAGGTCGGCCAACCGGCTGTAGTGCACGCCCGAGGGACAGGTGGTCTCGCAGGAGCGGCAGGTCAGACAGCGGTCGAGATGCTGCTGGGTGATGCGGCTGGGCGCCGTGCCCTCGAACACCTGCTTCAGGAGATAGATGCGGCCGCGCGGGCCGTCGAGTTCGTCGCCCAGCAGCTGATAGGTCGGGCAGGTCGCGGTGCAGAAGCCGCAATGCACGCAGGTGCGCAGGATGGCCTCGGCCTCCAGGCCTATCCTGGTATCGGCGAATTCGGGCGCGAGATGGGTTTCCATGCCTACAGCTCCGAATACATCCGGCCGGGATTGAACAGGCCCTGCGGGTCGAAGGCCTGCTTGAGCCGCCGCTGCAGGGCCAGCATGGCGGGCGGCAGGGGCTGGAACACCTCGCCGCTGCGGTCGCCGCCTTTGAACAGCGTGGCATGGCCGCCCGCCGCGGCGGCGAGCGAACGAATGGTCTCGGCCGAGGCCGCGCTTCTGAGCCAGCGCTGGGCGCCGCCCCAATCGAGCAGGACCTTGCCCGGCAGCTCCAGCCAAGGCGCGGCCGGCGGCAGCGACAGGCGCCAGAGCGGCAGCGCGCCGGCGAAGAAGGCGTGCTGCTGTTCTTTGATCTTGTCGCGCCAGAAGGCCTCGCCCTCGGCGAAGACCTCGCCGCCGAGCAGGCTGCGACTTTGCGCCACGGCACTAGCGGCGCCGGACAGGCGCAGATAGAGCCGGGCGCCGTCATGGCAGGCGGCCGACAGCGGCAGGGGCTTGCGCGCCAGTTCCGCCAGATAGCTCAGGCTGTCGGCCGCGCCGCGCTCCTGCACCAGGGTGATCTCCTCGGCCGGACGCGGCACGACCTTGAGGCTGACCTCGAGCATCACGCCCAGGGTGCCGAAGGCGCCGGCCTGCAGACGGGAGAGGTCATAGCCGGCGACGTTCTTCATCACCTCGCCGCCGAAGCGCAGCACCTCGGCGCGGCCGTTGACGAGGCGCACGCCGAGCACGTGGTCGCGCGCGCTGCCGGCCCAGGGCCGGCGCGGGCCGGACAGGCCGCAGGCGATGGTGCCGCCGAGAGTAGCCGCCGCGCCGAAATGCGGCGGCTCGAACGGCAGCATCTGGCCCTGCGCCGCCAACAGATCTTCGATTTCGCGCAGGGGCGTGCCGGCGCGGGCGGTGAGCACCAGCTCGCGCGGCTCGTAGCTGACCACGCCGGCGTGGCCGGCGACGTTGAGGGGCGTGCCCTGCACCGCGCGGCCGAGGAAGGCCTTGCTGCCGCCGCCGGCGATGGCCAGGGGTGTTCCGCTCGCGGCCGCCTCGGCCACGCGCTCCTGTAGCTCGCGGGAAAGATCGTGGCTCATGAATGTTCGTGCGAATGCTTGTGCGGCAGGGTGCGATATTCCGAGCAATGGCGCGGGGTGGGCACACCCTTGCCGGGGTTCAGGAGTTCCAGCGGGTCGAAGGCCTGCTTCACCGCGCGGAACTGGTTCAATTCCTCGGGCTGGAACTGCACGCACATCTGCTTGATCTTCTCGATGCCGACGCCATGCTCACCGGTGATGGTGCCGCCGACCTCGACGCAAAGCTCCAGGATCTTGCCGCCCAATTCCTCGGTGCGCGCAAGCTCGCCCGGCTTGTTGGCGTCGAACAGGATGAGCGGATGCAGATTGCCGTCACCGGCGTGGAAGACGTTGGCCACCGGCAGGCCGTATTCGCGCGACAGCTCGGCCGTGCGCCTGAGCACCTCGGGCAAGCGCCGGCGCGGGATGGTGCCGTCCATGCAGTAATAATCGGGCGAGATGCGGCCCACCGCGGGGAAGGCCGCCTTGCGCCCTTTCCAGAACAGGGCGCGCTCGGCCTCGTCGCGCGCGGTGCGCACCTCGGTCGCGCCCGAGGCCTCCAGGACTTCCCGGATGCGGGCGATGTGCTCGGACACCTCCTGGTTGGTGCCGTCGACCTCGCACAAGAGAATCGCCGCGGCATCGGTCGGATAGCCGGCGTGGACGAAGTCCTCCGCCGCCTGGATCGCCGGGCCGTCCATCATCTCCAGGCCGGCCGGGATGATGCCGGCGGCGATGATCTCGCCCACCGCGGCGCCGGCCTGCTCGACATCGTCGAAGGCGGCCAGCACCACCTGGGCGCGCTCGGGGATGGGCAGCAGGCGCACGGTGACCTCCACCGCCACGCCGAGCATGCCCTCGGAGCCGATGACCAGGGCCATCAGGTCGTAGCCCGGCGCATCCAGCGCGCTGCCGCCGAGTTCGAGCAGCTCGCCCTCGAGGGTGAGCAGCTTCATGGCGCACACGTTGTGCACGGTCAGACCATATTTCAAACAGTGCACGCCGCCGGAGTTCTCGGCGACGTTGCCGCCGATGGTGCAGGCGATCTGCGACGAGGGGTCGGGCGCGTAATACAGGCCATAGGGCGCGACCGCCTCGGAGATGGCGAGGTTGCGCACGCCGGGCTCCACCGTGGCGGTGAGCCCCACCGGGTCGATGCGCAGGATTCGGTTCAGGCGGGCGAGGCTCAGGAGCACGCCCTCGGCATGTGGTAGGGCGCCGCCGGACAGCCCGGTGCCGGCGCCACGGGCAACCACCGGGATCTGATGGCGGTGGCACAGCTTGAGCACGGCGCGCGCCTCATCCACCGTGTGCGGCAGCGCCACCACATAGGGCAGCTGGCGATAGGCCGACAGGCCGTCGCACTCGTAGGGCCGACGTGCCTCCTCCTCTTCCAGCACCGCATCGGCCGGCAGGATGTCGCGCAGCGCGGCGATCAGGGCGGGCCGGTCGAGGTACATCGCTCAAGCCGCCTTTGCCGTCAGGCGTTTGAAGACAAGCGCGAGGGCATCCTCGGCGCCGACGTTGCCCGGGAAGATGACCACGGGCAGATCGGGGTAGCGCGGATGATCCGGCGGGCAGCGCACCACCGAGCAGCCGGGCAGGATCTGGCCCAGCACGCGCGCGGTGCGCAGGGCAAGGCCGCTCGACAACACATCGTTCGAGGTGATGCCGCCCTTGCTGATGAGAAAGCCCAGGGTGGGGGGCAGGCCCCTGACCACGTCCATCAGGAAGGCGGAGACCTGCTCGCCGAAGGCCAGGCGGGCCGACTGGTTGTCGAAGGTGCGCTCCAGCCGGCTGGTGTAGATCACCGGGGTCTTGCCCGCCTCGTGCGCCGCTCGGGCCTTGTTCAGCAGGGATTCAAGCAGCGCCTCGCGTTCGGACGCGATGCGGTCGACGTCGATCTCCAGGGGCACCACGTCGGGCAGGCGGAGCAACTGTTCGAGCTGCTGGGTGGTCTTCTTCACGTGCGAGCCGACCAGCACAGCGCCCGGCCTGCCGCCGCGCACATAGGCGGCCATGGCCTCGGCAGGCACGGGCTGGGGCGGCAACTGGGCCAGGGCGGTGAGCAGGCTGGCCCCGCTGCGAAACAGGAAGCGCTTGCCCTGCGCCGCCGCCTGCTTGAGTTGCGCGGCGAAGTGGTCGAGATCGGCCTGGGTCTCGGCATCGACCACGCAGCAGCGATTGCCCTTGAGCGCCAGCAGGCGCGGCAGGGCGTCGCCGCGCACGTCGCTCAACAGGAAGCGCTCGACTTCATTCGCCTTGATCCGGCCGCGGGTCTTCTCCTCCACGTAATCGGGCAGATAGCTGTGGTGGTAGCCGAACACCGAATCGCGCGCGAACTCGGTCTCGGCCACAGGCTTGGGCACGCCGTCGACCATGAGGTAGTGCACGCTGTCGCGCGTGATGCGGCCACCCTCGAAGAAGGCCGGCACCAGGAAGTGGGCATCGAAGGGGCCGAGCTCCTCGGCCATGACGTCGGTCTCCACGGGATAGTGGCCGCGCAGGGTGGAGTCCGAGCGGCTGACGAACAGGGGGTTGATCGGCCGGCCGTCGCGCGCCAGCTGATCCAGCACCCGGTGCAGGCGCCAGCACACCTCGCGCGTGACCGCGGCGGCGCGGGTCGGGTCCATGCCCCGGGTGTTGGTCAGCACGAAAAACAGGGGCGCGGCATCGAGCAGCGCCTCGCGCAGGGTGGCCTCGTCCCAGCGCGTCAGCAGCAGACAGGAATGCACCGTCTGCGAGCCGGTCGGGTCGTCGTCGAGGACGATGATCTTGGTATCGGTCATTGGTTAAATTCACCGCAAAGGCGCAAAGAGCCCGGAGAAAACCCTTACAGAATTTTGAGTCGACCTCATTTCGGCACCTGCCCGAACAAAGGCGGAGAGCGCGCCTGCATCAAATACCTTTGCGTCCTCTGCGCCTTTGCGGTTCATGCCTTTACCCCGCCAGGGCCAGCACCCGCTGGGCCATGGCCTCGGCGGTCAGACCGTTGTAGTCCATGATCTCCTGGGGCGAGGCGGTGGTCTCGCCGCGCTTCCAGGCGAAGGTATCACGGCTCCTGGCCCGGCTGCGCAGCAGTACCGGCTCGAGCGAGGCCGAGGGGCCACCGCTCACGGCCAGCAGCGCGTCGCCGTCGAACAGCGCGTTGAAATGGGCGTCGTCCATGAAGGCGTTGTCCGGCTCGGCCACGGTGTCCCAACTGAGGTCGGTCGGCCGGTACAGGCGGCGCGGGTTGATGACCGACACGATGCGCACCCGCCAGCCCGCCGCCTCCAGCTTGTCCCTGGCCTCGAACACCGGCAACAGGATCATGTCGCCGGTGACGGCGAACACCACGGTCTTGCCCCCCGATTTCGATTCGTAGATCGTCGCCGCCCCCTTCTCCACCGCATCGCGCGCCTCGGCGATGCTCAGATACACCGGCAGCGGCGACTTGGAGGCGATGATGACCATGCCCTTGTTGAAGCTGTTGGTGGCGTATTCGTAGGCGGCCTGGATGGCGTTGGCATCGCAGGGGAACAGCAGGTAGACGTTGCCGTTGCGCATCTGGGCGGCGAAGTAGTTCTCGATCTCCGGCCGCTGGTGGGTCCAGCCGTTGCGCCCCTGCTCCAGGGCACCGGCGGTGAACATGCAGACGATGGACGGGGTCTTGCGCCGCAGCTCGGCCATGGCCTGGGTCACGGTCTGCACGATGGGCCAGCCGTTGATGGCGAAGGATTCATACGACAGCCAGAGGGCGCGCGAGCCGAACAGGGCCAGCCCGGCGGCCAGCCCGGCGCAGGCATCCTCGTTCAGGGGCTCGTAGACCTGGCCGGTCGGCTCCTGGTTGTAGAGCGGGTCCGGCGTCGGATGGCGGATCTTCAGGGCATCGTTGATGTTCTTCATGCCCGAGGCCTCGTTGCCGTCGGCGTTGGTCACCACGAAGCGCTTGTCCTGCTTGCCCACGTGCGCCACCAGGGCACCCATGGCGGTGGAAGGCACGGCCTTCTCGCCCTTGGCATAGTCGTGGCAGGGGAACTTGCCCAGGGGGGCGAGTTCCAGCATGCGCTCGGTCACCACGGTCTTGACCGCCGGGCCGCCGCCGGCGCGCACGAAGTTCTCGCGCACGATGCGCCAGGCCTCGGGGTTGAGGGCGCGGCGCTTGAGGCCTTCGATCATGTGCGGCTTGTCCAGGGTGTCGGCCGGATACAGGTTGTGCGACTTGGCGCCCAGGGTGTGCACGCCGGCGCCCTTGAGCTGCTTGAGGATGAAGGCGGTGAGCTTGCCGGACAGGGCCGAGCGGGCGGCATAGTCCATGCCCTCGAGCACGGCCTGGGTGAATTCCAGGCGTTTGGCCAGCGAGAAACGGCTGCTGTCGACGTAGGCGCCCTCCTGGCCGCTGTCGTCGAAGGACTTGGCGTCGACCAGCACCACCTCGTCGAAGCCGTGGCCGGCCCAGTAGGCGATCATTTCCTCGTTGCTCATGCGCGAGACCATGGAATGGTGTTCCTGCGAATAGCCGTTCCAGATCAGCGTGGGCAGGAAATTGGTCACCTGCGGATAAGCGGTGTGGAAATGCATCATGGAATTGAGCACATAGGGCTCGCCCATGCCGCCATCGCCGATGGTCACCGGAAACAGGGTGCCGGGGTGCAGAAGCGCGCCGGCCATGGCGAAATGCTGGCCCTGGCCGAGCGGACCGGCCGGGGCGAGCAGGCCCGGAATGGCACCCGACAGATGGCCGAGCAGGCCGTGCTTCTCGCGGAAGCGCGCCATCATGTCGGCCATGGTCCTGATGCCCATCTCCTCGAGCGAGGTGTCGAGGAACATCGCGCTGTAGAAACCGGGGGCGTGGTGGCCGACCTCGGTCACGATATTGGTGTGACCCAGCATCACCAGCGCAGCATAGGCCTCGGCGCTGGAGGCGAAGCCGCCGGGATGACCCGAGCCCTTGGCGCCGCAGACCTGAAGGGTGACGTAGCGCAGGGCATCGGCCATGAGCAGGGTCTGGAACACGGCATCCGGGTCGGACGCATTGGCGATCGCCGTCTGGCCTTCGCCGATGGCGGCGCGGGCGGCGTGCTTATCGAAGCCGGGCCAGGGATCACCGTAATACTGGATGCCTTCGCAATAGGCGGGAAGGGTGCTCTTGGTCGGTGCGCTCGGTGCGGCCTGTGCAGACATGATGAACTCCTGAAGGAAAATCCTGTTGCAAAGACCTTAGGGCAAGGCATACTATTTCACAATACGTAATCGATTTCATAATATGAAATGAGCGCGACCGACAGCCGGAGCGGCATCCAGGTCATCGACCGGCTGACCGCCCTGCTCCACACCCTGGTGACCAATGGCGGCAGCGCCAGCCTCAAGGTGCTGGCAGCGGAGACCGGCCTGCACCCCTCCACGGCCTTCCGCATCCTCACCTCGGCCACCGACAACGGCCTGGTCGACCGTCTCGAGGGCGGCCAATACCGGCTGGGCGAACGGCTGATGCAATGGGGTTGCGCCCTGCAGGGGGGCACCAATCTGCCCGAGCTCGCCCGCCCGGTGATGGAGTGGCTGCGCGACAAGGTGGAAGAGACGGTGAACCTCACCCTGCGCGAGGGCGACGAGGTGGTCTACATCGAGCGGGTGACGCCGCGGCGCATGATGCGGGTGGAACAGGTGATCGGCAGCCACGCGCCGCTGCACGTCACCGCCGTGGGCAAGATGATGCTGGGTGCCGCCGGACGCGAGGCGGTCAAGGACTATGCGGCCCGCACCGGCCTGCCGGCCTACACCGACCACACCATCACCACGCCGGGCAAGCTGTGGACCGAGGTCTCGCGCTGCCACAAACAGGGCTTCGCCCTGGACAATGAGGAGGCCGAGATCGGCGTCGGCTGCATCGGCGTGCTGGTCCGCAACAGCAGCGGCTTCATCGTCGCCGGCCTGTCGATCTCGGCCCCGATCGAGCGCCGGCGCCTGGACTGGGTGCCGTTGATTCAGGAGGCGGCGCGTCGCATCTCGGAACGTCTCGCCCATGGCGTCGGCCGCGCTCTGGCGTGAGTTGGGCGCAAATGCAGGCGGCCCCATCAGGCCTGGGCGCGCGGCGCCTCCGGGATGCGCGTGGCCAACACCTTGTCGATGCGCTTGCCATCCATGTCCACCACTTCCAGACGCCAGTGCTCCCAGGTGACGACATCGCCGGTCTGCGGCAGGCGGCCGAGCAGCCACATCATCATGCCGCTCAGGGTGTGATAGCGCGCCTTTTCCTCTTCCGGCACGCTTCTTAGTCCGAGCTGGTCCTTCAGCTCCGGGATCGGGATCAGGCCGTCGAGCAGCCAGGAGCCGTCCTCGCGCAGCACCGCCCAGGCCTCGGCCTCGCCATGCGGCACGAATTCGCCGGTCACCGATTCCAGCACGTCGTACAGGGTGACCAGTCCCTGCAACTCGCCGTATTCGTCCACCACCAGAACCATCTGGCTGCCGGTGCTGCGGAAATGCTCCAGCAGCTCCAGGCCGGTCAGGCTCTCGGGCACGAACACCTCGGTCTGCACCAGGCTCGCCAGATCGATCGGCTTGCCCTGCAAGGTCAGGTTGAGCAGCTGACGGGTATCGACGATGCCCAGCACCGCATCCAGCCCGCCCTGGCAGACCGGGAAGCGCGCGTGGCCCGATTCGATGACGATCTTGAGATTGGCCTCGAGCGGCTGCGCCAGATCGAGATAGACGATGTCGGCGCGCGGGATCATGAGCGAACCGAGCAGGCGTTCGTCCAGACGGAACACGTTGCGCACCATCTCGTGCTCCTTGCGTTCGATCACGCCGGCCTCGGAGCCTTCCTCCAGCATGGCGTGGATCTCCTCCTCGGTCACGCTGGGCGCCGCGTGCCCGTGTTTGCCCATGAGCCGCAACAGGGTATCGGTCGAAACCGAGAGCAGCAGCACGAAGGGACGGGTGATCAGGGCCAGGCCGAGGATCGGCCGCGCCACCACGCGCGCGATCGCCTCGGGATGGAACTGGGCCAGGCGCTTGGGCACGATCTCACCGACCACGATGGAGACATAGGTCACCAGCACCACCACCAGCGCGGTGGCCACGACCTGGCTGACGTTGAGCGCCAGGCCCCAGGCCTGCAGCCAGGCGGCGAGCGGGCTTGCCAGCGCGGCCTCGCCGACGATGCCGCTCAAAATGCCGATGGAGGTGATGCCGATCTGCACCGTCGACAGGTAGCGCGTCGGCTCGTCATGCAGGGCCAGGGCGACCGTGGCGGCCCGGTCGCCGTCCTCGACCAGCCGGGCGAGCCGGGCGCGGCGCGCCGTGGCCAGCGCCAGTTCGGACATGGCGAACAGACCGTTGAGCAGGATGAGGGCCAAAAGGAAGAGGATTTCCATGATGGGGTCCGTTTTTTCTCGATCGAGCCAGCGTGATGTCGCCTGAGCATAGCCGGAGCCGTCCCGAAAGCCCAGGCCGCCATACGCGCGTCATGAGGGGCAGGTACTATAGTGAGCCCATGCACACCCGCCTGATGCTCTCGCTCTGCCTGCTGCTGCTCGCCCTGACTGCGCGCGCCGCGCCGGTGCATGTGCTCACGCTGGAAGGGGCGATCGGCCCGGCCAGCGCCGACTACGTGGTGCGCGGCCTGGACAAGGCGGCCGAGGCCGGGGCCCGGCTGGTGGTCCTGCAACTGGACACCCCGGGCGGCCTCGACAGCGCCATGCGCGCCATCATCAAGGCCATCCTCGCCTCGCCGGTGCCGGTGGCCAGCTTCGTTTATCCCAGCGGCGCACGTGCCGCCAGCGCCGGCACCTACATCCTGTACGCCAGCCACATCGCCGCCATGGCCCCGGGCACCAACCTGGGCGCGGCCACGCCGGTGGCCATCGGCATCGGCGGCCAGCCGGGGCAGGAACCCGGGAAACAGCCGGAGGCGGGCGAAGCCAAGAAGGGAAATGCCGCGCCGGAAAAACCCGCGCCCGCAGGCGACGCCATGACCCGCAAGCAGGTGCACGACGCCGCCGCCTACATCCGCAGCCTGGCCGAACTGAGAGGCCGGAATGCGGACTGGGCGGAACAGGCGGTGCGCGAGGCGGTCAGCCTGTCGGCGAACGAGGCGCTCAAGATCAAGGTGATCGACCTCGTCGCCGACGACATCGATCACCTGCTCAAACAAATCAACGGGCGCCGGGTGAAGATGCTCAGCGGCGAGGTCACGCTCGACCTGAAGGATGCCGCGCCCAGCCGGATCGAGCCCGACTGGCGCAGCCGCCTTTTGGCGGTGATCGGCGACCCCAGCGTTGCCTACATCCTGATGCTGATCGGCATCTACGGCATCATCTACGAATTCGCCAACCCCGGCTTCGGCCTGCCCGGCGTGATCGGCGCCATCGCGCTGCTGCTGGCCATGTTCGCCCTGCAGATGCTGCCGATCAACTATGCCGGGCTGGCGCTCATCGTGCTCGGCCTCGCCTTCATGGTGGCCGAGGCCTTCGTGCCGAGCTTCGGCATCCTCGGCCTGGGCGGCATCGCCGCCTTCATCATCGGCTCGGTCATGCTGATCGACACCGATCTGCCCGGCTATGGCATCCCCTGGGGCCTGATCATCCCGTTCGCCCTCGCCAGTGCCCTGTTCCTGTTCTTCGTGGTGGGCATGGCCCTGCGCGCCCGGCGCCGGCCGGTGACCACCGGCCGGGAGGAGATGCTGGGCGCCGTGGGCGAGGTGCTGGAAGACTTCGAGCACACCGGCTGGGCCCACATCCACGGCGAAACCTGGCAGGTCAAAAGCCCCGTGCCATTGAACCGCGGCACCCGGGTGCGGGTCACAGGGATGGACGGCCTGATCCTGCACGTGGAACCCGCAGAAACCAAGTAACTGGGATGCGTTGGCAGTCGGCAGTTGGCAGCATTCAGTGTTCGCTCGGCCGTTGCTGCTGACTGCAAACTGCCAACTGCCCACTTTTAAAGGAGACTGACATGCCTGGATTCGGTGGCCTCGGCGCCCTCTTTCTCATCATCCTGCTCGTGGTCGCCTCGTTCCGCATCCTGCGGGAATACGAGCGCGGCGTGATCTTCATGCTCGGCCGGTTCTGGAAGGTGAAGGGGCCGGGCCTCATCCTGGTGGTGCCTGGCCTGCAGCAGATGGTGCGGGTGGACCTGCGCACCATCGTCATGGATGTGCCGAGCCAGGACGTGATCTCGCGCGACAACGTCTCGGTCAAGGTCAACGCCGTGGTCTATTTCCGCGTGGTCGACCCGGCCAAGGCCATCCTCCAGGTCGAGGACTACATGTCGGCCACCAGCCAGCTGGCCCAGACCACGCTGCGCGCCGTGCTGGGCAAGCACGAACTGGACGAGATGCTGGCCGAGCGCGAGCGGCTCAACCTGGACATCCAGCAGGTACTCGACAGCCAGACCGATGCCTGGGGCATCAAGGTGTCCAACGTCGAGATCAAGCACGTCGACATCGACGAATCCATGGTGCGCGCCATCGCCAAGCAGGCCGAGGCCGAGCGCGAGCGGCGCGCCAAGGTGATCCACGCCGAGGGCGAACTGCAGGCAGCGGAGAAGCTCTTGCAGGCGGCCCAGATGTTGGCCCAGCAGCCCCAGGCCATGCAGCTGCGCTATCTGCAGACCCTGTCCAACATCGCCAGCGACAAAACCAACACCATCGTCTTCCCGCTGGCCGGGGAGTTCATCGAGAACCTGATGCGCGGCGACAACCGGGGGGCCAAACCATGACGCAAAAACATCTGCTCCTGATCGCCCACGGCAGCCGGCGCCAGGCCTCAAACGACGAGGTGCGGCAACTGGCCGGGCGGGTGGGCCAGTTGCGCGGCGCGGACATCGCCGCGGTGGAGGTGGCCTTCCTGGAACTGGCCGAGCCCTCGATTCCCGAGGGCCTGGCCCGCTGCGTTGCCCAGGGCGCGCAGGAGATCGTGGTCTTCCCCTGTTTCCTCGCCGCCGGCACCCATGTGGTGAGCGACATCCCGGAGGCGATCGAGGCCTTCCGCGCCCAACACCCCGAGGTGCGCATCCGGCTCACCGACCATCTGGGCGCTTCGGCAGCCCTGCCCAAGGCCATTTTGGAGGTCGCCACGGCATGAGCCCGCCGCCCAGGCCCGAACCGGCGCCGCTCACCGTGCTCTACGACGGGGCCCGTCACTTGTGCAGCCGGGAAATCGCCTGGTGCCGCCGGCGCGCGGGCGCCGAGCCGATTCGCCGGGTCGATCTCAGGCGCGCCCCGACCCTGCCCGCAGGCATCAGCCGGACCGCCGCGCTGGCCCGGTTTCAGAGCCCATGGCCTTGGCGGCCAGCATCAGGGTCGGCCGTCAGCCGCACCAGCAGCGAGGCGTCGGTGACCTGGGCCTGATCGGCCGCCAGCGCCCGGATCTGGCGCCGCAGCTCAGGGTCGCGCAGGATGACGAAGCGCCAATGCTGGATGTTGAAACTGGTGGGCGATTGGATGGCCGCCTCCAGCAGCCGTTTCTCCTCGTCCGGCGTGAGGCGGTGATTCGGGTCGAAATGCTTGACGGCGCGGCGCTGGTAGATGGCGTCGAAGGTGTCCATGCTCGGTCTCCTGAATGGCTGGCTGGGTATGGCATTCAACTCGGGCGGTCGTTCAGCTCCATCTGCAAGCCCTGGTTGCCGGGCAGGGCGAGCAGGGTGTCGACCAGGGTCTTGAGCGCCTGTTCCTCGCCACCCTGGCTCACCTCGACATAATCCGGCTCGGGCATCGGGGCGCCGGCCGACATCGGGATGGCCGAGGCACGCCCCCGCCCGACCATGCGCCCGCCGTCGGTCACCAGGTAATAGCTGCGATAGATCTCGCTCGCATCCGCCGCCTTGCCACGCAGTTTCAGGGTCATCGTTTCCATGCCGATCCTCCTTGCCGGGTTGAAAAAAATCGAACGCGCCTTCGGCCTTCAGGCCCGCCCTGTGACATAGGGCGCGGCGGCGTAGGCCGCGGTGAAGGCCGAATCGCACAACTCGCTCACCAGCGCCGCGGCCGACTCGGCCGAACTGCCCACCATGCGGGCGCGGATCGCCAGCGCCATGGTCAGGGCCTGCAGCACGTCGCCGTCGCTCAGGTCGCGTCCGCCCGCCGCGTGCTGGCTGATGGTATCCAGCACGGCGCGCAGCAGGTCCGACACGGCCTCGGCCGAACGGGTTTGCGGGTGCAGCGGAAAGTCGATGTCGTAGGCCTGACCGCTGGCGGTGATGGCGGTAAAGCTGAGGGTTCCGTTCATACCATGTCTCCTTCCAGTCGTGCCCGCATCAGGGCGGCCACGTCCACCCGCGCCTTGAGCCGGGCGCACAGCAAAAAGCTGCCGGCCAGCTTGCGGTGCAGAAAGATCAGATCGGCCGGCGGCGGCCGCCACAGGCCCTGGTCGAAGCCGACCATGTAGCTCGAATCGCGCAGGCGCAGGGTGAGGTCGGAGGCGCCGAAGTCGTAGGGGCCGGGCTGGCGCGCCGGCTCGCCCACCAAGAGGAAGAGTTCGGTCACCGCCCGCTGCCGCTCGGGCGGGTCGGCCTCGGTCAGATAGCCCGCCGCCTGCGCCGCCGCGGCGACCGCCCCGGCATCGCCCGCGCAGGCGGCCGCCATCAGCCGGCGCACCTGGGCCATGCGTTCGGGCGGATAGACCCGGGTGGCGCCGAAGTCGAGCAGACCCAGGCGCTGCGAGGCCGGGTCGTAGCGGAAGTTGGCGAAGTTGGGGTCGGTCTGCACCACGCCGAATTCCAGGAACTCGCGCAGCAGCAGGCGGATGAGCTGGCCGGCGATGCGGTCGCGCAGGGCCGGCTCGGCGTCGGCCAGGGCCTCGACCGGCCCGCCCGGGACGAAACTCATGGCCAGCACCTCGGTGGTGGTCAGTTCCGGCACCACCTCGGGCAGCATGAGATCGGGCTCGTCCGCGAGCAGGGCGCGGAAATGGCCGATGTGTTCGGCCTCCTGCCGGTAGTCGGCCTCCTGGTGCAGCTGGCGCTTGGCCTCGGCCAACAGTTCGTCCAGCCGGGCGTTGCCGGGCAGCAGCGGCAGCACGCGCAGCAGGGCCGCGACGTTGTCGACATCGCTGTCGATGCTGCGGCGCACGCCGGGGTATTGCACCTTGACCGCCAGGCGCCGGCCGTCCTTGAGCACGGCCTCGTGCACCTGGCCGATCGAGGCCGCCGCCAGGGGGGTGAAGGAAAAACGCTCGAAGCGCGCATCCCAGTCGGCGCCCCACTGCGCCTCCAGCACCTCGGCCAGCTGGCCCAGGGGCATGAAGTGGGCGTCCTCCCGCAGCCGGGCCAGCACCGCGGTGAACTCGGGCGGCAAGAGGTCGCCCGCCTCCATCGACAGCAACTGTCCCACCTTCATCGCCGCCCCGCGCAGGCGCGAGAGCTTTTCCGCCAGGCGGGCGGCGTTGTCCGGGGTGAGCAGCAAGGCGCGCGCCTCGGGCAGCTCGCCGCGCGCCACCCGGCGGGCACCCTCGGCCAGCATGCCGCCGGCCAGGCCGGCGGCCAGCCCGCCCAGATGCAGCAGACGGCTGGCGCGATGGCTGGGCACGCGGGCGGGTGGACGGGACATGGCGGCTCCTGATCGAGTGGGCTTATTATCTTGTAGATGACCAGCGACAGCGGCAAGCGTTCCCGCAGGCTGCACTTCGATTCGGCTGGGCGGCCGCATTGTTGCGTGACGCGCAACGCGCTATGATGTCCGCATGATCCAGTCGTTCCGGCACAAGGGCCTGAAGAATTTTTTCGAGTCGGGAAGCGTGGCCGGCATACGGCCGCCCCATGCCCCAAGGCTGCGCATGATGCTCACCGCCCTCGACACGGCGCAAACCATCGAGGACATGGATATCCCGGGCTTTCGCCTGCATGCGCTGAAAGGCCGGGAGCAGGGCCGCTGGTCGATCTGGGTCAATGGCAACTGGCGCCTGACCTTCGAATTTCGGGACGGCCATGCCCATGTTCTGGACTATGAGGACTATCACTGATGGCTATGCACAATCCCCCGCACCCCGGCGAGTTCATCACCCAGGTCTACCTGGAGCCCAACGGCATCAGCGGCCGCGAGCTGGCGCTGAAGCTCGGCGTCGCCGCCTCCACCCTCAACCGCATCCTCAAGGGCACCAGCGGCATCAGCCCGGAAATGGCGCTGCGCCTGGCCAAGGCACTGGGCCGCTCGCCGGAAAGCTGGCTGGCCATGCAGTACAACTACGATTTGTGGCAGGCGAAGCAGCGCGTCGATCTGGCCGGGGTCGGCAAGGTTCGGCTGACTGCCACCTGAGCCCGCCCCGCAAAGACCCGGATACGCCTGAATGGACAACCTGCTGTACTGGATCGGCCTGGCGGCCGTGGCGGTGAACGCCCTCACCGGGGTGCTCGACGCCGGCCGCAAGCAGATGGACCTGGTCGGCGTGGTCATGGTGGGCACGGCCACCGCTTTGGGCGGCGGCACCGTGCGCGACATCCTGCTCCAGCGCCCGGTGTTCTGGTTGAGCGACCAGAGCTATCTGCTTACCGCCCTGCTCACCACGGTGCTGGTCTTCTTCACCGTGCGCAACCTCAAGCTGCCGCCCAAACTGTTCCTCATCCCCGATGCCATCGGCCTCGCCCTGTTCACCATCGTGGGCACCCAGATCGCCCTGGACTGGCACGCCCCCTGGCTCGCCGCCAGCCTGCTCGGCATGATCACCGGCGTGGTCGGCGGCGTGCTGCGCGACGTGCTGTGCAACGAGGTGCCGCTGATCTTCGTGCGCGGCGAACTCTACGCCTCGGCCGCCTGGCTCGGCGCCCTGGCCCTGATCGGCCTGCAGGCGCTGGAGGTCGCGCCGGTGGCCGCCGCCTGGGCCGGCATGGCCGTGGTGCTGGTCATCCGCCTGGCCGCCATGGCCTACAAGATCACCCTGCCGACCTACTCGGCGCGCGAGTGATTGCACAAAATCCAAGCAAAAACTGCCTAAAAGGCGCACAATGACCGGCCCGGCGCGATTTTCCCCGGCCGCGCAGCCGCCAAAACCGATTGGCTGCCAGGCAAGGCCGCAGCGCCGACAGACGAGGAACTCAACCCATGCAAGAAATCCTGCAATATCTGAAGGCCAACGGCGAGCGCCTCGATACCGAAATCGCCGCTGGCACCGGGGTCTCGCTGAAAAACGTGCGCCTGCTCCTGTCGGAACTGTCGGCCCGGGGTGACATCATCATGTGCCACACCACGCGTTACACCGGCGGCAAGCCGGTCGAGGGCATGCTGTGCCGGCCCTCGGGCTACATCCCGCCGGCCAGCCCCGGCCGTAAGCCCAAGCCGACCCGACCGGAAGCCGCCCCCTTGGCCGCAGGCGAAAACCCGCCCCTGCGCCAGCCCCGCCAGTCCTCGTCCAAAAAATAAGGCGCCCGGCGGCGCCCGTCTCAGGCCACCGGGCCTTGCAACAGGCTGGTCAGGTAGACGGCGTAAAGCGCCAGCAACATCGCCCCGCGCCGACGCTCGATGAGGCCCTCGCGCGTGGGGTAGCTTAGGAGCAAAACCACCAGGCCGAACACCAGCGCCACCGCCACCGTGCGCCAGCTCACGCTGATGGGCGAAATGAGCGCCGCCACGGCCACGATGAACAGGCCGTTGAAGATATTGCTGCCGAGGATGGTGCCCAGGCTCACCTCGTCGTGGCCGCGCAGTTTGGCGACGATCACGGTCGCGATCTCGGGCACCGAGGTGCCCACCGCCACGATGGTCGCGCCGATGACGAAGGCCTCGATGCCCAAGGCAGCGGCGATGCCCGACGCTCCCGCCACGATCAGCCGGCCGGCCAGCACCAGCAGGCCAAGGCCGACCAGGCAGGAGAGCACGATGCGCCCAAGCCGGCGCTCGCCCAGCACCGACCCGGCCGCGCTGCGCTGCCGGCGCGCCTCGATTGCCGTGGCCACCAGCCAGGCCAGAAACAGCCCCAGCAGCAGGAGTCCGTCCACCCGCGAGATCACGCCGTCGAGCAGCAGCACGCCGGTAACCACCGGCACCAGCAGGGCCACGGGAAAATCCCGCCCCATGCTGCCGCGCGCACTGCGGATACCGGAAATGAGCAGGGCAAGCGCCAGAATCAGCGCCACGTTCACCACATTGCTGCCGAGCACATCACCCAGTGAGAGCTCCGGCCGCCCCACCAGCGCCGCATTCACCGCCACCGCCAACTCAGGGCTGGAGGTGGCGAATGCAGCGACGGTGGCGCCGATGATGCCGGGCGGCACCCGAGCCCAATGGGCCAGGCCGACGGTGCCGCGTACGAACAGCTCACCGCCGACGCCCGCTGCCAGTACCCCCAGGATCAAGGTCAGGTAATCGTTCATCGTGCTCGGTTCCACTTCAATCAAGCCACAGATGGTCCCGGCACAGCGCAGTCCTCGTGGAGGCTTACACGCTTTACATCAGGGTTGTATCGAAGGGCAGCGCCAGGCAAGTATTCCAGCGGGCCCGGCAGGGGATCAGACCGCCGCTTCGGCCGGCAGCCGCAGTGTCAGGGCGAGGCCAGCTCTGTAAGGTGCAATAACGAAGCGCATTGCACCGGATGTTTTCATACGGCGCAATCAGTTCCGGCTCGCCTCGGCATGCAGCTTGATGCCCAGCGCCCCGATGACCTTGAGGATGGTGTCGAAGCCGGGGCTGCGCTCGCCGGACAGGGCCTTGTACAGGCTTTCGCGCGACAGCCCGGCATCGCGCGCGACCTCGGACATGCCTTTGGCGCGGGCGATGTCGCCCAGGGCCTTGGCGATGAAGGCGGCGTCGCCGTTCGCTTCTTCCAGGCAGGCTTCGAGGTAGGCCGCCATTTCCTCCGGGGTGCGCAGGTGTTCGGCAACGTCGTATCGGGTGGTCACGGTCTTGGCCATGCTGGCTACTCCATCAGGTTGCGCGCGAGGCGCAGGGCAGTCTTGATGTCCCTGGCCTGGCTGCTCTTGTCGCCGCCGGCCAGGAGGATGATCAGCTCCCGCCCGCGCCGCTTGAAATACACCCGGTAACCGGGGCCGCAGTCGATGCGCAGTTCCGACACACCCTCGCCGACCGGCTCGACATCGCCGGGGTTGCCGGCGGCAAGCCGCTCGATTCTGGCCTGCACCCGCGCCCTGGCTTTCAGGTCGCGCAGGCCGTCGAGCCATTGCACGAAGATGTCGGTCTTGCGGACTTCGATCATCGGCTCAATGTAGCCACGTGGCTACATGTTGTCAATGAGATCGGCAGGGCGCGACAAATCCGTTTCGTCAGACCCGCCTAAGCGGGTATCCAGTCTTTTCGTTTGACTGGGCTCCCGCCCTTGGCCTATATGTCCTTTAGGGTGCTTTGGGGTATCGACGGTGGTGGAATGAAGGCGCGAATTCGGAACGGAGGCTTAGCGCAACATCGGGCTAGACAGTCAGTTCAGGCTGAGTGCGCGGTGTCACGGCAACACCGGCCGCGCGCAGTTCCTGCGCCAGTGCCTCGACCAGCTTGGGCAGGCTTTGTTCGACGGTGGGGGTGAGCCGCATGGCGGTGGCGAGACTGGCGGGTTCGACGCCGTGGACGACGATGCGTTTGGGCGATTCGCCGGCGAGCACCAGGGTGGCCAGCACCTCGGACAGGCCGATCTGGTGCGGCGACATCTTGAGCTTCATCAGGGCGGGCACGGCGTCGTCGGCCAGGCGGATGAGGCTGCCGGGCGGCAGGCCGGCGCGCACGCAGTCGGCGATGATGAGGAGATCGGCGTGGGCGAGATCGTCGAGCATCTCCATGGCCGAGGTGCCGCCGTCGAGCAGGGTGACTTCGGGCGGCAGCGCGTACTGGCGACCAAGGGCCTCAATGGCGCGCACGCCGACACCCTCATCGCTCAACAGGATGTTGCCGACGCCGAGCACGACGATGCGGGTTAAGGGTATGGATGGCATAAGTTTTGTGCCTTGATGCTCCCTACGAAAAGCTTCCCCCTCCCAACCTCCCCCAC
>DDKN01000011.1:32115-36961 GCA_002339725.1 Thiobacillus sp. UBA2597
CCTCCCCCACAAGTGGGGGAGGGGTTACTCCTCAACGCGCTGCATGATGCAGGCATCGCCCAACTGCTCCCAACCTCCCCCATTTGTGAGGGAGGGGTTACTCCCTCCCCACGCGTGGGGAGGGCTGGGGTGGGGATGAACGGGATACCCGCCTGCGCGGGTATGACAAAAAAATCACGTCGCCAGGTTCATTCCCGCTTTCGCAAGACTTCAGCCCACCAGCCAGGCCAGGCCGGTGACGGCGGTGGCGCCGCCGGCGGCGCGGGCGATGCGGCCCTGGGCCGGGACCAAACGGCTGGCGAAGGCATAGCCGATGCCGTGCAGCAGCGCGGTGGCGGCGAGATAGCCGGGCAGGTAGGCGGCGCTGCTGGCCAGCGGCAACTCAATGCCGTGGGCGTGGCCGTGCAAGACAGCGAAGCCGGCAATCACCATGAGCGACACCAGCGCGGGCAGGCGCACGGCGAAGGCGGCGAACAGGCCCAGCGCCAGCACCGAGAGCGCGATGCCGGTCTCCAGCGCCGGCAGGGTGAGCCCCAGATAGGCGAGGCCGGAGCCGAGCGCCATGAAACCGACGAAGACCAGGGGCGGCAGCGCCCGTTGCCAGCCCTGCTGCTGGGCGGCCCAGAGGCCGACCATGAGCATAGCCAGCAGATGGTCGGCACCGAGGAAGGGATGGGCAAAGCCGGTGAACAGGCTGAAATGGCCGCCGGCCTCGGTATGGGCCCAGGCCAGGCCGGGTAGCAGGGCGGCGGTAAGGATAAGGGCGGTGCGTGCGGTTCTCATTGGTCTGGCTCCTTGGTTTTCAGGCATGGGGCACAGCCTCACCCCAGATCGCAACTGTTACTGTAGCTCGGACTGTAGCAGCCGGCATGGACCTTGGACTTCTGGCTGCCGTCGACGTCGAGCACGTGCACGGCGCAGGCGAGGCAGGGGTCGAAGGAGTGCACGGTGCGCAGCACTTCCAGCGGGCGCTCGGGGTCGGCCACCGGGTTGTTCACCAGCGCGGCCTCGTAGGGGCCGGGCACGTCGCCTTCGTTGCGCGGGGCGGCGTTCCAGGTGGTGGGCACCACGGCCTGGTAGTTCTTGATCTTGCCGTCGTCGATGACCACCCAGTGCGAGAGCACGCCGCGCGGCGCCTCGTGGAAGCCGACGCCGGAGATCTCGCCCTTGGGGAAGACCGGCTTGTTGTAGGTATCGACATCGCCCTTGCCGATATTGTCGACCAGGCGCTGCCACATCTCGCCCAGCATATCGACCTGCACGTTGCAGGACACGGCGCGGGCGGCGTGGCGGCCGATGGTGGAGTGCACGGCCGACAGGGGCACTTGGCTGCCGGCGATCTTGCCGGCGGTGTCGAGCACGAAATTCAGATACTTCAGCGTGGGGCCGTGTTTGGCCGCGGCCATGGCCAACACGCGCGCGAGCGGCCCCACCTGGGCCGGCTTGCCGTAGAAGGTGGGCGACTTCACCCAGGAGTATTTGCCGTTGTCCTGAAAGTCGGTGTACTCGGGCACGGTCTCGCCCTCATAGGGGTGCAGGGCGCCCTTGCCGCCCTTGTACCAGGCATGTTTCACGCTCTCGGCCACGCCCTTGACGAAGTACTCGTCGCCAAACCGGGTGATGGCGTGATACCTGGCCAGGTCGCCGCCGGGCACATAACCGCCGGGCAGCGCGAGCTGGGTACCCTTGCCGTCGAGCGGCAGGTCGGGCACTGAGAGGTAATCGGTGATGCCGGCGCCGTAGCTGGTCCAGTTGGCATAGAAGCCGCCGATGATGGCGACGTCGACCAGGTAGGCGTTGTGCACGAAGTCGGCCAGTTCGTCGATCCAGCCCTTGACCGCCAGCAACCGCTCGACGTTGAGCACCGACTGGCTGTCGGGGTTGATCGAGTTGGCGACGCCGCCCACCGCCACGTTCTGGATGTGCGGGGTCTTGGAGCCGAGGATGGCGACGATCTTGTTGGCCTTGCGCTGGATGTCGAGCGCCTGCAGATAGTGGGCGGTGGCGATCAGGTTCACCTCGGGCGGCAGCTTCATGGCCGGGTGGCCCCAATAGCCGTTGGCGAACACGCCGAGCTGGCCGGTACCGACGAAGCCGGCCAGGCGGTCCTTCACCTGGGCCAGCTCATGCCGCCCGTTGAGCTTCCAGCTCGACAGGCCCTCGGCCAGTTGCGCGGCCTTGGCCGGGTCGGCCTTCAGCGCCGAGGTGACGTCCACCCAGTCCAGGGCCGAGAGGTGATAGAAGTGCACGATGTGGTCGTGCACCGCATGGGCCAGGATGATCAGGTTGCGGATATACTGGGCGTTGACCGGGATCTCCATGTCGAGCGCGTTTTCCACGGCGCGCACCGAGGCGATGGCGTGCACCGTGGTGCAGACGCCGCAAATCCTTTGGGTAATGGCCCAGGCGTCCCTCGGGTCGCGACCGAGCAGGATCTGCTCGACGCCGCGCCACATCTGGCCCGAGGCCCAGGCCTTCTTGACCTTGCCGCCGTCGATTTCGCAGTCGATGCGCAGATGGCCTTCGATGCGGGTGATGGGATCGATGGTGATGCGTTTGCTCATCTTGTTCTCCGATTATCTTGAGGCCGCTTCGTGCTTGGGCAGCACCGGCAGCCAGCGCACCAGCAGGATGTAGCCCAGGATCTCGATGGCGATGATGCCGAGGGTGACCAGGATCTCGGGCACCGAGGGGAAATAGCGCCAGCCCGCGCCGGTGTCGTAGCCGACCAGAAAGCCGTTGATGCGCAACAGGAAGGTGCCCAGCATCAGATAGATGGCCGACAAAAACAGGATATTGGGCCGGCGCCGGTTGGCCGGCTTGGCCAGCAGCCAGGCCGGCAGGAGGAAGAACAGCATTTCCAGCCAGAACATCAGGGCGACGAGGTTGGGCTTGAAGGCCTCGACGATGGCGCCGCGCACGACGAGGTCGCCCACGCGCACCACGAGATAGGCCAGCAGCATGCCCCACATCACCTTGGACAGACGCGACAGGATGTCCAGCTCAAAGGGCCGCTTGAAGCCCATGGCCGAGAAGGTCGACTCGAACACCACCACCGCGTAACCGACGGTGATGGCGGTCATCAGGAACAAGAGCGGCAGCATCAGGGTTTGCCAGAGCGGGTTGATCGCGGTGCCGAACACCACCAGGAGCGAGCCGAGCGAGGACTGGTGCATGGACGGCAGCAGGGCGCCCAGGGCGATGAACAGGAACATCCAGCGCGCCAGCCGGCGCTTGATCTCCTTCAGGCCGAATTTTTCCAGGAACACCGGCGAGAACTCGATCCACATCACGATGATGTAAAGGGTGATGCACACCGCCACCTCGAACATCACCGAATTGACCTGGGCATAGCCGGGCCAGAAGATGTGCCAGGTGTTCCAGTAGCGGCCGAGGTCGACGATGACCGAGGCGCCGGCCAGGGTATAGCCGAACAGGCTGCCCAGCAGCGCCGGCCGCACCAGCGGGTGGTATTCGCCCTTGTTGAAGATGTAGACCAGGAGCGCCACCGAATAGCCGCCGCAGGCGAAGGCCGAGCCGACCATGACGTCGTACACCACCCAGATGCCCCAGCTGTAGCCGTCGTTGACGTTGGTGACCGCGCCGATGCCGAACAGGAAGCGGATGAGCAGGATGATGCCGGCGATGCCGATGAGCAGCGCCAGGTTGACCGCCAGGGGGGTGATGAACGGGCCGCCGAGCGGGGCGGGGGCCGGATGCGCGTGGTTGGCCATCGTGCTCTCCTATTGCTTCTCTGCCGTCGCGTCGTCCGCCGCGTCTTCTTCCGGCCGGACGTTGCGCTTGGCGGCGATGATCAGGCCACCGAGCACGATGGCCGGGGCGATGAGGTAGCCGTACAGCGTGTGCTGCATGGTCTCCGACACCGAGGCGAAGGAGCGCTCCGGCAGCTCGGGCATGCCCAGCTTGTCCATCGGCACGGCGGAGAGCTTGAGCACCTGGGTGCCGCCCAGCTCCTTGTCGCCGTAGATGCGCTGGATGTAATGGGGCACCCTGGCCACGTGGCTGTCGGCGTATTTGCTGTGGCTGCTCGGGCTGGCCCAGGTGATGGCATCGGCCGCCTTGTCGCCGGGCGCCTGACCGATGCGGCCGCGCGGAAACTCGGTCTCGCTGCCGGGCTTGAGCGCGAGGCGGCGCTGGGCCTCGGCCTTGAGCTCGGCCACCGGGCCGTAGAGGGTGGCGCCGGTGGGGCAGACTTGGGCGCAGGCCGGGTACTGGAAGGCGTCGCCCGGCTTGAGGTGGCGGCACAGCTCGCATTTGACGATCTTGGGCAGGGCCTTGTCGTATTCGAACTTGGGCACGCTGAAGGGGCAGGCCACCACGCAATAGCGGCAGCCGATGCAGGCATTCTCGTCGTAGCTCACGATGCCGTCGACCGGGTCCTTCTTCATGGCCGAGACCGGGCAGGCGGAGACGCAGGACGGGTCGACGCAGTGCAGGCAGGAATGCTTCATGAAGGCATAGCCGTCGACCTCGGCGTCCTTGTTCAGGCCGCTGCCATGGCGGTAGACCTTGATGATGTTCTTGGTCTTGCCCGAGATGTCGAGCGGGGTGTCCCAGACGTCGTCCGGCTTGGTGAATTCAGGCGGCAGGCCGTTGGCCTCCTTGCAGGCGGCGACGCAGGCCTTGCAGCCGATGCACAGGGTGCTGTCGAACAAAAGGCCCATGGCCTTGGGCGGCAGGGTCAGGTTGCCGCGGGCCTCGACCTGGTTGGGCGCGCAGGCCACCGCCGCGGCACTGCCGGCCAGCATACCTTTGAGGAAAGTGCGACGGTCGAGGCTCATGATTTGGCCTCGTCCCCGGCCTTGGGCTTTTCCACCTCCAGCTT
>DDKN01000055.1 GCA_002339725.1 Thiobacillus sp. UBA2597
ATCCTCGAATATGGCAGCCACCGCGCCACCTTCCTGCCCCAGGTCTGGGAGCAACTGCCCGAGCCCGAACAGTTCATGAGCCATCTCAAGCTCAAGGCGGGCCTGCCCGGCTACTTCTGGGCCGACGACATCAAGCTCTATCGCTACACCGTGGAAAAATTCAAAGAGGACACGCCATGACCGTTGCTGAATCGAATTATCCCGGCCGCTGGTGGCACGCGCTGGATGACGGCCGCATCCAGTGCGACCTCTGTCCGCGCGACTGCAAATTGCACGAAGGCCAGCGCGGCGCCTGTTTCGTGCGCCGCATGGAAGGCGGCCGCATGATCCTGACCACCTATGGCCGCAGCTCAGGTTTCTGCGTCGATCCGATCGAGAAGAAGCCGCTCAACCATTTCTATCCCGGCAGCTCGGTCTTTTCCTTCGGCACCGCCGGCTGCAACCTGGCCTGCAAGTTCTGCCAGAACTGGGACATCTCCAAGTCGAGGGACTTCGACCGCCTGGCCGACGCCGCCAGTCCCGAGGAGATCGCCCGGACCGCGCAGAGACTGGGCTGCAAGAGCGTGGCCTATACCTACAACGATCCGGTGCCGTTCGCCGAATACGCCATGGACACGGCGGACGCCTGCCACACGCTGGGCGTGCAGAGCGTGGCCGTCACCGCGGGCTACATCCACGATGCGCCGCGGCGTGAGTTCTACGCCAGGATGGACGCCGCCAATGTCGACCTCAAGGGCTTCACCGACGACTTCTATGTGAACTATTGCGGCGGCCACCTGCAGGCCGTGCTCGACACCCTGGTCTATCTCAAGCGCGAGACCCGGGTCTGGTTCGAGATCACCACCCTGCTCATCCCCACCCTGAACGACTCGGACGACGAGATCAAACGCCTGTCGGACTGGGTGCTGAAGGAACTCGGGCCGGACGTGCCCCTGCACTTCACCGCCTTCCATCCCGACTACAAGCTGCTGCATCTGCCGCCCACCCCGGCCGAGACCCTGAGCCGCGCCCGCCGCCTCGCCATGCAGGCCGGCCTGCACTATGTCTACACCGGCAACGTGCACGACCGCGAGGGCGGCACCACCTACTGCCCATCGTGCAAGACGCCGCTGATCGTGCGCGACTGGTACGAGATTCCCGAATACCATGTGACCGACGACGGCCATTGCCCGAAGTGCCATACCGCCATCGCCGGCCGCTTCCAAAAATTCGAGCGCCCCTTCGGGGCCCGGCGCATCCCGGTGGCCATGCACCGCGCTGCCTGAAATCGGGCCGGCGGCCCTGTGCTACCATGCCCTTGGCCTTAGCCGACAATAAAGCCAAGGGGATCGCCGTCCGATGTTCCGCACCTTGAAGCGCCATGCCTGGCGCATGCTCACCGGCCTGCTGCTGCTGATCGCCCTGCTGCTGAACACCGCCGGCTTCATCCGCATCCCCCTGCTCGATCGTCTGGAGGAGATCGCCTACGACACCCGGCTCAAACTGCTGATGCCGAACACGGTCGACCACCGCATCGTCATCGTCGACCTCGATGAAAAGAGCCTCAAGGCCGAGGGCCGCTGGCCCTGGGGCCGGGACAAGGTGGCCCGGCTGGTCGACCGGCTGTTCGACGACTATGGCGTGGCCATCGTCGGCTTCGACGTGGTTTTCGCCGAGCCCGACGAGAGCTCCGGCCTCAAGGTGTTGCAGGGCCTGGCCCAGAGCCGGCTGAAAAACATCCCGGAATACCAATCCGCCATCCGCGAGCTGGCACCCCAACTCGATCGCGATGCCCTGTTCGCCCAGCACATCAAGGGGCGGCCGGTCATCCTCGGCTATTACTTCACCAGCCGCAGCGGCCAGCAGCAGGCCCAGGTCTCCGGCGTTCTGCCCGAGCCCATCTTCCCGCCCGGGGCCCTGGGCGACATCCGGCTGCAGGCCCGCTCGATGGACGGCTACGGTGCCAACCTGCCCGCCCTGCAGGCGGCCGCACTCGACAGCGGCCACTTCAACCCGCTGCACGACCCGGACGGCGTCAACCGCCGGGTGCCGCTGCTGCTGGAATACCAGGGCGGCTATTACGAGAGCCTGGCCCTGCTCATGGCACGCCACTTCCTCGGGGTCGATTTCGTCGAGCTCGGCTTCCCCGACGAGGCGGCCATGGCCAGCGGCTATACCGCGGTCGAGTGGGTCAAGCTGGGCGACATCCGCATCCCGGTCGACAAGGAGTTCGCCACCCTGGTGCCCTTCCGCGGCGGCCAGGGCAGCTTTCCCTATGTCTCCGCCACCGACGTGCTCAACAAGAAGGTCGACCCCAACGTGCTCGCCGGGCGCATCGTTTTGGTCGGTACCACCGCCCCCGGTCTCATGGACCTGCGTACCGTGCCGGTGGGCACCGTCTATCCGGGCGTGGAGGTCCACGCCAATCTGATCTCCGGCATCCTCGACAACAACATCAAGGAAAAACCGGCCTACGTGCTGGGCCTGGAACTGGCCCTGCTCTTCTGCAACGGCATCGCCATCATCCTGGTGCTCACCCTGCTGGGGCCTGTGGCCAGCCTGCTGTTCACACTGGCCGTGCTTGGCGCCAACGTCGGCTTCAATCTCTGGGCCTGGCAGAACATCAACCTGGTCTATCCCATCGCCTCGGTCACCGTGCTCATCCTCGGGCTGTTCGCCATCAACATGGTCTACGGCTTTTTCTTCGAGGCGCGCACCAAGCGCCGGGTGGCCGGGCTGTTCGGCCAGTATGTGCCGCCCGAGCTGGTCGAGGAGCTGTCGGAACACCCGGAGCAGGCCAGCATGGAGGGCGACAGCCGCGAGATGACGGTGTTGTTCAGCGACGTGCGCAACTTCACCAATCTGTCCGAGGGCCTGACGCCGATCGAGCTCACCCGCCTGATGAACGCCTACCTCACCACCATGACCCGCGTGATCCACGAGCACCGCGGCACCATCGACAAATACATCGGCGACGCCATCATGGCCTTCTGGGGTGCGCCCCTGCCCGACCCCGAACACGCCCGCCACGGCCTGGAAGCGGCCCTGGCCATGCAGGCGAAGATGCAGGAGCTGCGCGAGGAATTCCCCAAGCTGGGCTGGCCGGCCATGCGCATCGGGGTTGGCCTCAACTCCGGGGTGATGAACGTGGGCAACATGGGCTCGGAATTCCGCCGCGCCTACACCGTGATGGGCGATGCGGTGAACCTGGCCTCGCGCCTGGAGGGCCTGACCAAGGAATACGGTGTGGAGATCCTGGTCGGCGAGCACACCCGCGAGAGCCTGCCCGATTTCGTCTTCCGCGAACTCGACCGGGTGCGGGTCAAGGGCAAGGACAAGCCGGTGGCGATCTACGAACCCTTCGGGCCGCAGGCGCAGGTCAGCGAGGCGGTAAAGCAGGAAATCGCCCGCTTCGAACAGGCCCTCGCCCACTATCGGGCCCAGGCCTGGGACGCCGCCGAGGCCGAGCTCAGAAACTTGGCCGGGCAGCATCCCGAAGCCAGGCTCTACCCGCTGTATCTGGAACGCATCGCCCACTTCCGCAAGCACCCGCCCGGCGCGGCGTGGGATGGGGTGTTCGTGTTCAAGACCAAATAGCCCGATGCGACGGCCTGGCCTGAACAGGCCTCAGTAACTCCCCTTAAGGCCTGGCCCAGCGCACTGCCCGCTCGAATTTCCTTAAAATCGGGGCCATCGGTTTTGCCAGAATAAAGAGGCCCGGATTGAACAGCCACACCGTGGTCGTGGTGGAAGACGACGAAGTCATCGCCTATCTGCTCGAGTTCATCCTCAAGCGCGAGGGCTATGAGGCCGTGCGCGCCAAGGATGGGCGCGAGGCGCTCGACCTGATCCAGACGCTGCCCGCCCCCTCGTTGGTCTTGCTCGACGTGATGCTGCCCTACAGCGACGGCTTCCAGCTGATCCAGGCCATTCGCGCCAATCCCGCATGGCGGGACGTGCCGATCGTCATGCTCACCGTCAAATCGCATGAGCAGGACATCGTGCGCGCGCTCGACAGCGGCGCCAACGATTACATCCTCAAGCCCTTCCAGCCCAACGAACTGCTGGCGCGCATCCGGCGTTTTTTGAAGGTGATGCCATGAAATTACTGCTTGGCCTGACGGCCGCCTGTCTGCTCGCCGGCCCGGCCTGGGGCGCCCCCCTGGAACTGGAGATCGGCGCCGGCCGGGAAAACCTCGACCGGGGCTATGCCGACTGGCAAAGCCGCTATCTCGAGGCCGGCTATCAGCTCGGCCCGCGCCAATCGGTGTACGGCCTGCTGCGCGAGACCGAGCGTTTCGGCCAGCGCGACCACGAACTGCTCGCCGGCTACTACCATCCGCTCGCACCGGCCTGGACGTTGGTGCTGGAGGGCAACTTCAGTCCCAGCCATCAGGTGCTGGCCAAATGGTCCGCCTTCGGTGAAATCCAGCGCAGCCTGCCCGATGGCTGGGGCATCCAGGCCGGCCTGCGCCGGACCGAGTACAACCAGGACCGCACTGCCACCGCCAACCTCGGCCTGGAGCGTTACTGGGCGAACCACCGGGCCGCTTATACCCTTTACGCCAGCCATCTGGAAGGGAGCGGCTCGTCGACCGCACACCGCCTGCAATTCGACCACTATTACGCCGAACGCAGCCGGATCGGGCTGTATGCCGCGGTCGGCCGCGAACTGGAGAATCTGGGCAGTTCGGTGCTGGCGAGCGATGTGCGCAGTCTCGGCCTGATCGGGCGCCATTGGCTGACCCCGGACTGGGCCGTGAGCTACGAGCTGATCCACCAGCGTCAGGGCGATCTCTATACCCGGCACGGGGCAAGGCTTGGACTACGCCGCGCATTCTGACCTGCTGTTGCGGCTCGCCTGGTGGGGCGGCATCGGTGCCCTGGCATTGACCTTCCTGCTGCTCACGCAGGGCGTGTTGCTGCGCGCGCAGCTCATGTTGCGCCAGCGCCGGGAACGGCGCTTCAATGAAACCTGGCGCCCCATCATGGCCCAGGCGCTCTTCGAGATTCCGGACAGCCTGCCCCGTCTGCCGGCCCGCTCGATACGCCAGTTCCTGCAGCTCTGGATCCATCTGATGGAGTTATTGCGCGGGGAAGGCACCCGCAACCTCACCCGCCTGGCCGTCGCCTGCGGCATGGACCGCGCTGCCCGGGCCTGTGTCGAAAAGCGCAGCATGACCGACCGGGTGCTCGGCCTGCTCGCCCTGACCCATATGGCTCAGGAGCGGGATTGGGAGCTCATGCTCGACCACCTCGGCCAGGAGAATCCGCTGTTGTCCCAGATCGCCGCGCGCGGCCTGACCCACATCCGGCCGCGGGAGGCCATCCCGCTGATCCTGGCCCAGTCGGTGCAGCGCAAGGACTGGTCCAGCGTGCGCATCGCCAACATCCTGGAGGAAGCGGGCCCCGATGCGGTGACTGCACCCTTCCTGCAGTTCGCCACCCAGTTGCCGAGCGAGCAGATCCCGCTGCTATTGCCCTATTTGCACACCATCCACGAGACCGAGTTGCAACCCCTGCTGTTCTATTGGCTACAGACCGAACAAAGCCCCGAGGTCCTGGTGGGCTGTCTCAAGGCGGTGCGCGACCCCCTGGCGCTGCCGGCGGTGCGCCGCCTGGCCGGCCACGCCGATTGGGCCGTGCGCGTGCACGCCGCCAGCGCCCTCGGGCGCATCGGCCTGGAGGAAGACCGGGCGCGCCTGGTGGCGCTGCTGTCCGATCGGGAATGGTGGGTGCGTTACCGGGCGGCTCAGGCGCTGGTGTCCCTGCCAGGCATGAACGCCGTCGCCCTGCGTGCCCTGCAGGCCGGCTTGACCGACCCCTATGGCCGGGACATCCTGGCCCAGGTGAGTGTTGAGCGGGGGTTGGTCTGATGCTGCAGGGTCTGGCCAACGCCATGCAATGGCTGCTGCTGATCTACTTTCTCGGGCTCACCCTGGGTTATCTCCTGCTCAACATGATCGCGCTCCATGCGGTAGCCAACAGCCGCGCCTCGCGTTCGCTCGACAGCCTGCCCCACCTGTATTCCGGCCTCGAGCCGCCGATCAGCCTGTTGATGCCCGCCTACAACGAGGCCGCCAACATCGCCGGTTCCGTCCGATCCATGCTGCAACTGGCCTACCCCGAGTTCGAGGTCATCGTGATCAACGACGGCTCGAAGGATGGCACCATGGACGTGCTCAAGCAGGCGTTTGCCCTGCAGCCCTTCCCCGAGGCCTATCGGGTGCGCCTGCCGACCCGGCCGGTGCGCGCCATCTATCACTCGACCCGCTATCCCAACCTGCGCGTGATCGACAAGGAAAACGGCGGCAAGGCCGATGCGCTCAACGCCGGCATCAACGCCAGCCGTTATCCCCTGTTCTGCGCGGTCGATGCCGATTCCATCCTGCAGCGCGACAGCCTGCAGCGCGTGGTGCGTCCCTATCTGTCCGATCCCCGTGTCATCGCCGCCGGCGGCACGGTGCGCATCGCCAACGGCTGCACTGTCTCCCGCGGTTTTTTACAAAGCATCGGCCTGCCGCGCAATCCGCTGGTGCTGTTCCAGATCGTCGAATATCTGCGCGCCTTTCTGTTCGGCCGCATGGGCTGGTCGCCGATCAACGCCATGCTCATCATCTCGGGCGCCTTCGGCCTGTTCCGCAAGGCGGCTGTCATCGCGGCCGGCGGCTACCGCACCGATACCGTGGGTGAAGACATGGAATTGGTGGTGCGCCTGCACCGGATTTACCGGCAAACCGGGCAACCCTATCGCATCGTCTTCGTCACCGACCCGATCTGCTGGACCGAGGCCCCGGAAGACCTCAAGACCCTGAAAAACCAGCGGGTGCGCTGGCAGCGCGGGCTGATGGAAAGCCTGTGGCTCAACCGCGCCCTGCTGTTCCACCGCAAAGGCGGCCTGGTCGGCTGGCTGGCCTTTCCCTTCGTGCTGATCTTCGAAGGCCTGGGACCGCTGATCGAGCTGGGTGGTTTCTTGATCCTGGCCGCGGCCGCGCTGGGCGGGGCCATCTCATGGCCGGCCTTCGGCGCCTTTTTGCTCTTGGCCATCGGGGTGGGCCTGCTGCTGTCCGCCAGCGCCCTCCTGCTGGAGGAGATCACTTTCCATGTCTATCCCCGACCGGCCCAGGTCGCCCGGCTCTATCTGGCCATGCTGGGCGAGAACATCGGCTTTCGTCAGCTCAACAGCTGGTGGCGCCTGCTCGGGCTCTGGCGCTGGTTCATCGGCACCAAAGGTCATTGGGGCGAAATGCAGCGCAGTGCCAAGTGGCAAAGCGATAAATAGCGGGTGCTCAGAACGTAGCCCGCGCTACCCGCTCTCAGGGTGTCGGTAGCGAAGCCGGGTGGAGGCATCGCGGCGGGGCATCCTTCACCTCACCCCGCCTTCTCTCCCCAAGGGAGAGGGGTGAATTCTTCTTACCCCAACATGTGCGAGGCCATGCCGTCCGCCAGCTTGGGCTCAAACCAGGTCGATTTGGGCGGCATCACTTCGTTCGCGTCGGCCACGGCCATCAGGTCCTCCATGCGCGTGGGGTGCAGGGAGAAGGCCAGGGCCATCTCGCCCGAGTTCACCCGTTTTTCCAGCTCGGCCAGGCCCCGGATGCCGCCGACGAAGTCGATGCGTTTGTCCCGGCGCGGGTCTGCAATGCCGAGGATGGGCGCGATCAGATTGTTCTGCAGCAGGCTCACGTCCAGGCGACCCACCGGGTCGGCCGGGATCAACTCGGGTTTGATGGTGAGCCGGCGCCACTTGCCGGCCAGATACAGGCCGAACTCGCCCGGCCGGGCGGGTTTCACCGCCGCGGCGGCGTCCTCGACCTTGAAGCTCGCCGCCACCCTGGCCAGGAAATCGGCCTCGCTCAAACCGTTCAGGTCCTTGATCACCCGGTTGTAGTCCAGGATCTTCATCTGGTGGTGGGGGAAGATCACCGAGAGGAAATAGTTGTAGGGTTCACTGCCGGTGTGCCCGGGGTTGGCGGCCTTCCGCGCGGCGCAGACCCGGCTGGCCGCGGCCGAGCGGTGATGGCCGTCGGCGATGTAGAGGGCGGGCATGGCGTCGAACAGCTCGGTCAGCCGGGCGATGGTCTTGGCCTCGCGGATCACCCACAGGGTGTGGCGCACGCCTGATTCGGACGTGGCATCGGCCTCGGGCTGGCCCTGGGTGGCGCTGGCGATGATGCTGTCCACCTCGGGCTGGCCCGGGTAGGCCAGGAGCACGGGGCCGGTCTGGGCGTTCAATGCCTCGATCTGGCGCACCCGGTCGTCTTCCTTGTCCGGGCGGGTGAACTCGTGCTTGCGGATGCGATTGGTGTCGTAGTCGGCCACGCTGGCGGCGGCCACCAGGCCGGTCTGCACGTGATCATTCATGATGATGCGATAGGCGTAATAGCAGGCCTGCTCGTCCTGCCTGAGCACGCCGGCTTCCAGCATCTTCTTCAGGTTCTCCGCCGCCTTGGCGTAAACCGCCGGCGCATAGGGGTCGGTCTCGGGCGGCAGGTCGATCTCGGGCTTGGAGATGTGCAGGAAGCTCCAGGGGCGGCCCTCGGCGAGCACTCGGGCCTCCTCGGTGTTGAGCACGTCATAGGGCGGGGCGATCACATCCTGGGCGCGGCCGGGGGCGGGACGCAGAGCGGGAAAGGGGCGAATCAGCGACATGGAAGCTTCCTAGGTTGTTCAACACAATCAGGCGGCCGGAAAAGTCGTTCGCTCCCCACCCCAACCCTCCCCGCAAGCGGGGAGGGAGCCGATCACCTGGCCCCTCCCCCACGCATGGGGGAGGTTGGTTCTAACCCCTCCCCACGCATGGGGGAGGTTGGTTCTAACTCCTCCCCATGCATGGGGAAGGTTGGTTCTAACCCCTCCCCCATGCATGGGGGAGGTTGGGAGGGGGAGGATTTCCAGCACAACCCGAAAAAACCGCCATTTTACCTGTCTTGCCCAATTCCCCCACTTTCGGCTAGCTTGAGCCCATGGCAGAGGCAAAAACCCCCACCCGGGCCCGCAACCGGCTCGACTGGCTGATGCAGACCGGCTGGACCACCTGGCGCCTGTTCAGCAAGAACGAGCTGTACAACCATGCGGCGGCGGTGTCGCTCTATTTCCTGCTCTCGGCCGCGCCCCTGCTCATGCTCACCCTTTACGCCAGCCAGTGGGTCGAACGCTGGGCCGAGGGCTCGATCCGCGCCACCATCCTGCTCGCCGCGCTCTACGACCAGTTCCACCTCGACACCCTGCGCCAGCTCGGCGTGCTGCCGGAACGGGCCCGGCTTGCCGCCGGCGGTGTCGGCCTGCTCACCCTGCTGCTGGCCTCGCGCGGCCTGCTCAACGCCCTGCAGGGCGCCTTCCGGGTGATCTTCCCGACCGACAGCAAGCGCCGCTTCGTGGTGTCCTGGGCCATCCCCCTGCTCATCGTGCCGCTCGCCTTCCTGCTCATCCTGCTCGGCCTCGCCGCGCGCGGCGTGCTCGAATTCCTGGCCCAGCCCTCGCTCCTGGGCAGCGCCCGGGCCGGTGCGCTGGAGGCTGCCAGCACCCTGCTCACCGTCCTCACCGTCTGGGCCCTCACCTTCTTCGCCTACTGGCGCCTGCCCCTGAAGCGGCCGCCGTTGCGGGCCACACTCTGGGTCAGCGCGCTGGCCGCGCTCAGCCTGGTCATCCTGGCCAGCGGCTTCGGCCACTTCTTCAGCGCCGAGAAATACCGCGCCCTCTACGGCTCGCTCGCCGGCGTGGTGTTCGTGCTGATCGGCATCTACTTCCTCAGCCTCACCTTCTTCGCCTGGGCCCAATGCCTCTACGCCGTCACCAAGGTCGACGTCGCCGCGCTGGAACGCCTGTTCCTCGGCAGTGAAGGCAAAGGCGCCAATCGCCTGGAAAACCTGGCCTTCAGCGGCATCAACCGCCTGCTCGATAAATACGGCCAGACCCTGCCCGCCGGCAGCGTGCTCATCCACGAAGGCGACAGGGACGATCTAAGCTACTACCTCTACCGCGGCCGGGTCGCGCTGTACAAGGGCGGCGCCCACGGCAGCCCGCTCGGCCACATCGAGCAGGGCGAGCTGTTCGGCGAAATGGCCTACCTCCTGGGCGAGCCGCGCAGCGCCACCGTGGTGGCCGAAACCGACATCACCGTCCTCGCCCTGCCGCCGCAACTGCTGGAAGAACTGATGCGCTACTCGGCGCCATTCTCGCGGCGGATCATCGGGAGCTTGTGTCAGCGGTTGAAGGTGATGAACCTGCAAAAGGCCGCCTGAATCACAGACCCATAAAACGCCTGGGCTGGAAAACCCCGCATCAGGTTTTTATGCAATCATTCAGCCGTGTTGCACTTCGTGGATGAATCCGCGCTCGCAAAAAATCCACGGTCTAATGTATTTCTGGGCAATCATCGCCGCCGGAATTGGAGAGGGGGCCATGGCAACAGATATCCGAGACATCGACCTGCGCCGTGTCCTGGACGCGGCGCCCAACCCGATCTTCCTCCACGACAGGGAATTCCGCCTGATCCTGGCCAACCGCGCCTACCTGGCACTCGCCGGCATGACCGAGGAGGAGGCACTGGGCCGCCCCTACTGGGAGGCGTTCCCCAAGAACGGCGGTCCCCTGCCCTCCTGCCGCCATGCGATGGACAAGGCGGAGGAAGAGGAGACGGAAGAAGTGCGCCTGCCGGACGGCCGGGTCTTCCTGTCGCGTGCCGCGGCCCTGTTCGACGCGGACGGCGCGTATCTTTGCAGCCGCCACGACCTGACCGACATCACCGCCCTCGACCAAGCCCGCGCCGCGATCGCCGCGAGCGAGGCCAAGCATCGCACCCTGCTGGAGAACCTGCCGCAGAAGATCTTCTGGAAGGACGCCCGCTCCGTCTACGTCGCCTGCAACGCGGCCTATGCCCGCGACCTCAAGCTGGCGCAGCCGGACGACATCGCCGGACGCGACGATTTCGAGTTCTACCCGCGGGAGCTGGCGGAGAAATACCGGGCCGACGACGCGCGCATCATGGCCGGCGGCCGCGTCGAGGAGATCGAGGAACCCTACCGCGCCGCCGACGGGCAGGAAGCCTGGGTGCACACGGTGAAGGTGCCGCTCCTCGCCGCCTCGGGCGAGCCCACCGGCATTCTCGGCATCTTCTGGGACGTCACCGAACAGCGGCAGGCGCATCAGCGCATCGAGCGCCTGGACCGGATGTACCGCACCATCAGCCTGTGCAACCAGACCCTGGTGCATGCCGCCGACGAACTGGCGCTCTGCCGCGAAATGTGCCAGGTGCTGGTGAGCCACGGCGGCTTTTGCGGCGCCTGCGTCCTACTCGGCAACGGCACCGCGCTGGCGGTGGCGGGCGCGGCAGGGTTGAACGAGGAGCAGATGGGCTTCGTGACGGCCTTCTGCGCGCGGCGCGCGGTGGAAACCAGCGGAGATTTCCAGTCCTGCGCGGCCGACATCCGCAACGATCTCGCGCACGATCCCGAAGCCGGGGCAGCCGGCGGTGAGTTGAACATCGCCTCCGCCGCGATGCTGCCCCTGGTATCGGAGGGCCATCATTTCGGCTGTCTGTGGGTTGGTAGCCGCGAGCCCAGCGCCTTCGACGACGAGACGGTGGTGCTGCTGCAGGAGCTGGCGGGCGATCTCGCCTTCGGCATCGGCAACCTGCGCGCGCGTGCCGAGCGCATGGGCATCCTGGAGAAACTCGACGCCAGCCTGGACCACGCGGTGACCGCCATTGCCGGCACGGTCGAGATGCGCGACCCCTACACCGCCGGCCACCAGCGGCGCGTGGCGGAGCTGGCCTGCGCCATCGCCCGCGAAATGGGTCTGGACGCGGACCGCATCCAGGGCCTGCGCATGGCGGGCATCGTCCACGACATCGGCAAGATCCACGTGCCGGCGGAAATCCTCGCCAACCCCGGCAAGCTCTCCGACGCCGAGTTCGAGATCATCAAGACCCACCCCCGCGCCGGATACGAGATCCTCAGGAGCATTGACTTCCCCTGGCCGGTGGCCGACATCGTGCTGCAGCACCACGAGAAGCTGGACGGCTCAGGCTACCCCAACGGCCTGCGCGAGCCGGACATCTTGCTGGAGGCGCGCATCCTCACGGTGGCCGACGTGGTCGAGGCCATGGCCTCGCACCGCCCCTATCGCCCCGGCTTCGGTATCTTTCCCGCGCTGCAGGAAATCTCGCGCTACAAGGGCAGGCTATACGATGCCGCGGTGGCGGATGCCTGCCTGAGGCTGTTTCTGGAAAAGGGCTACTCCCTCGACACGCATCGCATACCGGCATAAATCGGCCGCCCTGCGAGGGCGGGGCGCCCTACCTTCCCGTTAATCCAGATTGCACTTCGAATTTGAATCCGCGATTTTTGCTTCATGGCTACAAGTACAGGCTGGCGTACGTCGTGAACGGGGAATGCGTGCTGCGCTACGACAACGAGACCGGCAAGGGTGATCACCGGCACTTCAAGGGCAGGGAAAGCCCTTACCGGTTCACGACGCCGGATCAATTGCTTGCCGATTTTCAGCAGGATATCGCGAGATGGAACCATGAAAACCGTAACGCTTGATGTACGCACGCCCGCCGATGCGATGGCGGATTTCGCCCAGGCGTGGAAGACGGGCAAACCCCAGAAATCCGCCCGCATCAGTTTCGCCAGCCCGGAGCTGCTTTGGAAGGTGCTGACCGAAAAGCGCTGGGAACTGCTCAAGCTGTTGTGCGGGGCCGGGCCGGTGTCCATTCGCGAAGCGGCCCGCCGTGCCGGCCGCGACGTGAAGGCCGTGCATGGCGATGTCACCGCGCTGCTCAATGCGGGGCTGCTCGACCGCACGGAGGACGGCCGCATCGTCTTTCCCTATGAGGCGGTGAAGGTGGAGTTTCTGTTGCAGGCCGCTTAGGGGGATTGGGTACCAGGAGGGGGCGAATGACCATCGGCAAGTCGTTCATTCCTCGTTTCCTCGTCGCCCTCCTTTTCATGACTCCCTATGGACAGGCCATGGCCGCCGAGCCCGACAGCCTCGAAGAGACCGTCTGCGGCGCGCTCATGGAGCCTTTCGCCTTCTGGACCTGGAGCCGGCTGGCCGGCAAGCCGGACCCGACGGCGGCCCAGCGTATTCCCAACGCGGAGGCGCTGGAACACAAGACCCGCGATGGCCGGCGGCTGCGGGGCTACCGGCTCAAGCCCCTGCTGGGCGAGCGGCGCGGCACGGTGCTGGTGGCGCAGGGCAATGCCATGCTGGCCGACCAGGTGCTGCCCGAGCTGGCGCTGCTGGCCCAGGCCGGACTGGAGGTCTATGTCTTCGACTATCGCGGCTACGGCCAGTCGGAGGGCAAGCGCCGGCTCAAGGCCATGGTCAGCGACTACCGGGAGCTGGCCGAGCGCATTCGCGCCGCGAGCGCCGGCCCGCATCATCTCTACGGTATTTCCTTCGGCGGCATCGTGCTGCTCAACGTGGTGGGCAGCGGCGTCGGCTTCGACCGCGCGGTGATCGACTCGACCCCGGCCCGACTCTCCAGCTTCGGCTGCCCCGAGCGCTACGACCCGGTGGCGAACCTGCCCCAGGATGCGCACCGCTTCCTGTTCCTGGCCGGCGGCCGCGACAGCGTGGTGCCGCTGCGCATGGCGCAGGAACTGAT
>DDKN01000054.1 GCA_002339725.1 Thiobacillus sp. UBA2597
ACCTTCACCCGCAAGGCGGCGGGCGAGATGCGGGCGCGGCTGTTGGAATGGCTCGAATGGCTGGCGCTCAAGGGGGATGACGAGGTGATCGACTTCCTCGCCCAGCGCGGCCTGAGCGAGGCCGAGGCGCGGGCGCTGCTGCCCAAGGCGCGCGGCCTGTTCGCCGCCGTGGTCAATGCCCGGCCCGGGCCGGAGATCACCACCTTTCACGGCTGGTTCCTCAAGCTCCTGGCCCATGCCCCGCTGGAGGCGCGGCCGCCGGGCAGGTTGATCGAGAGCGATGTCCTGCTGCTGGACGAGGCCTGGCTGGGTTTTGCCGAATCCCTGCGCGACAAGCCGGGTTCGCCCGAGGAGCAGGCCTTCCGCGCCCTGATCACGGAATTGCCGCTGGCCAGCGTGCGCCAGCTGCTGGAGAGCTTCGTGCGCAAGCGCGCCGAATGGTGGGCCTGGGCCGAGGGCCGGCCCGATGCCCTGGCCGAGGCCATGGCCGAACTCGAAGCGCTGGCCGGGGTGACGGAGGATGACGACGTCCTGGCACCCCTGCTGGCCGATGCGGTCTTTCACACCGATCTGCGCGACTATCAGGCACTGCTCGCAAAGAACGGCGTGGGGGTGAAGGAGGCGGCGGAGCGGGCGGCCATCCTGGAGGCGGCATTGCGGGAAACCGATAAGGCGAGGTTCGACGGCATCAAGGCCGCCCTGCTCACGCAAAAGGGCGAGCCGCGCGCCTGGAAGGCCTCGAAGGAGATGGACCGGCGCCTGGCGCCGGCCACCAGCGCGCAGTTCCTGGAACTGCACGGCCGCCTGTGCGAGCGGGTGTTGGCGGCACAGGCCCTGCTCGAGGAACAGGCCGCGCTCAGGCTCAACCGCTGGGGCCTCACCGCCGGCCTCGCCCTGCTCGATTTCTACCAGAACCTCAAGGCCGAGCGCGACGGCCTCGATTTTACCGATGCCGAGTGGGAGGCCTGCCGCCTGCTCTCCGACGAGGAGACCTCGGCCGCGCTCCAGATGAAGCTGGATGCCCGCTACAAGCACCTGCTGCTCGACGAGTTCCAGGACGCCAACCCGCTGCAGTGGCGCATCCTGCGCCAGTGGCTGGATGCCTACGGTGGCGCCGGCGAGCGGCCGACGCTGTTCGTGGTGGGCGACCCCAAGCAGTCGATCTACCGCTTTCGCCGGGCCGAGCCGCGGGTGCTCTCGGAGGCGCGCGCCTTTCTCGAACGCCATTTCGATGCCCAATACTTTCCGCAGAACGAGACCCGGCGCTGCGCACCCCGGGTGGTCGCCTGGGTCAATGCCGCGCTCGGCGGCCGGGCGGATTACCCGGGTTTCGCCGAGCACACGGCGCATCAGGTGGAGCTGCCGGGCTGGTGCGAGCTGATTGCGGTCCCCCTCCCTACCTCCCCCACAAGTGGGGGAGGAGTTGATCCCCTCCCTACCTCCCCCACAAGTGGGGGAGGAGTTGATCCCCTCCCGGCCTCCCCCACAGGTGGGGGAGGAGTTGATCCCCTCCCGGCCTCCCCCACAAGTGGGGGGGGAGCTGATTCCCTTCCGGCCTTCCCCACAGGTGGGGGAGGGGCTGATACCCTCCCGGCCACCCCCACAAATGGAGGAGGGGCTGACCCCCTCCCCGCTTGCGGGGAGGGCAGGGGTGGGGAATTCCGCAACCCGCTCATCACGCCGGCACCGGAGGAGCCGGAAAAACGGGCCAACGAAGCCGAGGCGGTGGCCGCGAGGATAAAAGCCATCGTCGGCCGCCTGCAGGTCGATCGGCCTGCGCGGCCTGCGACCTATGGCGACATCCTGGTGCTCTCGGCCACCCGGGCCCAGCTCGAGGTGTTCGAGGCCGCCTTCAAGCAGGCCGGCATTCCCTTCGTCGGCAACCGGCGCGGCGAGCTGCTCTCCACCCTGGAGGCAAGCGATCTGATCGCCCTGCTCACCTTCCTCACCCTGCCCTTGAACGACCTGGCCCTGGCCCAGGTACTCAAGAGCCCGATCTTCGATCTGGGCGATGCCGACCTGATGGCGCTGGCGCGCCAGGGCGAGGGCGCCTGGTTTGCCCGCCTGCAGGCCTGGGCGCCCGAGGCGCCGCCCCCCGTGCAGCGCGCCGCCCGGCTGCTCGGCGCCTGGCTGGCCGAGGCCGGCCGGCTGCCGGCGCACGATCTGCTCGACCGCGTGTTCCACCAGGCCGAGGTCGAGGCGCGCTATGCCGCCGCCGTGCCCGAGCGCCTGCGCCCCGGGGTGCTGGCCAATCTGCGCGCCTTCCTGGCGCTGACCCTGGAGCTGGGCGGCGGGCGCTACCCCAGCCTGCCGCGCCTGCTCGACGAACTCCGGGCCCTGCGCGACAAGGCCGGCAGCGACGCGCCGGACGAGGCGGTGGCCGATCACGGCGACGCCGTGCGCATGCTCACCATCCACGCCGCCAAGGGCCTGGAGGCGCCGGTGGTGTTCCTGATCAAGGCCGACGAGGAAGGCGGGGAGCGCGAACCCTACGGCGCCCTGATCGACTGGCCGGCGGCCGAGGACCGGCCGCGCCACTTCTCGCTGTTCGGCGCCAAGGACTGGCGCGGCCGTTGCCGCGATGCCCTGTTCGAACAGGAGCGGCAGCTGGCCGCGCGCGAGCGCCTGAACCTGCTCTATGTGGCGATGACCCGGGCCGGCCAGGCCCTGTTCGTCACCGGGCTGGATACCGGCAAGGGCTGGCTGGCGGAACTGCAGGCGGCGCTGGCGGCGGCCCCTATGGCGACGCTGCCCGAGATGGTCTGGCAGGAGGGCGCGGCAACGCCAACCCGGGAAACGCCGCCCCAGATCGCGCTGCCGCCGCCCCGGGCGGTCGGCCGCCTGCGCACGACAGCCGGCGCGCCGGCGGATTTCGGCACCTGGGTGCATCGCCATCTCGAGGCCCTGACCGGCGGCGCGGCCCTGACAGCGCAGGAACTGGCGACGGCGCCGGCCCTGCACGAAGCGGCGCGTGCCATGGCCGAACGCCTGATCGCGCAGCCCGCGCTGGCCCGTTTCTTCGATGCCGGCCAATACCGCCGCGCCCGCAACGAAGTGGAATACCTCGGCGCCGACGGCGCGCTGCGCCGGATCGACCGGCTGGTGGAATTCGACGACGCGGTCTGGGTGCTCGACTACAAGACCGGCGGCCTGGACGAAGCCGACCTTGCGCGCCGGGCCGCGCCGCACCTGGCCCAGATCGAGGATTACCGCGCGGCCATGGCCGCGCTCTACCCGGACCGCCCGGTGCGCGCCGCCCTGGTCTTTACCGACGGCCAGCTCTACGTCGTCGGCTGAAGGCCGGCGTAAAATGGCGCCTTCGTCTCTTTCGAAAGCGCAAGCGAAATGCCGGTCAAACTCACCGCCCCCGATCCCGCTTCCCTGTTGCCCGTGCCCGGCGTCGAACTCGGCATCGCCTCCGCCGGCATCAAGAAACCGGGCCGCAAGGACGTGCTGGTCATGCGCCTCGCGCACGATTCCGAGGTGGTCGGCGTGTTCACCCAGAACCGCTTCTGCGCCGCGCCGGTGACGCTGTGCAAGGCGCATCTGCATTCGGACGCCGGCATCCGCGCCCTGGTGGTCAACACCGGCAACGCCAATGCCGGCACCGGTGAGGACGGCCTGCGCCGCGCGCGCGAGACCTGCGCCGCGCTCGCCCAACAACTGGCATTGAAGCCGGAGCAGGTGCTGCCCTTCTCCACCGGCGTCATCCTGGAACCCCTGCCGCACGACAAGCTCATCGCCGCGCTGCCCGCCGCCCTCGCCGACTTGAAGCCGGCCAATTGGGCCAATGCCGCCGAGGCGATCATGACCACCGACATCGTGCCCAAGGCCGCCTCGCGCAAGGTCGTGCTCGACGGCGTCGAGTTCGTGGTCACCGGCATCGCCAAGGGCTCGGGCATGATCCACCCCAACATGGCGACCATGCTGTCCTTCGTCGCCACCGATGCGCCGGTGTCGTGCGAGGCCTTGGAGGCCATCCTGCGCTACGCGGTGAACCGCTCGTTCAACTGCATCACCGTCGATGGCGATACCTCGACCAACGATTCCTGCGTCCTGATCGCCACCGGCGTGACCCAAGCCCCGGTGCTGATGGACGACGGCGATCCCCGCTTCGTGCCGCTGCGCGATGCGGTGACCGATTTGATGATCGAACTGGCCCAGGCCATCGTGCGCGACGGCGAAGGCGCCACCAAGTTCATGACCATCCAGGTCGAGGGCGGCCGCAGCGAGGCCGAATGCAAGCAGATCGCCTATGCTGTGGCCCGCTCGCCCCTGGTGAAGACCGCCTTCTTCGCCTCCGACCCCAACCTCGGCCGCATCCTTGCCGCCATCGGCTATGCCGGCATCGACGACCTCGACGTGAACCGGATCAAGCTCTATCTGGGGGATGTGGTGGTGGCCGAAAACGGCGGCCGTGCCGCCAGCTACCGCGATGAGGACGGCCGCCGGGTGATGGCCGAGTCCGACATCCTGGTGCGCATCGAGCTCAATCGCGGCGAGGCGGCGGCCACGGTGTGGACCTGCGACTTCTCCTACGACTACGTCAAGATCAACGCCGAGTACCGCACCTGATGGTCATTCTCGACCCCGACTTAACCATTCGGGAGCCGGCTGCGGGGTAATCCAGGCCATGCAGCCATGTGTTTACATGCTCGCCAGTCGTCGGAACGGAACACTCTATATCGGCGTGACATCCGATCTGGTCAAGCGGGTTTGGCAGCACAAGAACGATTTGGTCGAGGGTTTTACGAATCGCCATGCCGTACACATGCTGGTTTGGTATGAACGGTACGAGACTATGGCGTCGGCCATCGTTCGGGAAAAGCAATTGAAGAAATGGAACCGCGCTTGGAAGTTGCGCCTGATCGAGGCATCCAATCCGGACTGGCAGGATTTGTATGAAGCCATTGTTTGACTGGGCTCCCGCCTGCGCGGGAGCGACACTAGCGTCAGCCGTTGGCGTGTTCCGTCATTCCCGCGCAGGCGGGAATCCAGAATAATGGCAACCATGAACGAGTCGCTTGATCAATTTCTCGCACGCGCCGAGTCCCTGCTCGCCCGGCTCGATGCCTGGTTGCCGCCGGCGCCGCCGGCCATCGACTGGAGAAAGGTGCGGGCGGCGCGCTGGCAGCGCCACTTCCAGCACGGCGCGCTGCTGCCGGTGGCCGAGCCGCAGCTCGTGGCCTGGCAGAGTCTGCGCGGCATCGACGAACAGAAGGCCGCGCTCGATCGCAACACCCGGCAGTTCGTGGCCGGCCTGCCGGCCAACAACGCCCTGCTCTCGGGCAGCCGCGGCTGCGGCAAGTCCTCGCTGGTCAAGGCCATGCTTGGCCGCCACGCCAAACAGGGCCTGCGCCTGATCGAGGTCGACCGGGCCGACCTGGTACACCTGCCCGAGATCGCCCAGGCCATCGCCGGCCAGCCTTATCGCTTCATCGTGTTTTGCGACGACCTCTCGTTCGAGGCCGACGACCCCGCCTACAAGGCGCTCAAAGCCGTGCTCGACGGCAGCATCGCCGGCGCGCCGGGCAATCTGCTGATCTATGCCACCTCGAACCGGCGCCACCTGATGCCGGAGTTTTTCGACGAAAACGCCGAGGCCACGCGGCGCGGCGGCGAGGTGCATCCGGGCGAGAGCACCGAGGAGAAGCTGTCGCTGGCCGACCGCTTCGGCCTCTGGCTCTCCTTTTTCCCCTTTGACCAGGACGCCTATCTCGACATCGTCGAAAGCTGGGTTGTCGCCCTGGGTGGCCGGGTCGATGCGGCCATGCGCGGCGAGGCCCTGCAATGGGCCATTTTGCGCGGCGGCCGCAGCGGCCGGGTGGCGCGCCAGTTCGCTGCCGACTGGGTGGGCCGGCAGGGCTTGAAGCGATGAGCTTTAAAAAATCAGCCAACCGCAAAGGCGCAGAGGGCGCGAAGCGATTCATCCGCTTCTGCGGCGCAGCCCGGACATCCGGCAGATACGCGTCGGGCAATAGGCAATCCTTAGTTTTGCTCCGTGTTCTTTGCGCCTTTGCGGTTCAAATGAGAGCTTCAGGATGAACCCACGTGTCCAGGTGGCGGCCGCCGTGATCGAGCGGCCCGACGGCAGCTTCCTCATGGCCTGCCGGCCCGAGGGCAAGGCCTATGCCGGCTGGTGGGAATTCCCCGGCGGCAAGGTCGAGGCGGGCGAGACCGCGCGCGAGGCCCTGGTGCGCGAGCTCAGGGAGGAGCTGGGCATCGCGGTGACCGGTGCCTATCCCTGGCTCAGCCGCTGCTACGACTATCCCCATGCCCAGGTGGACCTGCGTTTCTTCCGGGTGACCGGCTGGCAGGGCGAGCCGCATCCGCACGAGGGCCAGCGCCTGGCCTGGGTCAACGCCGAGCGGCCCGGGGTCGAGCCCATCCTGCCGGCCAACGGCCCCATCCTGCGCGGGCTGGCGCTGCCCCTCATCTATGCCATTTCCGATGCCGAGACCCTCGGTGTCGATGTTTTCCTCCAGTGCCTGGATGAGCGCCTGGCCGCCGGCCTGCGCCTGGTCCAGCTGCGCGAGAAACAGATGCCCGCGGGCGACTTCGCGGCGCTGGCACGCAGCGTGGCCGGGCGCTGCCGCGCCGCCGGGGCGCAGCTTCTGATCAACGGCGACATCGAACTGGCGCGCGCGCTGGGTGTCGGCGTCCACCTCGGTGCGAGGCAATTGGCCGAATTGAGCCAGCGCCCCGAACTGCCCTGGGTCGGCGCCTCCTGTCACGATGCCGGGGAGCTTGCGCGCGCCATCGCGCTCGGCGCCGATCTGGCCGTGCTCTCGCCGGTGCTGCCCACCGCCTCGCATCCGGGCGCGCCCACCCTGGGCTGGCAGCGCTTCGCCGAGCTGGTGGCCGGGTGTCCGATCCCGGTCTTCGCGCTGGGCGGTTTGTCCGAGGCCGATCTCGACCGGGCGCGCCGCCACGGTGCCCACGGCGTTGCCCTCAAGGGGCGGGCATGGCGTTGAATCGGCGTCTCCTCCTGTGGGCACCCGGCCTGGTCATCGGCCTGATCGTGCTGCTGCTGGCGGTCTGGTCGACGCGCCAGTCGACACCGCCGCAAACCGTGCATTGCCCCAATCTGGTGGCCGGCTGCAGCGTGGCCCTGGCCGGCCGGACGATCGAGCTGGGCGTCGAAGGCGAGCTCAGGGTGCTCAAGCCCTTCCAGCTCTGGGTCAAGGCGCCGGGCGCGCGCCGCGTGCAGGCCCAGTTCACCATGGTCGACATGGACATGGGGTTCAATCTCTACACCCTGCGACCGGATGCGCAGGGCGTGTTCCGGGGGCGCATCGTGCTGCCGGTCTGCGTCAGCGGCCGGCGCGACTGGCTGATGTCGCTGGAAATCGACGGCCAGCGAATTGAGGTGCCATTCGTCACGGAGTTGTCATAATTCGCCCGACGGGCGTGTTTATAATTCGGGCAACGGCCCCGCTGCGCCATATTACATTCGAGAGGAATCCATGCCCACCGAACATACCTACAAGCAATTCGATACCGAACTGGAGGCGGTGCGTGCGCGCGTGCTCGAAATGGGCGGGCTGGTCGAGGAGCAGATCAACCGCGCGGTCGATGCCCTGATCAACGGCGACATGGACCTGGCCGACCAGGTGATGGCCATGGACCACAAGGTCAACGCCCTCGAGGTGGCGACCGACGAGGACTGCACCCACATCATCGCCCTGCGTCAGCCGGCGGCGAGCGATTTGCGCCTGATCCTCACCATCATCAAGACCGTGACCGACCTGGAGCGCATCGGCGACGAGGCCTCGAAGATCGCCCGCATCGCCAAGCAGGTCTACCAGCATGACCGCCTGACCGGGCCGCGCTACAACGAGATCAAGTACATGGCCGGGCTGGCGATCAAGATGCTGCAGCAGGCGCTGGATTCCTTCGCCCGGCTGGATACCTCAGTGGCGGCCCAGCTGGCCCGGGCCGACATGGAGGTGGACGAGGAATTCCACATGATCACGCGCCACCTGATCACCTTCATGATGGAAGACCCGCGCACCATCTCCACCGTGATCGACCTCTTGTTCGTGGTCAAGGCGCTCGAGCGCATCGGCGACCACTCCAAGAACATGTCGGAATACGTGGTCTATATGGTCAAGGGCAAGGACGTGCGCCACACCTCGATCGAGGAGCTGGAAAAAGAGGCCTGAGCGGCTCTCCAGCCCAACAAAAAAAGCCGGCTGCGCCGGCTTTTTTGTTTGTGACGGCGGGCTCAGTGATGATGGCCGTGCGGCATCGGCATGCCGCCGCCCATCTCGCGCACCTCGGCCGCAACCTCGAGCGCCTGGGTTTTGCCCTTGGCGTCGCGCAGGGTCAGGCTGAGCGGCACCTTGTCGCCGGCCTTGAGCGGGGCCTTGAGCCCGATCAGCATGATGTGCAGCCCACCCGGCGCGAGCTCCACCTTCTTGCCTTTGGGCAGCTCGATCTTGTCGACCGGGCGCATGACCATGACGTTGTTGTCCATGCGCATGGTGTGCAGCTCCACGCGGGCCGCGGCCGGACTGCTGCCGGCCACCAGGCTTAGATCGCGCTCGGCGCTCAGGGTCATGAAGACGCCGCCGACGTTCTGGCCCGGGGCGGTGGCCCGGGCCCAGGCCTGTTCGACCTTGACCTCGGCCGCCCAAGTGGGGCCCGACAGGCAGAAGGCAGATACCAGAATCCAATGGAATAACTTCATGACCACTCCTTGATTTGGGTTCAGACAGGTGCGGTCGCCGCCGCAACCCGGGTGATTTTAGGGGAAGCCGGCAGCCGCGGCTGCGGCATTTCGTCGCACGCCGCGCTTTCGTTCACGGCCGGTACAATGTGGGCCCATGTCGATCCCCGAGGCCTCCGCCCCGACCCTCAATCTGCTGCGGCGTCTGGCCGGGCTGCGCAATCTGGCCATCGCCGGCCAGGCGCTCGCCATCGGTGTGGCGGTGTTCGGCCTGGACATGGCCCTGCCGCTGGCACCCATGCTGGGCATCGTCGGCCTGCTGCTCCTGCTCAATGGCCTGACCGGGTGGCGGCTCAGGCAGCCCTGGCCGGCGAGCGAGCCGGAGGTTTTCACCCAGCTCGCCGCCGACAGCGTTGCCCTGGCCGGCCAGCTCTTCTTCAGCGGCGGCTACGCCAATCCCTTCGTCTCGCTCCTGCTGCTGCCGGTCATCCTGGCGGCCACCGCGCTGTCGGCCGGTTATGCCTGGCTCGCCGCCGTGTTCTGCGGCGCGCTCTACAGCCTGCTCATCGTCTGGCATCTGCCGCTGCCGGCCGCCGGCGATCTGGATGCCTTCAACCTGCATCTGCTCGGCATGTGGTTCAACTTCGTCATCAGCGCCGGCCTGGTCGCCTGGTTCGTGGTGCAGCTGGCGGCCAGCCTGCGCCAGCGCGAGCGGGAGCTGGCGGCCGAGCGGGAGCGGGCCCTGCGCGATGCCGGCGTCTTCGCCCTCGGCATGCAGGCCGCCGGTGCCGCCCACGAGCTGTCGACCCCGCTTGCCACCATGACGGTGCTGGCGCGGGAACTGCGCGATGCGCATGGCCAGGAGCGCGAGCTGGCCGAGGGCCTGGATTTGCTGGTGCGCCAGGCGGAGCGCTGCAAGGCGCTGCTGACCCGGCTCACCGTCAGCGCCGGGGTCGGCCGCACGCTCGAGCCGGTGCCGCTCGATGCCTGGCTGAAGGAAACCATCGAACACTGGCAGCTGATGCGGCCCCATGTCGGCGTCGCCTGCCGCATCGAGGGAACGCGGCCGGCGCCCCCGATCCGCCCGGACCCGGTGCTGGCCCAGGCCCTGGTCAGCCTCTACAACAACGCGGCCGATGCCTCGCCCGATGAGGTGGCGATCGAGGCCGAGTGGGATGCCGAGCGCCTGCATGTGCGCGTACTCGATCGCGGTCCCGGCCTTGGGCCCGAACTGGCCGGGGCGGCCGGGCGCCGGGCGCTGAGCAGCAAGGGCGCCGGGCGCGGTGTGGGGCTCCTGCTCACCCATGCCGGTATCGAGCATCTGGGCGGCGCGGCGCGCCTGATGCCGCGCGCGGGCGGCGGCAGCGAGGCCCGGGTGGACGTGCCCTTGCGCGCGCTGGAGCTCAAATGAGCGCGCTGCCGTTTCGCGACATCCTGCTGGTCGACGACGACGAGGCCTTTCGCCTGGTGCTGGCACGCGCCCTGAGCCGGCGCGGCCTTGCCGTGCGCCAGGCGGCCGATGGCGCGGCGGCCTGGGAGCTGGCCCGGACCCAGCCACCCGAGGCGGCCGTGGTCGATCTGCGCATGCCGGGCGAATCCGGCCTGGTCTTGATCGAGCGGCTGAAGGCGCTGCGGCCCGACATGCGCATCCTGCTGTTGACCGGATATGCCAGCATCGCCACCGCGGTCGAGGCGATCAAGCTCGGCGCCACGCACTATCTGGTCAAGCCGGCCGAGGTCGACGCGATCCTCGCCGCCCTGCAGCGCGACCAGGGCGATGCCGGGGTGGAGCCGGCTGAGGCGCCGCTGCCGGTCAAGCGCCTGGAGTGGGAGCACATCCAGCGGGTGCTGGCCGAGCACGACGGCAACATCTCGGCCACGGCGCGCGCGCTCAAGATGCACCGGCGCACCCTGCAAAGGAAGCTTAGCAAGAGGCCGGTCGGCGCCGACGATTGAGCGCGGCGTCCGCGCCGGCCCTTACAGGGTTTCGATGGTGAAATTACGGTTGGTGTAGATGCAGATGTCGCCGGCGATCGCCAGCGACTTCTCGACGATCTCGCGCGGCGCCAGATCGCTGTGATCGACCAGGGCCCGGGCCGCGGCCTGGGCATAGGCGCCGCCGCTGCCGATGGCGGCGATGCCGTATTCCGGCTCCAGCACGTCGCCGCTGCCGGTGATGACCAGGGTGGCGCTCCTGTCCGCCACGATCAGCATGGCCTCCAGCCTTCGCAGCATGCGGTCGGTGCGCCAGTCCTTGGCCAGCTCCACCGCGCTCTTCACCAGCTGGCCCTGATGCTTCTCCAGCTTGGCCTCGAACCGTTCGAACAGGGTGAAGGCGTCGGCGGTGCCGCCGGCGAAACCGGCCAGCACCTTGTCCTGATACAGCCGGCGCACCTTGCGCGCACTGGCCTTGATCACCACGTTGCCCAGGGTCACCTGGCCGTCGCCGCCCAGGGCGACCGACTCGCCCTTGCGGACGCTCAGGATGGTGGTGCCGTGCCAGGTGTCGTTGCTCATGGGCGGGGCTTCAATCGTTGCGGGATAGTGCGATTATACGCGCGCCGATCAGGGCGCCGAGGGCGAGCATGAGCACGATCACCGCGCCGGCCGGCCAGTCGCGCCAGGCCGAGAGGGCGAGGCCCGTCGCATAGCCGAAGGCGCCCAGACCGAGGCCGACGGCCCAGGCCGACGCTGCCCGCAGCCGGCCGACGGCGAGCGCGGGCAGGATCAGGCTGGCGAACACCAGCCAGACCCCGACCACCTGCACCGAGGCGGTGACGCACAGCGCCAGCACCGGGTAGAAGCCCCAGCGCCGGCCCTCCAGCGCGCGCCAGGCGAGCAGGGCCGCGCCGGTGACGAGGCCGAGCCCGGCCACCTGGGGCCAGTTCACCCAGAGGATCTGGCCGACCAAAAGATCGCGCAGATGCTCGCCGCCGTGCGGGTCGTGCGCCGAGACCAGGGCGGCCAGGCTGGCGGCGAGCACGAAGCTCACGCCGATCAGCGGCTCGGCCAGACGCGGCCAGCGGCGCTCGATCTGGCTCAGCAGCCAGGCCCCGGCGAGCGCCGCGCCGAAGGCGGCGGCCTGCACCCGCCAACCGCTCGGCTCCCAGCCCAGGGCGTGGGCGGCGATCACGCCCAGGCCGGCGATCTGGGCCACGGCCAGATCGACGAAGACCACGCCGCGCTTGAGCACCTCGCGCCCCAAGGGGACGTGGCTCATCAGCACCAGCAGGCCGGCGAGCATGGGCGCGGCCAGCAGCGACGGATCGAGCGGCCCGTTCATGGTGCGGCGGCCAGCAGGCGATCGAGGGTGTCGTCGAACAGGCCGAACAAATCGGTCGCCCGGTCCGAGCCGCCCACGGTGAAGGGCAGCACCGCGACCGGCAGGCCGCTGCGCTCGGCCAGCCACTCGCTCGGTCGCGCCGGCTGATAGGCGGCACGCACGATCAGGCGGGCGGGCGTGGCCTTGAGCGCGGCGGCTACCGAGGCCAGGTGGGCGGCCGAAGGCTCCAGCCCCGGCTTGGGCTCCAGGGTGGCGACCTCGACCAGGCCGAGCCACTGGTAGAGATAGGGAAAGCCGTTGTGCTGCGACACCACGCGCACGCCCCTAAGCCGGGCCGCGCGCTCCGCCCAGCGCAGTTGCGCCGCCTGCCAGCGTTTGGCGAAATCGGCCTGGCGCGCCGCATAGTACGCGGCATGGGCCGGGTCGATCTGCGCCAGCCGCCGGGCCAGGGCCTCGGCCACGCGCGCGATGTTGCGCGGGTCGGTCTGGATGTGCGGGTTGCCTTCGGGGTGCACGTCGCCCTCGGCCCGGCTCACGCGCTGCGGCCGGTCGAGCAGGGCGACGAAGTCGGCCGCCAGGAAATGCCCCGGCTGTCCCGGCTGGATGCGGGGATTGGCCGACTCCCTGAGCAGCACCGGCAGCCAGCCGATCTCCAGCCCGGCCCCGGAGCAGACCACGAGATCGGCCCGGCGCGCCCGGGCGATCAGCGAGGGCCTTGCCTCGATCCGGTGCGGGTCCTGCAAGGCGCTGGTGGCCGAGGCCACGTCGGCCTTGTCGCCCGCCAGTTCACGCGTGAGCGCCGCCCATTCCGGCTCGCAGGCGAGCACGTTGAGCGCGGCCTGGGCCGGCCAGGGCAGCACGAGAAGACACAGCCACCACCATTTGCGCATGTTCGCCTCCTAGAACGTGTGCGCGCCGTGGGCGCCCAGGCTCATGATGTACTGCAGGGTCACCTGGTTCTCGCTGATGCCCTGCATCGAGCGGTCGCGCGCGAACTGCAGACGGATGCGGGAGAACTCCGAGGGCGACCAGTCGAGCATCAGGCTGGCCTTGTCCGGGCGGTAGTCCGGCGCATCCAACGGCAGGGCGCCGAAATCAAGCGTGCCGGAGTCGAGCCGCTCGTAGCGCAGGCCGGCGCGCCAGCGCGGCATGAACTGGTAGACGCCCTGGGCATACCAGCCGGACTGTTTGGAGCGGTGCTGATCGGCGGGATCGGCCGCGCACAGGGTGCCGGCGCCGCTGCAGGCCAGCTGGCCGGATTCCTCGCGCTGGAAATACTCGGCCTGCAGGGTCAGGTTGCGCTGCTTCGGGTTGCCCTGCGGCGCCCATTTCCACACGACGTCGGCGATCCAGGCCTTGGCGTCGCCGGTGAAGGCCGTGCTCACCTCGTCGCCGTTGGCGTCCGCCCAGTGTGCCGCGCGTGCCTTGGGGTTGGCCGAGAGATAGGCCAGGCCGGCGCGCCAGCTGTGCGAGGGTCCAGCATCGCCACCGAGCTTGGCGAAGGCGCTAAAGGCGCCGATGCCGCTGGTGTTGCTGTTGGCGCCGGGGTACGCGTCGCCCTTGCCGGCCTCCAGGCCGAACTGGAGAAAGGTCTCGGTCGGCGCCAGCCATTTCAGTTGCACACCGTCGTGGGCGAAGCGTTCGCCGAACAGGGCCTGGTACATGAGCGGCGCATCGACGAAGTCCCAGGCGTGCGGATGGCGCTCGTTGAGATAGCCCAGGCCGGAATAGAAGCGTCCGCCTTTGAGGCTGAAGCCCCCGCCCAGCCCCAGGGTCTGGAACCAGGCTTCTTCCACTTCCACGCTTTGGTCGATCAGGGCGAGGTTGGCGTAGCCGCGGAAACTGGGGTCGATGTCGGCGCTGAGCACCAGCTCGCTGTGGTCCACGCTGAAGCCGCGCTCGCTGCCGTGAGCGTGACCGGCCGGCAAAAAGCCGGTGAGGCCGCGCTCGGGCAGATCGTCGCGCTGGGCGTAGCGGCCTTGCAGGATGAGCGAGACATCGGGGTTGAAGCCTCGGCTGTGGTCGTGATCGTGGCTGGCCGCGGTGTGGACGGCACCGCCGACGGACCGATCCTCGGTTTCTTTCAGCTTGGCCTCGAGGGCGGCGATGCGGGTTTCATAGTCGGCCTTCATGCGGGCGATCTCCTGGCGGATGGCAGCAAGATCGTCCTGCGCGAAACCGGGTTGGCTGGCGGCCAGCAAAGTGCAGGCCAGCAGGGTGCGCTTGAACATGGGTCATCCTCAGCATGAACGACAAGGCAATCGACCGGCGTGCTGACGTCGGTCGGCTCGAGAGTTCAGATGAGGTGGCGGGGTGGGGCGCGCGAGAGGTAGGGCCGGCCTTCGACGGCCTGCGGCGCCGGATGGGCGGCCGGCGGCGCCAGGTGATGGGCCGGGCCGGGGGTCCCGGCCTGGGCCGTGGTGTCGGCCAGGCCGTGGTCGAGCGCGGCATAGGCCACGCATAGCTCGCACGGCGTGTGCGGCTGGCCGTGGTCGTCGTGAAGATGGGACAGGGCGTGCGCCGCGCCGCCCCACTGCAGGGCGAGCAGGAGCAGCAGCAGCGAGAAGAGGCGCAGGACCGGGCCGATCATGGCCGGATTATAGCCTCATTTGAAAATTGAGTG
>DDKN01000027.1:0-311 GCA_002339725.1 Thiobacillus sp. UBA2597
CAGGCTAATGCCCGCACATGCGGGCGTAATGTCGGAACTAAAGCACGCCCCGCTTCGCCGGCCTTCGGCTTCCCGAGTTTGAACAAAACGATTGGGCGGCTGCGTAACTCGCCCCTTCGGGGCTCAGACAGTACTCGCCGAAATCCCCCAATCGTTTTGCTCAAACTCGGCGGCTTAGAGGGGATGGCAAATCGACTAACGTGCCGAATTCCCGCGAGCGGGAATGCTGTTTGTTTTGAGAGGGGTGGCGCATGGCGCCGCCCCTCTGGTTTTGGGGTTGGCTTTTACCTCCCCCTCTGACGCCGCCGGTG
>DDKN01000027.1:709-7589 GCA_002339725.1 Thiobacillus sp. UBA2597
GTTGGCGAGCCGCCTGCATGACGGCAGTGGCACCGGGGATGTCGGCGGAAGCGGGGCGACCTTCTTTTGGTCACTTTTCTTGGTCGAGCAAGAAAAGTGACTAGCTGCCGGGCTACCCCCGGCCGTATGCCTGACGTGCGCCAAGAACCCTACTTATTTTGCGCGGCCGTGGAACAACCATGGATTGCCACGCCCTTTCAGGGTTTATGCCCTTCAGGGTGCTCGCAATGACGGCTACTTCTTCTTGGCGCGAGGATGCGCCTGGTCGTACACCTTGGCCAGGTGCTGGAAATCCAAATGCGTATACACCTGCGTCGTCGACAAACTGGCATGGCCCAGCATCTCCTGCACCGCGCGCAGGTCGCCGGAGGATTGCAGCACGTGCGAGGCGAAGGAGTGGCGCAGGGCGTGCGGGTGCACGCGCTGGTTGACGCCGTGCAGTAGCGCCAGGCGTCTGAGCCGCTGGTTGACCACCCGGGGCGAGATGCGCGCGCCGCGGGCGCCGACGAACAGGGCCGCGGGGTCTTTCGCCAGCGCCGCACGTTGCGGTAGCCAGGCGCGCAGGGCCTCGAGCGCGCGGCGGCCGACCGGCACGATACGGTCTTTCGAGCCCTTGCCACGCACCCGCACCTCGCCGCTGTCCAGGTCCACGCTGTCCAGGTTCAGCCCCACCAGCTCGGCCAGGCGCAGGCCGGAGGAATACATCAGCTCGAACATGGCGTGATCGCGCACGCTGAGCGGCGCAGGGTCGTCGGCGCTCAGCAGCTGGGCCATCTCGTCGGGCGACAGGGTGTTGGGCAGGCGTTTCTCGCCCTTGGGCGGGCGCAGGCCGAGGCAGGGATTGGCCGCCACCTGGTTGTTGCGGGCGAGGAAGAGATAGAAATTGCGCCAGGCCGACAAGGTGCGGGCCAGGCTCTTGGCCGCGACACCGCGGCCGTTCAGGGTGGCCAGAAAGCGGCGGATGTCGTGGCTGACAATGTCACCGGGCGCGCGGCCGGCCGCCAGCTCGGCCAGCCGGGCCAGATCGCGGGCGTAGAGGTCGAGGGTGCGCGGGCTGTAGTGGCGCGTCTGCAGATGGGTGAGGAAGGCTTCGATCGAACGAGCGAATTCAACCGACATGCGCAGTCTCGCTGAATTCATGCAATGTGGCCGGCGCCGCCTCAGGCCAGCCGATTTCGGGCATGCAACGGCAGACCTTTTGCACCCTCCCCACTTGTGGGGAGGGCGGGGGTGGGGAAAGACCTTGCTTGGTCCTGCAGGCTGCGGCGATCTCCTCCTCCCAACCTCCCCCGCGCGCGGGGGAGGGGTGCACCTGGTCGAATCTCCGGCGCACCATGCTTTTCAAGGTGTCAGACGAAGCGCGACAGGGCGGCGCCGGTCAGCTCGGCCAGCCACTGCAGATAGAGCGTGCCCATCTCGGGGTAAAAGCGGCGCGCATCTTCGGAGGCCAGCACCAACAGGCCTTTCAGGTTGGCCTCTTTGAGCGGGGCCAGGGCGAAGGATTGCTGATGCGGGCCGGCCTCGCCCAGCCAGGCGCGCACCTCGTCGGGCACGGCATGGCCGCACTGGGGGGCGGTGAGGCCTTCGGCCAGGATGCGGATATCCTCGCTAACCGGGCCGAACTCAGGCAGGTCCAGTGGCTGCTCGGCCCACAGGCGCACGGCGACGTGGGGCACGGCGAAGCGCTCGTTCAGGTTGAGGTAGAGCGACTGCAGCGCCGCCTCCAGGCTGCGCGCCCGCATCAGGCCGAGCGAGAGCCGGTGCAGTTTTTCGCCGATGGCGTCGTTCTCCTCGGCGAACTGGATGAATTCCTTGAGCCGGTTTTCCAGGCTGCGCGCCTTGTCGCGCAGCATCAGCACCTGGCGCTCGCCGATGGAGATGGCCTGACCGCTGTGCGGGTGGGGCACGTTGATCTGCGACAGGAGCTCGGTGTAGTGGGCGAAGAATTCCGGGTTGTCCTGGAGAAACCGGGCGACCTGGTCGTGGGTGAGGATGTCGCTGCTCATAACTCGATGGTTCCCTCGAATACGCTGACGGCGGGGCCGGTGAGATACACGGGCGAGCCCTCGCCCGCCCAGCGAATGGTAAGCGTTCCGCCCCGGGTTTGCACCTCCACGCGGGAGTCGAGCAGGCCGCGCTGAATGCCGGCCACCACGGCGGCGCAGGCGCCGGTGCCGCAGGACAGGGTCTCGCCCGAGCCGCGCTCATACACGCGCAGCTTGATGGCGCGCCGGTGCAGCAGCTGCATGAAGCCGACGTTGACCCGCTGCGGAAAGCGCGGATGGCGCTCGATCTCCGGGCCCCAGGTGGCGACCGGCGCGGTCTCGACGTTGCAGGTCTCCAGCACGGCGTGCGGGTTGCCCATGGACAGCGCGACGATCTCGACCGGACCGTCGGCGATGTCCAGCACATAAGTGGTCGCCCGCGTCTCGGCGATGAAGGGGATGTCGGCCGGCTCGAACCGGGGCGGGCCCATGTCCACGGTGACCTGGCCGTTGTCCTCCAGCCGGGGCGCGATGATGCCCGAGGCGGTCTCGACCCGGATCTCGCGCTTGGCGGTCAGCCCCTTGTCATGGACGAAGCGCACGAAGCAGCGGGCGCCGTTGCCGCACTGGCTGACCTCGCCGCCGTCGGCGTTGAAGATGCGGTAGCGGAAATCGACCCCGGCCTGCGTCGGCGCCTCCACCAGCAAAATCTGATCGCAGCCGATGCCGAAATGGCGGTCGGCGATGAAGCGCAACTGTTCCGGCGTCAGGGCGACGCGCTGGTTGATGCCGTCGAACACGACGAAGTCGTTGCCGGCGCCGTGCATCTTGGTGAATTTCAGGGTCTGGCTCATGTGAACAGCGCGACGTAGTCCTTGAGGATGCAGCGATCCATCACCACCGTCATGCCGGCCGCGCGCGCCTTTTGCGCCGCCGTCTCGTTGACGATGCCTTCCTGGATCCAGATGGCCGGCAAGTTTAGCGCGAGGCACTCCTCGACGACAGCCGGGAGGTGCTCGGCGGCGCGGAAGACGTCGACCAGATCGATTTTGTCCGGCACGTCACGCAGGCTGGCATAGGCCTTCTCGCCCAGCACGCTGTCCACGGCCGGGCGCACCGGGATGATGCGGTAGCCGAAGTCCTGCATGGCGCGGGCGACCGTATGGCTCGGCCGTCCCGGTTTGGGCGACAGGCCGACCACGGCGATGGTCTTCACCCGCTTGAGCAGGGCGCGCCGTTCGTCGTCGGAGGGGTTTTGAAAGGTCATTGGATATTCCCTCTTGGCATTTGGCTGATTGGATATGCCGTTTTCCGCAAAGCGACTCATGCGGTGGTTAAGTCTTTCGTCATCACGTAATCATCCATCACGAACCCCGCGCCGATGTCTTCCACCACCGGCACCAGGATTTCGAAGCCGTATCGGCGATAGGCGGCGATGGCCTGCGCATTGTGCCGGTTCACCCGCAGCACCAGGCGGCGGAAGCCGCGGCGCCGGGCGTAGCCGGCGATCGCCTCGGTCAGGCCGCGGCCGATGCCATGGCGTTGCCAGTCCGGATGCACATAGAGCTTGTCCAGCTTGAAGTCGCCCTCCACCAGGGCATAGCCGTGGGCGAAACCGACCAGCGCGCCGCCCGCGCGCGCCACCAGCCATTGGTCGCCCCGGGCCAGGGTCTGGCGGATCAGCGCCGGCTTGTAGCGGTCACGCAGCATGTAGTCGATCTGCTCGAGGCTGATGATGCCCGGATAATGGGCATGCCAGATCAGGCGGGCGAGCTCGGCCACGGCCTCGGCCTCTTCCAGTGCCAGCCGGCCAATGCGTACGGGTTCAGTCATAAAGCGGGGCCTCGCCCGGGGGCCGGGTCTTGAACCGCTGGTGCAGCCAGAAATACTGCTCGGGCCGCTCGCGCACGCGCTCTTCGATGAAGGCGTTCATCCGGCGTACGTCGGCTTCGAGGTCGCCGCTGGGATAGTCGGCCCAGGCCGGGTAGAAGCGTGCGACATAACACTCGGCGGTCTGTTCGGCCACGCAGGGCACGACGACGGCGCCGGTGAGCGCGGCGATGCGCGGCAGGCCGGTCAGGGTGGCGGCGGGCACGCCGAAGAACGGGGCGAACACGGCGTCGCGCCGGCCGTGGTCGAGGTCGGGCAGATAGTAGAAGGGCAGGCCGCGCCGGATCGCGCGCAGCACCGGTTTCACCCCCTCGCGCTTGTCGTACAGCTCGATCGGGCCGAAGCGGCTGCGGGCGTGCTGGATCAGCCTGGCAATGACCGGGTTCTTGATCCGGGCGTAGATCGACACCGTGGGGGAATGCACCAAAGACAGGCGCACGGCAACGATGTTCAGGCCGATGAAGTGCGGCGCCAGGATGATCAGCGGTTTGCCGATGTGCGGCGCCACGTGCTCGAAGCCCTCGATTTGGGTGAGCGCCTCGACCTCATCCTTCGAGCCCCACCAGGACACCGCCTCCTGCAGGGTGGCGCGGAAAAAGGCCCGGTAGTGCGCTTTGAGCAGCCGCCGGCGCTCGGCCGCACTCTTCTCGGGAAAGCACAGGCGCAGGTTGGTTTCACCCACCCGCCGACGCCAGTTGGGCAGGTAATAGATCAGGCCCCCGAGGGCGGCACCCAGCCGGCCCAGGGCGCGGGCGCCGAGCAGGCGGTAGAGCAGCCGGAGCACGATGAGGCCCAGGCGGGTGATCATGCCGCCTCCGTCGCATTGGGTGGCGGCGGCATGAGATCGGGCCGGTAGCGGTAGATGCGGTAGTTCCAGAGATATTGCGCGGGGTGGCGCCGGATCGCCGCTTCGATCCGGCGGTTGACCGCGCCGGCGGCCTCGACCGGCGCGCGCGGCAGATCGGTCAGCGGTTCGATGTGCAGGCGAAAGCCGCGGCCGAAGGCCAGGCGCTCGGCATAGACCAGGAGCGGGGTGGCGCCAGTCGATTCCAGCAGGCGGTAGGGCAACAGCGGCATGTAGGCCGGGCGGCCGAAAAACGGCAGCCAGGCGCCGTCACCCCGGCTCGCGGCCTGGTCGGGCAGGATGAAGACGAATTCGTTGCGTTTGAGCGCCTGGAGCATGGCACGCACGCCGCGCTTGCCCGGCTCCACGGTGGTGAGCCGGCCGCGCTGGCGGCCGGCCAGCATCAATGCGTGGAACCAGTCCTGGCGCGGCCGGCGGTAGAGCGCGGTGACCGAAAAGCGCGGCGCGAAATACAGCCCGGCCAGTTCCTGGCTGCCCAGGTGCGGGCAGAGCAGGACGACGCCGCGGCCCCGGGCCACCGCCGCCTCGACGTGCTGCCAGCCGCGCACCTCGCGGACCAGTTTGAGGGACTTGTCGAGCGGGCGCAGCCAGATCGGCAGCAGTTCGAGCACGCCCTTGCCCAGTTCAGCCGCTGCCCGGCGGCGCAGGGCGGCCGAATCGAGCCCGGCCTGGGCCAGGTTCGCAGCCATGTCCTGCGCCAGACGCGGCCGCAGCAGGAGGGCGAGGCGGCCCAGCCCGGCGCCCAGGGCATGGGTCAGCGGCAGGGGCAGCCCGGCCAGCAGGCGTAATAACGGTCGCATTGGGGGATTTTACTGGGCGGCCTTGGATTGACCAAAAAAGGCGACAAGGCTAGCATGCGCCGTGTGCCTGGCGACAGGCGCGACCGCCGAGTTAACGACAACTTGCAGGGCGGCAATTCTGCTAAAGCGTCGCCTGCTCTGAGCCCGGGGCCGGTAACGCCGGCAACCAAGATGGGCTTATCGCATGGAGCAGTCATGAACGAATTCATCTTCACCTCGGAATCGGTCTCCGAAGGCCACCCGGACAAGGTCGCCGACCAGATCTCCGACGCCATCCTCGACGCCATCCTGACCCAGGACAAGCACGCCCGCGTGGCCTGCGAGACCCTGGTCACCACCAATCTCTGCCTGATGGCGGGCGAGATCACCACCCACGCCGTGCTCGACTACAACCAGATCGCGCGCGAGACCATCCGCCGTATCGGCTACAACGATCCGGCCCTGGGCTTCGACGCCGACAACTGCGCGGTGATGACCACCATCCACAAACAGTCGGCCGACATCGCCCAGGGCGTGAACGAGGGCGAGGGTCTGTTCCTCGATCAGGGCGCCGGCGACCAGGGCCTGATGTTTGGCTACGCCTGCAGCGAGACGCCGCAATTCATGCCCCTGCCGATCTATCTGGCGCACCGCCTGGTCGAGCGCCAGGCCGAGCTCAGAAAGGATGGCCGCCTGCCCTGGCTGCGGCCCGATGCCAAGAGCCAGGTCTCGGTGCGCTATGTCGAGGGCCAGCCGGTTCATGTCGAGACCGTGGTGCTGTCCACCCAGCATCACCCGGAGATCTCGCACGGCCAGCTGACCGAGGCGGTGATCGAGGAGATCATCAAGCCGGTGATCCCGAAGGAGATGCTCAATGGCGACACCAATTATTTCGTCAACCCGACCGGCCGCTTCGTCATCGGCGGCCCGCACGGCGACACCGGCCTGACCGGGCGCAAGATCATCGTCGACACCTATGGCGGCTCGGCCCCGCACGGCGGTGGCGCCTTCTCCGGCAAGGACCCGTCCAAGGTCGACCGTTCGGCGGCCTATGCGGCCCGCCACGTGGCCAAGAACGTGGTCGCCGCCGGCCTGGCCAGCAAGTGCCAGGTACAGGTGGCCTATGCCATCGGCGTGGCCAAGCCGGTCTCGCTCATGGTCAACACCTTCGGCACCAACAAGATCCCGGAAAAGCGCATCGAGGAACTGATCGCCAAGCACTTCGACCTGCGGCCCAAGGGCATCATCCAGAGCCTGCAACTGCTGCGCCCGATCTACACCCGCACCGCCGCCTACGGCCACTTCGGCCGCGACGAGCCGGAGTTCACTTGGGAAAGCACTGACAAGGCGGCAGCCCTTAA
>DDKN01000092.1 GCA_002339725.1 Thiobacillus sp. UBA2597
TGGCCCACATCATCGCCAAGGAGAGGGGGGTCAACCTGCGCGTGACCTCCGGCCCGGTGCTGGAATGCGCCGGCGACCTGGCCGCGCTGCTGACCAACCTGGAGCCGCGCGATGTGCTGTTCATCGACGAGATCCATCGCCTGTCGCCCGTGGTCGAGGAGATCCTCTATCCGGCGCTGGAGGACTACCAGCTCGACATCATGATCGGCGAGGGCCCGGCCGCGCGCTCGGTCAAGCTCGATCTGCCGCCCTTCACCCTGGTCGGCGCCACCACCCGGGCCGGCATGCTGACCAACCCGCTGCGCGACCGCTTCGGCATCGTCGCCCGGCTGGAGTTCTACAACGCCGAGGAGCTGACCCACATCGTCACCCGCTCGGCCCGCCTGCTCAATATCGAGATCTCGCCCGAAGGCGCGCTGGAGATCGCCCGCCGCTCGCGCGGCACGCCGCGCATCGCCAACCGGCTGCTGCGCCGGGTGCGCGACTATGCCGAAGTCAAGGCCGAGGGCCACATCACCGCCGAGGTGGCCGATGCCGCGCTCATCATGCTGGAGGTGGATCAGGGCGGCCTCGACGTGATGGACCGCAAGCTTTTGCATGCCCTGCTGGAGAAGTTCGCCGGCGGGCCGGTGGGCCTGGAGAACCTGGCCGCCACCATCGGCGAGGCGGCCGACACCATCGAGGACGTGCTCGAACCCTATCTCATCCAGCAGGGCTTCCTCGCCCGCACCCCGCGCGGCCGGGTGGCCGCGCCCCTGGCCTATCGCCACTTCGGCCTGGCCGCGCCGACCCGGATCCAGAACCAGGACCTGTTCGATGAATGAAAATTCGATGAACCGCAAAGGACGCAAAGCAATGCGCAATGTGGTTCAAGGCCGTCCGGGCCATGCCCCGGCTGCCGGAAAAATGACGGGTTCGCATTCCTTCGCGCGTTTTGCGTCTTAGCGGTTTGAGCGTTATGACCGATCCTGATTTCACCTGGCCGGTGCGGGTCTATTGGGAGGACACCGACGCCGGCGGCGTGGTCTATTACGCCAACTATCTCAAGTTCATGGAACGCGCCCGCAGCGAATGGCTGCGCAGCCTGGGTGTCGAGCAGACCGATCTGGCCGAACGGGACGGCGTGGTCTTCGTGGTGCGCCAGGTCGAGGTGGATTACCTGAAACCGGCCCGCTTCAACGATGCCCTGAGCGTCACCTGCGCCCTGGCCGAATTGAACAAGGTCAGCCTGGCCCTGACCCAGCGCATCGAGCGCGCGGGCGAACCTTTGGTCACGGCCCGGGTCAAGATCGCCTGTGTCACGCGGGAGCAATTCCGTCCCGCCAAAATCCCGCATTTCATCCAACAACGCTTGGGGTGCTGAATGGCGCTGTCGCTCGAAACCGAAATGTCGCTGATCAGTCTGGTGGCCAACGCCAGCTGGGTGGTGAAGCTGGTGCTGCTTTTGCTGGTGGCGGCCTCCTTCGTGTCCTGGTGGATGATCATCGCCAAGTACATGACGCTCAAGCGCGAGCGCGAGCTGGCCGACGAATTCGAGCGGGCCTTCTGGAGCGGCGGCGAACTCACCACCCTGCACCAGGACGTCAGCAAACTGGGCGACCAGGCGAGCAGCATGGAGCAGGTGTTCAGCGCCGGTTTCCGTGAATTCCTCAAGCTCACCCGGCAGCCCGGCCTGAGTCCGCAGGCGGTGCTGGACAGCTCGCGCCGGGCCATGCGCGCCGCCTATCAGCGCGAGATGGATGCGCTGGAGTCGCACCTGCCCTTTCTCGCCACGGTCGGCTCGGTCTCACCCTATATCGGCCTGTTCGGCACGGTCTGGGGCATCATGAACGCCTTCCGCGGCCTGGCCAACGTGTCGCAGGCCACCCTGGCCCATGTCGCACCCGGCATCGCCGAGGCCCTGATCGCCACCGCCATCGGCCTGTTCGCCGCGATCCCCGCGGTGGTCGCCTACAACCGCTTCACCCATGACATCGATCGCCTGGCCAACCGCTTCGACGTGTTCATGGAAGAGTTCTCCAACATCCTGCACCGGCAGACCCTGAAGGCCTAAGCATGAGCCGCCGCCCACGCAAGGCGATAAACCAGATCAACGTCGTGCCCTACATCGACGTGATGCTGGTGCTCTTGGTGATCTTCATGGTGACGGCCCCCTTCATCAATCCTGCCCAGGTCGAGCTGCCCAGCGTGGGCAGGAGCGCCGCGCCGCCGGTGCAGCCGCTGGAGCTGGCGATCAAGGCCGACGGCTCCTACTGGCTGCGCGACCGCAACGGCTCGGGCGACCCGGTGCAAGTGACCGAGGCCAACCTGGCCGACAGCGTGCGCCGGCAGGCGAAGCCCGAACAGCCGGTGGTGATCGCGGCCGACAAGTCGGTGCGTTACGAAGCGGTGATGCGGGCGATGGATGTCCTGCAGCGCGCCGGCATCGCCCGGGTGGGGCTTTTGGTCAAGCCGCAGCCGTGAGCCCGCTCACCGCGCGCCAGCAGTGGTCGGCCGGGGCCCTGGCCCTGCTGTTCCACGCCGTGTTCTTCCTGGCCCTGGTGTTCAGCGTGTCCTGGCGTCAGTTGCCGGAGCAGCCGGTACTGGCCGAACTCTGGTCCAGCCTGCCGATGCCGCCGCCGGCGCCGGTCGAGACCAAACCGGAGCCGCCGCCGCCGGCGCCGGCCGAGGTGAAACCCGAGCCGAGCCCGGCCGACATCGCGCTCAAGGCCAGGGAGGAAGCCCGGCGGCGCGAGGCCGAGCGGCAGCGCCTCGAGCAGGAGAAAGAACGGCTCCGGCTCGAACAGGAGAAAAAACGGGAGGCCGAGCGCCGCCAGAAGGAGGAGGCCGCGCGCAAACAGGCGCTCGAGGCGCGCAAGCGTGCCCTGGAGAAGGCGCTGGCCGAGCAGTTGGACAGCGAGCTGGCGCAGGAGGATGCGCGCCTCAACCAACTGCGCCAGCAACAGCAGGCCGCGGCGGCGCGCGACAAGCAGATCGCCGAGTATCAGGAGCGCATCCGCCAGAAGATCCGCGGCTATATCCGCCTGCCGGCCAATCTGACCGGGAACCCGGAGGCGGTATTCCGGGTCGACCTCCTGCCGAACGGCGAATTGAAGGGGGCGCCGGTCCTGGTCAGGAAGAGCGGCAATGCGCTCTACGATCAGGCGGTGGAACGGGCGATCATCGCGGCCTCGCCCCTGCCCATGCCGCCCGACCCGGCCGCGGCCGCCAGCTTCCGCAGCGGCCTGACCCTGAAATTCCGCCCTCAGGAGGGTTGATACAATGGATGGCAAATGGTGATCCGCATCGTCGCGCGCTGCATCGTCTTGTGTCTGGCCTTGCTGGCCGTGCCGGCCGGGGCCTCGATGACCATCGAGATCGTCGGCGGCGGCGCCAACCGCATACCCATCGCCGTGGTCCCGTTCGAGGCGCCGGCCGGCGCACTCAACCCGGCCGAGGTGATCGGGGCCGACCTGCAGCGCAGCGGCCTGTTCCGCCTGATCGACAGCCAGGATGTGCGGCCGCTGCCGAGCGAGCCGCAGCAGGTCAGCTTTCCGGTCTGGCGTGGCAGGGGCAGCGATGCCCTGGTGATCGGCCAGGTCATCGCCCAGGCCGGCAACCGCTACGAGGTGCGCTTTCGCCTGTTCGACGTGGTCAAGGGCCAGCAACTCCTGGGCATGAGCTATACCGTGCCGGCCCAGAACCTGCGCCTGGTCGCGCACAAGATCGCCGATGCCGTGTATGAAAAGCTCACCGGTGAGCCGGGCGTGTTCAGTACGCGCATCGCCTATGTGCTCAAACGCGGCGGCCGCTTTGAGTTACAGGTGGCCGATGTCGACGGCCACAACGCCGTCACCATCGCCGCCTCGCCCGAGCCCTTGATGTCGCCCGCCTGGTCGCCCGACGGCAGCCGGCTGGCCTATGTCTCCTTCGAGGACAAGAAGCCGGTGGTCTATGTGCAGAACATCTTCGACGGCAAGCGCCGCGCGGTGGCCCGGTTCCGCGGTTCCAACTCGGCGCCCGCCTGGTCGCCCGACGGCCGGCGCCTGGCCGTGGTGCTGTCCAAGGATGCCTCGTCCCAGATCTATCTGATCGACCTCGAAGGCGGTGCACCGCAGCGGCTGATGGCCAGCAGCGGGCTCGATACCGAGCCGGCCTTCAGCCCGGATGGGCGCTGGCTCTACTTCACCTCCGACCGCGGCGGCAGCCCGCAGATCTATCGGGTGCCGGTCGAGGGGGGCGCGGCGCAGCGGCTGACCTTCGAGGGCGGTTACAATGTCTCGCCCGCCCTGGCGCCGGATGGCAGGACCATGGCCTATCTGCATCGCCGCGATGGCCGCTTCCTGGTGGCGGTGATGGACCTGACGAGCGGACAGAGCCGGGTGCTGACCGATACCGATCATGACGAATCGCCCAGCTTCGCGCCCAACGGCCGCATGATTCTGTATGCCACCCGGGTGGGCAATCAGGGCATGCTGGCGACGGTGAGCGTCGATGGCCAGGTCAAGCAGCGGCTGTCGCAGTCGGGTGACTTGCGCGAGCCGGCCTGGGCCCCGCTGCGCAGCCAATGAAGGGGCCGGGCAGGCGCGGGAAATTGAGTTTCGTTTGGGTTTTGAAGGCAAGTTAACTTGATCAATACACAAGGAGTGAACGCGATGAAATATGCCATCTCTGCTGTCGTGCTGGCCGCCTTGCTCGCCGGCTGTGCCCAACAGCCGGCCAAGGAAGCGGCGATCGAGGACCGTACGGCACCGGCCCGGACGGTCGAACCCGCGGCCGTGCAGCCTCTGGTGCAAACCCAGGGCCTGGCCGGCAGCGATGCCAGCGGCACGGCGCTGGCAGGCAGCCCGGTCGCCCCGCCCAAGAACGCGCCCGGCCCCCTGGGACAGCGGGTGATCTATTTCGACTACGACAGTGCCGCCATCCGCAACGAATACCGCCCCGTGCTCGAGGCCCATGCCGGTTTCCTCAAGGCCAATGCCCGGGCCAAGGTCAATCTGGAAGGTCATGCCGACGAGCGCGGCAGTCCCGACTACAACATCGCCCTGGGCCAGCGCCGGGCCGACAGCGTGCGCAAGGCCATGCAGTTGCTGGGCGCGGCCGACGAGCGTATGGAGGCGGTGAGCTTCGGCGAGGAAAAACCGGCCGTTCAGGGCCACGACGAAGCGGCCTGGAGCAAGAACCGCCGGGTCGAGATCCGTTACGACGGAGAAAACTGATGATTTTGGCGTCGCCAAAATCATCAGTTTCGGCGCAGGCTCTTGTGCCCTTTAGGGTAAACGTGAGCGCAGCACACGTTAAGCGCAGCGGCCGAAGCCAAAACTGTGCAGGCGTAGCCGTAGTTTCGGCGCAGGCTCTTGTGCCCTTTAGGGTAAACGTGAGCGCAGCACACGTTAAGCGCAGCGGCCGAAGCCAATGAGACATCAACGTACAGGCATGATGCGCGCACGACGGCTGACGTTTTTGCTGTGCCTCGTCTGGGGCACGGCCGGGGCAGCACCCGCCCCGGTGACCGAGGCAGGGCAGGCGCAGGCGGCCTCTCTGGCGCAGGCGTTCAGGGCGCTGGAGGAGCGCTTCGCCAAGCTGGAAGGCCAATTGCAGAACCAGGGACTCTTGGCCTTGTTCAACGAGGTCGAGCAACTGAAGGCGGAGCTGGCGAGGCTCAAAGGCGTCCAGGAAGAATTGGGCCACCGTCTGGCCAGTGCCGAGCAACGCCAGAAGGACTTCTATACCGATCTGGACAACCGGCTCAAGGAGCTGGCCCAGGCCAGGGCGGCACCGGTTACCCCGGCAGCGCCGGCGGGGGCGGCGGCCGAAGCGGGCGTGACGGAGCGGGAAACCAAGGCCTATCAGGAGGCCTTCGGCGCCGTGCGGGCCGGCAACTACCCGGTCGCGGTCAAGGCCTTTCAGGATTTCCTCAAGGCCTATCCGGCCAGCAGCCTGGCCAGCAACGCCCAATACTGGATCGGCTTTTCCCAGTTTTCCCTGGGCGACTACAAGGCCACGGTCGAATCGCATCAGCGCTTGCTGCAAGCCTATCCGGACAGCGCCAAGGCGCCCGATGCCATGCTCGGCCTGGCCCGCGCCCGCATGCAGCTGGGCGAGACCAAGGCGGCCCAGGCCACGCTGGAGCAGATCGTCAGGCAATATCCCGGCAGCCGGGCGGCCGAGAATGCCCAGAAGCTGCTTACCACCTTGAAGTGAATCTTGGCTGAACCGCGGCTTCGGGTTACCGAAATCTTCTATTCCATCCAGGGCGAGACCAGCCGCGTCGGTCTGCCCACGGTCTTCGTGCGCCTGACCGGCTGCCCCCTGCGCTGCGGCTATTGCGACACGGCCTATGCCTTCCAGGGCGGCGAGTGGCTGAGCCTGCCCGAGATCCTCGCCGCGGTGGCCAACTATGCCCCGCGCCAGGTCACGGTGACCGGCGGCGAGCCCTTGGCGCAGCGCGACTGCCCGGCCCTGCTCACGGCCCTGTGCGATGCCGGCTACGACGTCTCGCTGGAGACCAGCGGCGCTTTGGACATCGCGCCGGTGGACAAGCGGGTGGCGCGCATCGTCGACCTCAAGACGCCCGGTTCGGGCGAGGCCGAACGCAATTTCTGGTCCAACATCGAGCAGCTGACGCCGCACGACGAGGTCAAGTTCGTCCTGGTCGACGAGGCCGATTACCGCTGGGCGGTCGAGGTGCTGCGCCAGCAGCGCCTGGCCGAGCGTTGTGAGGTGCTGTTCTCGCCGGTGTTCGGCAAATTGCCGCCGCGCCAGCTGGCCGAGTGGATCCTGCGCGACCGCTTGCCGGTGCGCCTGCAGGTGCAGCTGCACAAGATCCTCTGGGGCGAGGAGCCGGGGCGGTGAATCCGACAGCTGAGGCGCAAAGGTCGCAAAGCAGCGGCAAGCTGTCCCTTCCGTCGGAGTGCGGCCTGCCATCCAAGGATGGGGCTGCGGGTTTCTTTGCGCGCTCTGTGTCTTCGCGGTTGGCCGTCAGGTTTTTGAAATGAAGCGTGCGGTCGTGTTGCTCTCCGGCGGCCTGGACTCGGCCACCACATTGGCGGTGGCGCGCAGCGAGGGCTGCGAGTGCTTCGCCCTGAGCTTCGATTACGGCCAGCGCCACAGTGCCGAACTGGAGGCGGCGCGCGCGGTGGCGGCGCAGCTCGGTGCGCGCGAGCATCGCGTGCTCACCTTGGACCTGGCCCAGTTCGGCGGCTCGGCCCTGACCGACCGCAGCCTGGCCGTGCCCGAGCAGGCGAGCGAAGGCATTCCCATCACCTATGTCCCGGCGCGCAACACCGTGATGCTCGCGCTCGCCCTGGCCTGGGCCGAGGTGCTGGCGGCCGACGCGATCTACATTGGCGTCAACGCGGTGGACTACTCCGGCTATCCGGATTGCCGGCCGGAATTCATCGAGGCCTTCCAGCGCATGGCCAATCTGGCGACCAAGCGCGCGGTCGAGGGCCAACCTTTGCGCATCGCCGCGCCGCTGATCCAGCTGTCCAAGGCCGAGATCATCCGCCTGGGCCGGCGCCTCGGTGTCGATTACGGCCTGACCGTGTCCTGTTATCAGGCCGATGCCCAGGGCCGGGCCTGTGGCCGCTGCGATTCCTGCCGCCTGCGGCGTCAGGGCTTTCTCGATGCCGGCATCCCCGACCCGACCCGTTACCGGGTCTGAAGCCGGCTTGGTATGATCGAACCAGACGGCGGCCGAAGCGGTAATTTTTCTTTGCCGCGCGCCAAGCAATCACGATAATTCGCGGTCAGACGCGCACTCCGTCCAGGGGTGCGCATCCAGTTCGATAAGGAGACAATCAGCATGGTGTTCGAACATTTCGCACAAGCCCAGTCGATGTTGCTCTGGGTCACCTTCGCCATCGCCTTGGTCATGGGCGCGGTGGTCAACAAGACCAACTTCTGCACCATGGGTGCCGTGTCCGACTGGGTCAACATGGGTGACACCGGCCGCCTGCGCGCCTGGCTGCTCGCCATCGCCGTCGCCATGATCGGCGTGGCGGCGCTGGAGTATTTCGGCCTGGCCAGGCCGGATGCCGCCTTCCCGCCCTATCGCGCCAGCCAGCTGGTCTGGGCCGAGAATCTGCTGGGTGGCCTCTTGTTCGGCATCGGCATGACCCTGGCCTCCGGCTGCGGCAACAAGACCCTGATCCGGATCGGCGGCGGCAACCTCAAGTCGATCATGGTCCTGGTGATCATCGGGGTGATCGCCTACTTCATGGTCAACCCGTTCCCGGACTCCGACAAGACCCTGTTCAGCGTGCTGTTCTACGACTGGATCCGCCCCCTGGCGCTCAATCTGAGCACCAGCCAGGACGTCGGCGCCATCGTCGGCGGTGCCGATGGCGGCGCGGTCGCCCGGCTGGTGGCCGGTCTCGCGCTCGGCCTGCTGGTGTTGATCTACGTCTTCAAATCGGCGGAGTTCCGCGCCAGTTTCGACAACATCCTGGGTGGCCTGGTGGTTGGACTGGCGGTGCTGGCGGCCTGGTACGTCACCAGCAACGTGATGGTGTCGGTCGATGATCAGCCCTATCCCCTGCAGAATTTCGTTGCCGAACAGTGGGACATGTATGCCGGCGAGGGCGACGTCAAGCCGGCCGACAGCCGCTCCCTGGCGCCGCAGTCGTTCACCTTCATCAACCCCATGGGCCAGGCCTATGGTTATGTCATGGGCGGTTTCGACCGGACCCTGCTCACCTTCGGCCTGATGTCGCTGTTCGGCGTCATCGCCGGCTCCCTGCTCTGGGCGCTGATCTCGCGCAGCTTCCGCATCGAGTGGTTCGCCAACTTCAAGGACTTCCTCAATCACCTGATTGGCGCCGTGCTCATGGGTTTCGGCGGCGTGCTGGCCATGGGCTGCACCATCGGTCAGGCGGTGACCGGCGTCTCCACCCTGGCCGTGGGCTCCATCATCACCTTCGTCGCCATCGTGCTCGGCAGTGCGCTGACCATGAAGGTGCAGTACTACAAGATGGTGTACGAGGGCGAGGCCACCTTCTTCAAGGCCCTGATCACCGGTCTGGTCGATCTCAAGCTGCTGCCCGCCAGCATGCGCAAGCTGGACGCGGTATAAGCCGCGCCCGCCCGACGCAAAGCCCCGCCTCGGCGGGGTTTTTTGTTGACAGCGCTCCTGCGCGCTTTATAATGCACGGCTTTTCGGGGGTCGGTAGCTCAGCCGGTAGAGCAGCGGACTTTTAATCCGTTGGTCGCGAGTTCGAATCTCGCCCGACCCACCAGATTCAAGGGCTGGCGCCAAGGCGCTGGCCTTTTTTGCTTTGCGAGGGGGCGATGATGGCGCCAAGCAAACCGGTACGGAGCGCCTGGTTCGGGTTGCTGCTCGCGCTGAGCGGCGCCGCCGGGGCGGCCGAAACCGGCCAAAACGGGGCCGCGTTGCTGCAGATGTGCCGGGGCGGCGACAAGGTGCGGGTGCTGTCGGTCATGTGCCACAGCTACGCCAACGGTTTCATCGAGGCCACCCATTACCATGCCGCGCAGGGCGCGAAAACGGGCAAGGCCTTCTGCCTGAGCGAGGCCGAACATGCCCGCCTGCCGGGCGAGATCGTGACCTGGCTGCAGGCGCATCCGGAGCAGGCCAAAGAGCCGGCGGCCGCAGTGCTGCATCGGGTGCTGGTCAATCGTTTCCCCTGCAAAAAGGCGCCGTAGTTCCGGGCGGGTGCCTTGGGGCGCCAGCTTGACCGATCAGGTCGCGAACGGTACTGTTCCTAGCTTTCCCTGTTTCTGTTTAAAGAACAAGAATTTCATGGCCGAGTTGGAATTGACCGGTGCGGAGATTGTGATCCGCTGTCTGCATGCCGAGGGCGTGAAGTATGTCTTCGGCTATCCCGGCGGCGCGGTGCTCAACATCTACGACGAGATCTACAAACAGCAGGAATTCGAGCACGTATTGGTGCGCCACGAGCAGGCCGCGGTGCATGCCGCCGACGCCTATGCCCGCGCCACCGGCAAGGTCGGCGTCGCCCTGGTCACCTCCGGTCCGGGCGCGACCAATGCGGTGACCGGCATCGCCACGGCCTATATGGATTCCATTCCCCTGGTGGTGATCAGCGGCCAGGTGCCGACCGCGGCCATCGGCCAGGACGCCTTCCAGGAGGTCGATACCGTCGGCATCACCCGGCCCTGCGTCAAGCACAACTTCCTGGTCAAGGACGTCAAGGACATCGCGCCGACCATCAAGAAGGCCTTCTACATCGCCGCCAGCGGCCGGCCGGGCCCGGTGCTGGTCGACATCCCCAAGGACATCACCCAGCACAGCTGCGTCTTCCAGTACCCGGAGACGATCAGCATGCGCTCCTACAACCCCACCAGCAAGGGCCACGCCGGCCAGATCAAGCGCGCCGTGCAGATGCTGCTGGAAGCCAAGCGGCCGGTGATCTACACCGGCGGCGGCGTCATCCTGGGCGACGCCTCGGCCCAACTGACCGAATTCTGCCGCGAGCTGGGCTATCCGGTGACCAGCACCCTGATGGGCCTGGGCGGTTACAAGGCGAACGATCCGCTCTTCCTCGGCATGCTCGGCATGCACGGCACCTACGAGGCCAACATGGCCATGCAGCACTGCGACGTGCTGATCTCGGTCGGTGCCCGCTTCGACGACCGGGTGATCGGCAATCCCAAGCACTTCGCCAAGGAGGCGCGCCGGATCATCCATATCGACATCGACCCCTCCTCGATCTCCAAGCGGGTGAAGGTCGACGTGCCCATCGTCGGCGATGTGCGCCAGGTGCTGGAGGAACTGAACCGTCTGCTCAAGGGCGGCAGCGAGCGGCCCGATGCCCAGGCGCTCAAGGCCTGGTGGGCGCAGATCGAGCTGTGGCGGGCGCAGGACTGCCTGAAGTACGACCGCAGCGCCTCGGTGATCAAGCCGCAGTATGTCGTGGAGAAGCTGTATGAGGTGACGCGCGGCGATGCCTTCGTCACTTCCGACGTCGGCCAGCATCAGATGTGGGCGGCGCAGTACTACAAGTTCGACCAGCCGCGCCGCTGGATCAACTCCGGGGGCCTGGGCACCATGGGCGTCGGTCTGCCCTACGCCATGGGCGTGCAGCTCGCCTATCCCGATGCCATGGTGGCCTGCGTCACCGGCGAGGGCAGCATCCAGATGAACATCCAGGAACTGTCGACCTGCAAGGAATACAAGCTGCCGCTCAAGATCATCCTGCTCAACAACGGCTATCTCGGCATGGTGCGCCAGTGGCAGGAGTTCTTTTACGAGGAACGCTACGCCGAGTCCTATGTCGCCTCGCTGCCCGACTTCGCCAAGCTGGCCGAGGCCTATGGCCACGTCGGCATGCGCATCGAGAAGCCGGAGGAGGTCGAGCCGGCCCTGCGCCGCGCCTTCACCGAATACAAGGACCAGCTGGTGTTCATGAACTTCATCACCGACCCGCGCGAGAACGTCTACCCGATGATCCCCGCCGGCAAGGGATTGAGCGAAATGATCCTCGTCTGACCCCTGACAACCTGATACCTGATACCTGATACCTGATACCTGATGCGACACATCATTTCCATCCTGATGGAGAACGAGGCGGGCGCCCTGTCCCGGGTGGCCGGCCTGTTCTCGGCCCGCGGCTACAACATCGAGTCGCTCACCGTGGCGCCGACCGAGGACGCCACCCTGTCGCGCATGACCATCGTCACCACCGGCTCGAATGAAATCATCGAGCAGATCACCAAGCAGCTGAACAAGCTGATCGACGTGATCAAGCTGCAGGATCTGACGGACGGCGACCACATCGAGCGCGAGCTGATGCTGGTCAAGGTGCGTGCCGCCACCGGCGAGCAGCGCGAGGAGATGAAACGGCTGGCCGACATCTTCCGCGGCCGCATCATCGACGTTGCCGACCGGACCTACACCATCGAGCTGACCGGGCCCGGCTCCAAGCTGGATGCCTTCATCGATGCCCTGGAGTCGGGCGCGATCCTGGAAACCGTGCGCACCGGCGCCTCCGGTATCGGCCGCGGCGACCGCATGCTCAAGATATGAACCCCCGAATTCACTCAATCGTTGTCGAAAGGAAGCACCATGAAGGTCTACTACGAAAAAGACGCCAACCTGGCCCTGATCAAGAAGAAGAAGGTCGCCATCGTCGGCTACGGCTCCCAGGGCCACGCCCATGCCAACAACCTGAAGGACTCCGGCGTGAGCGTCACCGTCGGCCTGCGCAAGGGCGGCGCTTCCTGGGACAAGGCCAAGAAGGCCGGGCTGACCGTGAAGGAGGTCGGCGCCGCGGTAAAGGATGCTGACGTCGTCATGATCCTGGTGCCGGACGAGCAGCAGCCGGATGTCTATCGCAACGAGATCGAACCCAACATCAAGCAGGGTGCCGCGCTGGCCTTCGCCCACGGTTTCAACATCCACTACAACCAGATCGTGCCGCGCGCCGACCTGGACGTGATCATGATCGCGCCCAAGGGCCCCGGCCACACCGTGCGTTCCACCTACCTGCAGGGCGGCGGCGTGCCCTCGCTGATCGCGGTGCACCAGAATGCCTCGGGCAAGGCCAAGGAGATCGCCCTGGCCTATGCCGCCGCCAACGGCGGCGCCCGTGCCGGCGTGATCGAGACCAGCTTCCGCGAGGAGACCGAGACCGACCTGTTCGGCGAGCAGGCCGTGCTTTGCGGCGGTGCGGTCGAGCTGGTGAAGATGGGCTTCGAGACCCTGGTCGAGGCCGGCTACGCCCCGGAGATGGCCTACTTCGAGTGCCTGCATGAACTCAAGCTGATCGTCGACCTGATGTACGAGGGCGGCATCGCCAACATGAACTACTCCATCTCCAACAACGCCGAGTATGGCGAGTACGTCACCGGGCCCGAGGTGATCAACGAGCAGTCGCGCGCCGCCATGCGCAACGCGCTCAAGCGCATTCAGACCGGCGAGTACGCCAAGATGTTCATCCTGGAAGGCAAGACCAACTATCCGGCCATGACCGCCCGGCGCCGCCTGACCGCCGAGCACCCGATCGAGGTGGTGGGCGAGAAGCTGCGCGACATGATGCCCTGGATCAAGGCCAACAAGCTGGTCGACAAGTCGAGGAACTAAGCGAGTGGCGGGTGGCTGGTCGCTTTGATTTTGCGTGTGCCCGAAGGGCGCAACCACGAATGCGACAAGCTACCGGCCAGCAGCTACCCGCTCAATCATGTGCATCGGCATGGCACCTCCAACCAAGACGCCCTGGCCCCACCCGCTGATCGCGCGGGAAGGCTGGGGCCATCTTTTCTTTGCCCTGGTGCTGGCCCTGGCCGTCACCGGGTTCGCCGGCTGGCTTTGGGCTTTGCCGTTCTGGGCCTTCGTGCTGTTCGTGCTCCAGTTCTTCCGCGATCCGGCGCGTTGCGCGCCGGTGGGCGACAAGCTGGTACTGGCCCCGGCCGACGGCCGCATCGTCGCCGTGGAGAAGACCGAGGACCCCTGGCTCAAGCGTGAGGCGCTCAAGATCAGCGTGTTCATGAACGTGTTCAACGTCCACTCGAACCGCAGTCCGGTGGATGGCGAAGTGCTCGGCCAATGGTACAACCCGGGCAAGTTCATCAATGCCGACCTCGACAAGGCCTCGACCGAGAACGAGCGCAACGCCCTGCATATCCGTGCGACGAACGGCGCCGACGTTACCTGCGTGCAGGTGGCGGGCCTGATCGCCCGGCGCATCCTCTGCTATGTCGAGCCGGGGGATCGCCTGCAGCCGGGCCAGCGCTATGGCTTCATCCGCTTTGGCTCGCGGGTCGATGTCTATCTGCCGACCGATGCCCGGCCGCGCGTGGCCCTGGGCGACAAGACCCGGGCCGGCGAGACCGTGCTGGCGGAGCTGGCCTGATGCAGGAGCCGGGCATGCGCCCCCCCAGCCCCTTCGCGCGCAAGGGCATCTACCTCCTGCCCAATCTGTTCACCACGGGCGCGCTGTTCGCCGGCTTTTACGCCATCGTCCAGGCCATGAACGGCCGGTTCGAGCATGCCGCGGTGGCCATCTTCATCGCCATGGTGCTCGACGGCCTGGACGGCCGGGTGGCACGCCTGACCCGCACCCAGAGCGCCTTCGGCGCCGAATACGATTCCCTGTCCGACATGGTGGCCTTCGGCGTCGCCCCGGCCCTGGTGATCTACACCTTCGCCCTCAATAGCATGGGCAAGCTGGGCTGGCTGGCCGCCTTCGTCTATTGCGTCGGCGCCGCCCTGCGCCTGGCCCGCTTCAACACCCAGCTCGAGGTGCAGGACAAGCGCTGGTTCCAGGGCCTGCCCAGCCCCTCGGCCGCGGCCCTGATCGCCGGCCTGGTCTGGGTCATGCACGACTGGGATGTGTCCGGCCAGAACATCCGTTGGCTGGCCTGGGGGCTGACCGTCTTCGCCGGGCTCAGCATGGTCAGCAACCTGCCCTTCTACAGCGGCAAGGACATCAATCTGCGCAAGAGCGTGCCTTTCATCGCCGTGGTCCTGGTGGCCTTGGGCTTCATCCTGATCTCGGCCGACCCGCCGACCGTGCTGTTTGCCCTGTTCGTGGGCTATGGTCTGTCCGGTTACCTGATCTGGCTGCAGCGCCATTGGCGCCGGCGCCGGGCGGCAGGGGAGCCCCCGCAATAGGCCTTGCCAAAAAACCGTAAGGCATTTATATTCAAAGCCATGCGAACCGTTTTTGACTCATTCCAAATTGCTGCCAGCGCGCTGCCCAACATCGGCCAGCCCGATGCCGGCCTGCACCAGCGCTGCGCCTTTTCCCTGGTTCGGCACGCCACCCGCCTGCTGCTGCCCCGGCGCGGGCACTGACACCTCTCCCTTACGCAGTTTTTGGTTTTGAGTCATTAATCCCCGCCGGCGCACGGCGGAGCACCCATCGGAGCGTGCCATGAAGACACAGGAAAAGCGTTTCGGCGCAGCCAAAGATCAGTTGATCATTTTCGATACCACCTTGCGCGACGGCGAGCAGAGCCCCGGCGCGTCCATGACCAAGGAAGAGAAGGTCCGCATCGCCAAGCAGCTGGAGCGGATGCGGGTGGACGTGATCGAGGCCGGGTTTCCGGCCGCGAGCAACGGCGACTTCGAGGCGGTGAAGGCCGTGGCCGACACCATCAAGGACAGCACCGTGTGCGGCCTGGCCCGCGCGCTCGAGAAGGACATCGCCCGTGCCGGCGAGGCGCTCAAGGGGGCCAACTCCGGGCGCATCCACACCTTCATCGCGACCAGCCCGATCCACATGGAGAAGAAGCTGCGCATGACCCCGGACCAGGTGGTCGAGCAGGCAGTCAAGGCGGTCAAGTGGGCGCGCCAGTGGACCGACAACGTCGAGTTCTCGCCCGAGGACGCTGGCCGTTCCGAGCTGGACTTCCTCTGCCGCGTGCTCGAGGCGGTGATCGCGGCCGGTGCCAAAACGGTCAACATCCCGGACACTGTGGGCTACAACATGCCCTGGCAGTTCGGTGCATTGATCAAGAACCTGCGCGAGAAGATTCCGAACTCGGACAAGGCCGTCTTTTCGGTGCACTGCCATAACGACCTGGGCCTGGCCGTGGCCAATTCGCTTTCGGCCGTGCTGAGCGGCGCGCGTCAGGTCGAATGCACCGTCAACGGTCTGGGTGAGCGGGCGGGCAACGCCTCGCTGGAAGAGATCGTCATGGCGGTGCGCACCCGCCAGGACATGTTCGATTGCGACACCCGCATCGACACCACCCAGATCGTGCCGGCCTCGCGCCTGGTCTCGGGCATCACCGGCTTCGCCGTGCAGCCGAACAAGGCCATCGTCGGCGCCAATGCCTTCGCCCACGAGTCCGGCATCCACCAGGATGGTGTGCTCAAGCACCGCGAGACCTATGAGATCATGCGGGCCGAGGACGTGGGTTGGACCGCGAACAAGATGGTGCTGGGCAAGCATTCCGGCCGCAACGCCTTCAAGACCCGCCTGAAGGAGCTGGGCATCGAACTGGAGAGCGAAGAGGCCTGGAACGCCGCCTTCGCCCGATTCAAGGACCTGGCCGACAAGAAGCATGAGATCTTCGACGAAGACCTGCATGCCCTGGTCTCCGACGAGGCCACCTTCGCCACCGCCGACCGCTACAAGCTGGTTTCGCTCAAGGTCTGTTCCGAGACCGGCGAGATCCCCCATGCCGTCGTGGTGCTGTCGGACAATGGCGAGGAGAAGCGGGCCGAGGCCGATGGCGGCGGTCCGGTCGATGCCGCCTTCAAGGCGATCGAGAGTGTGGTCAGGAGCGGCTCCGATCTCACGCTCTATTCGGTCAACAACATCACCAGCGGCACCGATGCCCAGGGCGAGGTCACCGTGCGGGTGAACCGGGGCGGGCGCATCGTCAACGGCCAGGGTGCCGATACCGACATCGTCATCGCCTCGGCCAAGGCCTATCTGCACGCCCTGAACAAGCTGGCCACGGACGAGACCCGGGCGCACCCGCAGGTCTGATCTTGCCGGGCACAAATGAAAAGGGCGACCCGCGGGTCGCCCTTTTCGCTGGCGCGGTGCTCAGCGATACATGCCGGGCAGCTTGCCCTCTTCAGAAGCGATATCCTCCGGCAGCTTGTAGAACCAGAGCTGGTAGATCGAGGTGATCCACATGAAGGCGAAGGAGAGGCCCATGATGGCGCCGCTGGCGATCACCACCCAGGCAAAGCCGGTCCAGACCTTGGTCAGGTACCAGGAGCCGACGTCGGTGATCAGCACCACGAAAGGCGCGGCGATCACCACGCACTTGAGCCAGGTCGGGCGGATGTAGGCGTGGGTGAAGATGAAGCCGGTGATGAAGAAGATGAAGGTGATCGAGAACAGGTGGATGTGGGAGACGCGCACCAGCGTATGGATGTTCATGCCCTCATCCCTGGCCGCCACCTTCATCACGCCGTCCTGATTGGAAAGGTCGGGCAGGTGAGGGTTGACCGCCGGGCTGTGGCACATCACGCAGTGCTCCTGCATGATGGGGTTGATCTTGGTCGCGAATTCCTCGACCTTGGCCCCTTCGTGCAACCAGGCGAACACCACTTCCTTCTTGTCCGCCGGCAGCATGTCGGACATGGGACCGCGCAGGGCCGACTCCAGCTTGGTGCCCTCGGGATTGCCGCTGTAAGCGATCATCAGGTCTTTGGCGGAAAGCATCGCCTTGCCGTCACGGCTGGCATGCGATTCCCAGACCTGGATCATGGCCATGAGATAGCCGGTGCCGAATACCAGCAGCACCATGGTGAACAGTACCCGCATCGACATCGGCAGGTAGGTGAAATGGGTCGGGCTAGATTTCGTCATTGTGGCTCCTTCGCGGATAAGAACGACAGCGCTAAAAGGATACTGATGTCCTGGTTGTCCTGTCCACCCGGTTAAAGAAAAAACTGACTTAAATCAGGTTTTCTGTTGTAAGGCCCGGCTGGCCCGGATATAGAGCACCGCCGAGACCAGGAACACCAGGGACAGGACCAGTTCCGCCAAGGCCAGGCGGGCCGACAGGCCGCTATCCGACCAGGCGCGTACCGCCCCCTCGGTGAAGTATAGCCAGATCAACAGCGCAGACCATTGATAGGTATAGCGCCGGCCCCGCAGGATGCCGAACAGGGGGATGAGCAGCGGCAGGACCTTGAGCACCAGCCAGGAGCCGCCTGGCCGCAGGGGGGCGAGCCAGAGCTCCCAGGCCAGGCAGAGCAGGATGAGGCCGATCAGGCTGACGATGGCCAGCCAATGGCTTGCGGATTTCAAAGACGGCATCGCTGCACCATTTCCACCAGGGCCTGGCGGGCGCCGGCGGCGTCCACGATCGGTTCCGAAAAATCGAAGCGCAGGATACGGCCGTCGGCGCGCAGGTCGAAACCGTCGCCGTCGATGCCGATCATCTCGACCGCCTGGGGGGTGACGCCCTGGAAATGCCGGCAATAATCGAGCAGGGCATCGGCGTGGTCGCGGTTCATGTGCTCGAGGATGCCGGCCTCCGCCTCGGCCAGCGCGTAGGCGGGCGCGAGATAGGCAGCCGCCTCGATCCAGTGGATCTTGCCGAAGCCGCCGATATAGCGGATGCGCTCCGGTTCGATCCGGTAGAAGGCGAAATCGTGCAGGGCGAAATAGGCCGCCGCCTGCGGCAGGTAACGCAAATAGCGCGGCCCGAGCGCGTCCTTGTCGGGCAGGCGCTCGGCCCGGCCGACCAGGGTGACCCGGCCCGCCTCCTGCATATCGGGGCTGAAGGGTTGCACGATCAGCGACACCCGCGGGTCGGCCCCGATGTTCCGGGTGTGCTCGGCCAGGCTCGAGATCAGGATCACCGGCCGGCCCTGCTGGTCCAAAACGAAAGGCGCGACCGAGCCGAAGGGGTAGCCCGGCAGCCGCTGCGAGAGCGTGGCGAGCACGCCGTTCTGCTGGCCGCGCACGAAGCGGCGGGCCTCGTTGCCCAGGTCGCTCATGGTGCCGCCAGTTTCAACGCGATCTCAGCCAGCCGCTTGCCCTGGGCGAAGGCGAGCCTGCGCTCCTCGTCCGTGACCGGCTGCTGGCCGTCCGGCCCGGCCCAGTGGCTGGCGCCGTAGGGCGTGCCGCCGGCACGGGTCTGGTTGAGTTCCGGATTGGTGTAGGGCAGGCCCAGCAGGACCATGCCGTGATGCATGAGCGGCAGCATCATGGAGAGCAGGGTGCTCTCCTGGCCGCCATGCAGGCTGGCGCTGGAAGTGAAGACGCAGGCCGGCTTGCCGGCGAGCGCCCCGTTCAGCCAAAGGCCGGAGGTGCCGTCCCAGAAGTATTTCATCGCCGCCGCCATGTTGCCGAAGCGGGTGGGCGAGCCGAGGGCGAGGCCGATGCATTGTTCGAGATCGGCCTGACTGACATAGGGCGCGCCCGCATCGGGCACCAGCTTGGCCGGGCCTTCCGATTCGGCCGCCACCTTGGGCACGGTGCGGATGCGCGCCTGGACGCCGGGCACCGACTCGATGCCGTGGGCGATGTGGCTGGCCAGCTGCTTCACCGAGCCGTGCAGGCTGTAGTAGAGAACCAGGATGTCTTTCATGGCGCTGTTCCTTGCAAGGGGGCAATGCTACCGGATTCCATCGGGTCATGCCCTGCCGACCGTGCTGTACGGCGCAAGGCAGGCGGCTAATGCGGCCGGCCGATGCGTATCCGGTAGGCGAAGCCGACCCGTTCGAGCAGCCGGATATCGATCCGGTTTTCCGCATCGAGATAGCAGCAGCGCCCGGGCAGGCTGAAGGCCGCGCCGAGCAGGTGCGGCCGTTCCGGGTTGGCGTCGACCAGGCGCACCGGGGCCTTGCCGAAGCGGCATTCGGCCACCCGGTCGTCCGCGTGCATGATCAAGACGCCATGGCCCGGCAGCACCGGGTCGTAGCTGCCGATCGGCTGACGGTTCTCGATCAGGATGTAGCGCTGCGCATCGAGCGGGATGCGTATCACGAGGGTTTCGTACGTCGCGTCCTCCAGGGGGCCGAGCAGGATCTCGGTCGGCGTGTCGGGGTCGACCATGCGCACCTTGTCCAGCGGCAGCCAGCCCAGGCGCAGCTTGGTCCAGGACGAGATGCCGGGCGGCGGCGCCTGCCATTTGTAGGCATGGCAGGACATCGGATCCCAATAGCCCATGTTGATCAGGGCATGCTCCCAGCCCTGCTCGATGGTCGGGTGCGCGCGCTGGAGGTCGTGGTCATACAGGCACGGCACCTGGCGCTTGCCATCGACCACGCCGCCCCAGACGTGGGTGCTGTCGTGGAACAGGGTGCCCAGGTGGGCGGTGGCGGTGAAGATGGCGACCCCGTTCGGCACCGCCTGGCCACGGCCGCTGGTCTTGAACGCGATGTCCTGGCTCCAGCCCAGCATGCCGGGATAGCCGCACAGGCCGACCATGCCGTAATCCTTGAAGCGGGCAGCCAAATAGATGACCAGATAGTCGTAGCGGGAAAAATCCTGGCCGTCCGCCGCGTCGATGGCATGCTGGATCAGCCGGTTCACCCGCGACTTGTCGACCTCGAGGTTGATCGGTGAAATCGCATAGCGGCCGATCGGCTCCGGCAGGGTCAGCCAGGGGGTGAAGTCGAAGCCGGCTTCCACCCGGCCATAGGACATCTCCTGCACGAAGTGGCTGAGCTTGCGGAAACGTTCGATGACGAAGTCCCGGCTGACCGGGCGCAACGTGCCGGGAAAGTCGACCAGGATGACCAGTCCCTTCAGCCTGCGGCCCCCGCTCTGGGCATCGGTCTTGCCGGGTTGTGCTCTGGCGCTCAAGGCCATCAGACCGAGTGCCCCGCTGGCGGCCAGGAATCGGCGTCGGGTGCATGGCAGGGACATCGCCTGTCTCCATTGAATTACGCGAGCTGTCGCCCGGTCCGGCATGGGCTCCGGATTCCACGCAGGCAGACCTTAGCGCGTAGAATAGCGCTTTTTTAGCCAGCGGATTCTCGCTTCATGAACCTGCACGAATACCAAGCCAAGGCGGTGCTGCGCGATTACGGCATCGCCACCCCGCGCGGCGTCACCCTGACCGATCCGGCCCAGTGCGCCGAAGCCGCCCGGCAACTGGGCGGCAGCGCCTGGGTGGCCAAGGCCCAGATCCACGCCGGCGGCCGCGGCAAGGCGGGCGGCGTCAAGGTCTGCAAATCGCTCGACGATCTCGCGGCCACGGCCAAGGGCCTGCTCGGCAGCCGTCTGGTCACCTACCAGAACGCGCCCGACGGCCAGCCGGTGAACACCCTGCTGATCGAGGAGACCCTGGCCATCGCGCGCGAGCTGTATCTCTCCATCACGGTGGATCGCGCGGCCGAGCGCATCGGCATCGTCGCCAGCGCCGCCGGCGGCATGGAGATCGAGGAGGTCGCCGCGCAGGAGCCGGAGAAGATCCTGCGCGAGACGGTGAACCCCATCACCGGCCTGATGGACTATCAGGGGCGCAACCTGGCCTTCGGCCTGGGCCTGACGGGCGAGCAGGTCAATGCCTTCGTCAAGCTGCTCAAGGGCTGCTATCGCATCTTCATCGAGAAGGACTTGAGCCTGATCGAGATCAACCCGCTCATCGTCACCGCCGACGGCCAGTTGCTGCCGCTCGACTGCAAGATGAGCGTGGACGACAACGCGCTCTGGCGGCAAAAGGTTCTGGCCGAGCAAGCCGATCTTTCCCAGCTCGATCCCAAGGAGGCCGAGGCCCACGCCCACAACGTCAACTACATCGCCTTGAACGGCAACATCGGTTGCATGGTCAACGGCGCCGGGCTGGCCATGGCGACCATGGACCTGATCCAGCTCTCGGGCGGCGCGCCGGCCAACTTCCTCGACGTCGGCGGCGGCGCCACGGCCGAGACGGTGGCGCGCGCCTTCCAGATCATCCTGGCCGACCCCAAGGTCAAGGCGGTGCTGATCAACATCTTCGGCGGCATCGTGCGCTGCGACCTGATCGCCGAGGGCATCATCCAGGCGGTGAAAGAGGTCGGCGTGAAGGTGCCGGTGGTGGTGCGCCTGGAGGGCACCCATGCCGACAAGGGCCGCGCGTTGCTGGCCAACTCGGGCCTGGCCATCATCGCCGCGAACGATCTGACCGAGGCCGCAAGACGCGCGGTCGAGGAGGCGGCGCAATGAGCATCCTCGTCAACAAGCACACCAAGGTCATCTGCCAGGGCTTCACCGGCAAGCAGGGTAGCTTCCATTCCGAACAGGCCATTGCCTACGGCACCCAGATGGTGGGCGGCGTCACCCCGGGCAAGGGCGGCCAGACCCACCTGAACCTGCCGGTGTTCAACACCGTGCGCGACGCGGTGCGCGAGACCGGCGCCAATGCCAGCATGATCTATGTGCCGGCGGCCTTCGCCGCCGACGGCATCCTGGAGGCGGCCGACGCCGGCATCGAGGTGATCGCCTGCATTACCGAAGGCATCCCGGTGCGTGACATGATCAACGTCAAGGCCGCCATCCGGGCCAACGGCGCCAAGCTGATCGGCCCCAACTGCCCCGGCCTGATCACCCCGGGCGAGTGCAAGATCGGCATCATGCCCGGCTTCATCCACAAGCCGGGCAAGGTCGGCATCGTGTCCCGCTCCGGCACCCTCACCTACGAGGCGGTCTGGCAGACCACGCAACTGGGGCTGGGTCAGTCCACCTGCGTCGGCATCGGCGGCGACCCGATCAAGGGCCTCGA
>DDKN01000133.1 GCA_002339725.1 Thiobacillus sp. UBA2597
AGGGTGGCGTTTTTGTTTGGTGGAGGCGGCGGGAATCGAACCCGCGTCCGCAAGCCCTCTACAGTCAGTTCTACATACTTAGCCTGGTCGTTTGATTTGACCCGCAACCCGCCGACCGGCAGGCTGGTTACGAGCGATCCGCTAGGTTTCCGTGCAAGCCCCCGCGGCTCAGGCTTGCCTTGCTCCTGCTGTTTATGACGCTGCTGCTGGTTTTACCCAGCCCGACCCGCAGGCCGATCGGTGCAGCGTCCGGCCTTAAGCGGCCAGAGCGTAAGATTCGTCGTTGGCGACTATCTTTTTGACGGATGGATTAACGAGGTAGCCCGCTCCTCGGTATGCCCTAACTGCTTTGCAACCCACGTCGAAACCAGGTCGCCCCCGCAGTACAGGCCTCTATGATGCCCGCAATCGGAAAAAGTTCAAGCCGATTCGCGCATTTCCAACCAGCGCAGCAGGTCGGCCGGGCGGTCGATGAAACCGGCGGCGCCCCACTCTTCCGGCCGGTCGTGCGCGCCGAGATAACCGTAGCGGGCGATCAGGGTGGGCATGCCGGCGGCACTGGCCGCCTCGACGTCGCGCTCGGCATCGCCCACGTACAGGCATTCGGGCGGCTCGGCCCCGGCCAGGCGGCAGGCGTGCAGCATGGGCGCCGGGTGCGGCTTGGGCTGGGTGCAGGTGTCGCCGCTGACCACACAGGCGGCCCGATCCATCAGGTCGAGGCCGCGCAGCAGGGGCACGGTGTAGCGCTCGGGCTTGTTGGTCACCACGCCCCAGCGGATGTCGTTCGCCTCCAGATCGGCCAGCACCTCGGCCATGCCGGGGAAAAGGCGCGAGGCGCGCACGATGCTGGCCTCGTAGAGGGCGAGGAATTCCTGGCGCAGGGCCCGGAATTCAGCGTCTTCCGGCGTGACACCGAAGCCCAGCTGCAGGAGGCCGCGCGCGCCGTGCGAGGCCTGGGGCCGGATCTGCGCCTCGGCCAGCGGAGCCAGCCCCCGGCGCTGGCGCAACTGGTTCAGGGCGAAGCCGAGATCGGGCGCGGTGTCGACCAGGGTGCCGTCGAGGTCGAACAAAACGACGCGGTAGGCGTTGCCAGGCATCGGCTCAGGCCTTGCGGAAGGCCATGAGGTAGTTGACGTCGGTGTCGCGTTCCAGCTTGTAGACCTTGGTGATCGGGTTGTAGGTCATGCCCATGACCTCGACCAGGTCGAGCCCGGCCTGCCGGCCGAAGCCGGCCAGTTCGGAAGGCTTGATGAACTTGGCCCAGTCGTGGGTGCCGCGCGGCAGCAGCTTCAGAATGTATTCGGCGCCGATGATGGCGTAGAGATAACTCTTGGGGTTGCGGTTGATGGTCGAGCAGAACACCCAGCCGCCCGGCTTGACCAGGTGGGCGCAGGCCACCACCGTGCTGGCCGGGTCCGGCACGTGCTCCAGCATCTCCATGCAGGTGACCACGTCGAAGCTGGCCGGCCGCTGGTCGGCCAGGGCCTCGGCGGCGATCAGCTGGTAGTCGACCTGAACGCCGGATTCCAGCTTGTGCAGTTTGGCCACCTTGAGCGCCTTTTCCGACAGGTCGATGCCGGTGACCTGGGCACCCTTCCCTGCCATGCCCTCAGCCAGGATGCCGCCGCCGCAGCCGACGTCGAGCACGCTCTTGCCGGCGAGCCGGGCCAGCGTGTCGATCCATTCCAGGCGCAGGGGGTTGATCTCGTGCAAAGGTCGGAACTCGCTGTTGGGGTCCCACCAGCGATGGGCCAGGGCACTGAATTTGTCGAGTTCGGCTTGATCGGCGTTGCTCATGGTTTTCTCCGCGACGCGCTATTGTCGCCCAGGATGCGGCTATTCGCCACGGCTATGGCTGTCGTATTGACGGCGGAACATCGCTTCGAGTTCGTCGATGATCTCGACCACCGGCCGCTTGTGCAGGATGTGCTGGCTCATCAGGCCCGAGGCTTCGTGCAAGAGCTTGTCGCTGGCCAGCATGGGATAGGTTGCCTTCAGCCGCTTGATCGCCTGGATCACGCTTTCCTCGGCCGGGCGCGGGATGTCGAGCGGGGTCTGGGGCGGCGCCGGGCGCTCGCGCGCGGCACGGCTGGCCAGGAACTCGGCGAACTCGAGCAGGCTGGCGCGCTGGGATTCGCTCAGGCTGCGCAAGAGGCGCAGCAGGCGGCGCTCATCCTCGGTCATGGCCTATTTAGTCTTGTGGAGGTAGCTGGTGGCCTCGGTGAGATAGGGACAGGAGGCCATGTAGTCGAGAAAGGCCTGCAGCAGCTTGCTGCGGAACTTCTCCTGGGGATAGACCAGGGTCAGTTGCCGGCGCAGGGGCGGATTGAGCGGCACCGCCGCCAGTTCACCCAGCTTCACCTCTTTGGCCACGGTGGTGCTGGAGACGATGGCAAAACCGAGACCGGCCGCCACTGCGCCCTTGATCGCCTCGCGGCTGCCCAGCTCCATGCTCAGGTTCAGCTCGTCGGCCGGCACGCCGTTGTGATTGAAATAGTCGTCGATCACCTCGCGCGTGCCGGAACCGGATTCGCGCGTGATGTAGGGAAAGCTGGCCAGATACTTGGGCGTGGCGACCGAGAGCTTGGCCAGCTCGCTCATGGGCGCGCAGATCATCACCAGCTCGTCCTCGCAACAGGCCCGGGTGACCAGGTTGGGGTGATGCGAGGGCGATTCGATCAGGCCCAGATCGAGCGTGTGTTCCGCCACCTTGTTCTCGATCGTCTCCGAATTGGCCACGGTCAGCCGCGCCTGGGTTTCCGGATGCCGCTGTTTGAACTCGCCCAGCATGCGCGGCAGGATGTATTCGGCGATCGTGGTCGAGGCGCCGATCAGGAGCGGGCCGCTGACCTGGCCGGTCAGTTCCGACACCCTCGCCTCCATCTCGGCGGTGAGGTTGAGGATGCGTTCGGCGTAATTCAGGGCGAGCTCGCCGGCCGGTGTGAGCGAGATCTTGCCGTGCGAGCGCTCGAACAGGCGCGCGTTGAAATGCTCTTCCAGCTGCTTGACCTGAAAGGTCACCGCAGGCTGGGTCATGAACAATTGTTCCGCCGCCTTGGTGAAGGAAAGCTGCTTGGCAACGGTATAGAAGACTTGAAGGCGCCGATCGGCCATTGCGTGTTTCGATTAATAGAGTGATAAAAAATAATTATGTAATTCAATCACAATTCGCAGTCCAGGAGTAGCCTGTCGGCCGCAGCGGGAATGGCGGCCGATGGCCCAGGCTTCGCTTCACGTGGTATAACCCCACATTCACAACGATAACGCTTCGAGCTTTAATGGACCGGGGTTTTTACATCATCATGGCCGCGCAGTTTTTTTCCGCGCTGGCCGACAATGCCCTGCTGATCACCGCCATCGCCATGCTGCGGGAGATACAGGCCCCCGCCGAATACGAACCCCTGCTCAAGCTGTTCTTCACCATTTCCTACGTCGTGCTGGCGGCCTTCGTCGGCGCCTTCGCCGACTCCATGCCCAAGGGCCGGGTCATGTTCATCAGCAACACCATCAAGATCGCCGGCTGCGTGATGATGATCAGCGGGGTCAACCCGCTCTATGCCTACGCCGTGGTCGGCCTGGGCGCCGCCGCCTACTCGCCGGCCAAGTACGGCATCCTGACCGAGTACCTGCCGCACAGCAAACTGGTGCTGGCCAACAGCTGGATCGAGGGCCTGACCGTGGCGGCCATCATCCTGGGCACCATCCTGGGCGGCTGGCTGATCAGCCCCATGATTCAGCATGCCTTCCACACGGTCGATACCTGGCTGTTCGGCAACATCCTCGATGGAAGCCTTTTCACCAGTCTGATCGACTACAGCATGATAGCGATCGCCCTGGTCTATCTGGTTGCCGCCCTGTTCAACCTGTGGATCCCGAACACCGGGGTCGATCACCGCCTACCCCACAAATCGCCCATCTACATGCTGCGCGATTTCGCCCATTGCGTGCGCCTGCTCTGGGTCGACAAGCTGGGCCAGATCACCCTGGCGGTGACCACCCTGTTCTGGGGCGCGGGCGCCACCTTGCAGTTCATCATGCTGCGTTGGGCCGAGGAGGCCTTGCGCATCCCGCTGCACGAGGCGGCCTATCTGCAGGTGGTGTTCGCCATCGGCATCGCCATCGGTGCCGTGCTGGCCGGCCGCCTCATCCCCATCCACCAGTCGGTCAAGGTCATCACAGTCGGCATCGTCATGGGCGTCTCGGCCGCTTTCATGGCGCTGGTCACCAACATGATCCCCGCCATCGTGCTCATGCTGGCGGTGGGCGCCATGGCCGGCTTCTTCGTGGTGCCGATGAACGCCCTGCTCCAGCACCGGGGCCACATTTTGATGGGGGCCGGCCACTCCATCGCGGTGCAGAACTTCAACGAGAACCTGTCCATCCTGATCATGCTCGGCCTATACGCCGTGCTGGTCTGGGCCGAGTTGTCGATCTACACCGTGATCATCCTGTTCAGCCTGTTCGTGGCGCTGACCATGTACCTGGTGCGCCGCTGGCACCGGTCGAACATGGAACGGCACAGGGAGGAGCTGGAACGCCTGCTGGAGGCCGCCGAGCACGTGCATCACGGGCGGCCGCAGCCATAGCGCCAGGCTAGCGGATCAGCGTTGGCCGGTCCGTCAGTTCGTTGCGATCGTCAAACGAAGGCGGGTAATGGCGGGCGAGCAGCCGGCCGACGGCCTGGATGCCCTGCCTCACCCCGGCCTCGAAGGCGCCGCGCCGGAAATCCGCCTCCATGTCGCGGCAAATGGCTTCCCACTCCGTCGCCTGCACCCGGCCGTTGAGGCCGCGGTCGGCCACGATTTCGACATCGCGGTCGGCCAGCAGCAGGTAGATCAAAACCCCGTTGTTGCGCTCGGTGTCCCAGACCCGCAACTGGCTGAAGACCTCCAGCGCGCGTTCGCGCGCGCTCATGCCGCGCAACAGCGGCAGCAGGGGCAGGTTGGGCTCGACCGCGAAGCGGATCTCGCCGCCGTGCCGCACCTCCGACTCGCTGATGGCGCGCTCGATGGCCCGCCGGCTGCTGCTGGGGAATGCCCGCCAGGCCAGCCAATCCGGATAGAACAGATGCTTGAGGATGCGTACCAGCTTCATGCGCTCACCACCTTCCCGAGGCACCACCGCCGCCGAAGCCGCCGCCACCGCCCGACCAGCCGCCGCCGAAACCACCGCCGCCCGGCCCGCCGAAACCGCCGCCGACGGGCCCGAAACGCTGGTTGCCGCCCAGGGTGATCAGAAAGACGACGAAGGCGATGACAAGGCCGACCACGAGCGAGCCCAACAGCAGCCAGGCCCCGAGAAAGGCAAGGCCGCCTGCCGTGGCAGCCCCGAGCAATCGGCCGAACAGCGCCCGCAGCAAGCCACCGACCACGAAGATGAACAGCAGGGCGAGCGGCAGCGCCTGTTCCAGCAAGGCCAGGGCCGACGCCTGGCGGGGCGCCGCTTCGGGCAGGGGTTCGCCCTCCACCCGCTTGATCAAGGCCGCCACCCCGGCCTCGATGCCGCCGGCGAAGTCGCCCTGCCGGAAACGGGGCAGGATGATCGCCTCGATCACCCGTTTGGCCACCGCGTCCGGAATGGCGCCCTCCAGGCCATAACCGACCTCGATCCGCACGGCCCGGTCGTCCTTGGCGATGAGCAGCAGGACGCCGTCGTCGATGCCCTTGCGCCCGAGCTGCCAGGCCTCGGCCACCCGGATGCCGAATTGCTCGATGGTCTCGGGCTGGGTGCTCGGCACCAGGAGCACCGCGATCTGGCTGCCCCTGGCCGCCTCCAGGGCCGCCAGCTTCTGCTCGATCGCCCCGCGCTGTTCGGCAGTCAGGGTGCCGGTCAGATCGGTCACCCGGGCGTTCAGCGGCGGCACCGCCACCTCGGCAGCGGCAGCGCTGGCGAACAGCGCGAGCAGCAGCGCGCCGAGCGCGCGGCGCAGGCTCATTCGGGTCAATAGCCTTTCGAGATGTCGGCCCCGGCCGGCTCGCCGCCACCGAAGTCGACCTTGGGTGGCGTCGCGAGGGCCTTTTCATTCTCGACCGTGAAATTCGCCTTGGTCTTGAAGCCGAACAGCATGGCGGTGAGATTGCTCGGGAACTGGCGCACGGTGGTGTTGTAGTCCTGCACCGCCTTGATGTAGCGGTTGCGCGCCACGGTGATGCGGTTCTCGGTGCCTTCCAGCTGCGCCTGCAGGTCCCGGAAGGCGGCGTCGGCCTTGAGCTGGGGATAGTTCTCGGCCACCAGCAGCAGGCGCCCCAAGGCGGTCGACAGCTCGGCCTGGGCCGCCTGGAACTGCTGGAAGGCGGCCGGGTCGTTAACCAGCTCCGGCGTGGCCTGGATCTGGCCCACCCGGGCGCGGGCATTGGTCACCTCGGTCAGCACCCTGGCCTCGTGCGCGGCATAGCCCTTCACGGTGTTGACCAGGTTGGGCACCAGGTCGGCCCGGCGCTGATACTGGTTGAGCACCTCGGACCAGGCGGCCTTGATCCCCTCGTCCTGCGCCTGCAGGGTGTTGTAGCCGCAGCCGGACAGGCTGAGGACGCTGAACAGGGCGACGAACCAAAGAGCGAGCTTGCGCATGACGACCTCCTTCGTTTCCGTGTCTTCAATATTTAGGCGGCATCCCGATTCTGCAAGCCGCGCAGGGTGGCCTGGGCCAGGAGCAGGTCTTCCCAGGCGCGCGCCTTGTCGGCCGGATTGCGCAGCAGATAGGCCGGATGATAAGTCACGATCAGCGGCAGGCCGTGATATTCGTGCAGCCTGCCGCGCAGGCGGGCGATCGGGGTGTCGGTGAGCAGCAGGCTCTGGGCGGCGAAGCGGCCCAGGGCGACGATGAGCTTGGGCCGGATCAGTTCGATCTGCCGCTCAAGATAAGGCAGGCAGGCGGCTACCTCCTCCGGTTTCGGGTCGCGGTTGCCGGGCGGGCGTGATTTGAGCACATTGGCGATGTAGACCTTGCGCCCGCGCTGCAGACCGATGGCGGCGAGCATGGCGTCGAGCAGCTTGCCGGCCTGGCCGACGAAGGGCTCGCCCAGCCGGTCCTCGTCCGCGCCCGGCGCCTCGCCGACGAACAGCCAGTCGGCATTCGGGTCGCCCACGCCGAACACCCCTTGCTTGCGGGTCTTGTGCAGTTCGCAGCGGGTGCAGTGCATCACCGCCTCGCGCAATTGCGCCCAATCCAGGCCGGCCAGATCGCCCGCGCCCTCGGCGACCGGCGCGCCCGGCCCGGGCCTGGCCGCCACGGCACGCCGGCGCCAGACCGGCCAGAGGCCGAGTTCCTTCAGGCGCGCGTCCCGGTCCAGGCTCACAGCGCACGCCTCATCACCAGCGCATCCTCCCGCCCCCGCACCGCCGGGTAATAGCCGCGGCGCAGGCCGACGGATTCGAAGCCCAGATGCTCATAAAGATCGATGGCGCGCCGGTTGCTCGGCCGCACCTCGAGAAACAGGGTGCCGATGCCGTAGTCCTTTGCGCTCGCGATCAGGCGCTGCATCAATTGCCGCCCGATACCCCGGCCCTGGTGCGTCGGCGCCACGCAGCAGTTGAGGATATGGCCCTCGCCCGCGCCGCTGGCGAGCACGCTGTAGCCCACCAGTTCGCCGCCCTGCTCCGCCACCTCGCAGCGATAGCCCGAACTGAGGCAGTCGCGGAAATTGCCCAGGGTCCAGGGGAAGGGATAGGCCTGTTGCTCGATCGCCAGCACGGCCGCCAGATCGGCTTCGGTCATCGGCCGGTAGGACAGGGTTTGGCTCCGCAGCAGGGCACTCACAGCCGTTCGCAGGTCTTGAGGGCGACTTTGTCGCGGATATAGAGGGGCTCGACCGCCTCGGCCGCCACCATTTGACCGGCGCGCCAGTGGTCGGCGGCCAGGCGGGCGATCCACTCGGCGCTGGGATAGAGTTCGGGCCGCCACGAAGCCAGCCGGTCGCCGTAGCGAGTCGCCAGCGCCTCGGCATAGGCGGCAAAGCCGCTGCCGCAGGCAAGATAGCGTTCGTCTGTCATGGGCAGCGGGGCCTGGCTCGGCGCGAACAGTCCGGGTGCCACTTGCGCTGCGAGGCCGTCAGGCGTCCTGGCGTAAACCGCGGCATAGACCTCGTGCATGCGGGCATCGAGGCAGACCACGGCCCCGGCGGCCGCGTTCCCGGCCAGGGCCTGGGCCGCCATGGCCTCGAGCGTGACCACCTCGATCACCGGCAGATTGGCGCCGAAGGCCAGGCCCTGGGCCACGCCGCAGGCGATGCGCAGGCCGGTGAAGGAGCCGGGGCCCTGGCCGATGGCCAAAGCGTCGAGCTGTTTGAGGGACAACCCTGCCTCGGCCAGGAGGGCCTGGACCATGGGCAGCAGCCATTCCGAGTGCGTCTGACCGGCCAGCACGGCCTGGCCGGTCAGTTCGCCATCCAGGTTGAGGGCGACGCTGCACCATTCGGTGGAGGTGTCGAAGGCCAGGATTTTCAAGGTGTTGGGGAAGGCGGCTGAAGCGAGGGTTGATCTTTGGGCGAGGCGGGAATTGTAGCCGGTTCCGGATCGAGATAGACCTCGAACAGCACCCGGCGCCAGGGGTCGCGGCTGGCCTGCAGGTGGACGATGCGGGCGGCAGGCCGGAGGCCGCCGTCCATCAGTCGGGCAAGGTCGAGGTTGTCGAGCCGGGGCACGAAGCCGATCATGGCGCCGCGCCATTCGACCCGAATCGCCTTGGGGTCGTAGGGATTGTCCGGCTCGCGCACCAGACTCAGGGCATCGCCCACCCGCATCAGTGGCCAGAGGGCCCGGCCGGCGTGGTATTGAAAGCCGGCCAGCGGCGAGGTCTGCACCAAAAGCTCGATCTGCGCCGCGGCCGCCAGGCCCGGCAGGCAGAGCAAACAAGCCAGCAGGCGCTCAAGCGGGCTGGACAAGCGCCGGCTCCATCGCGAAAAAGGCCAGGGCATCGGCCAGCTGGCGGCTGCGCCGCATGGGCGGCAGGGCCTGCCAGATACGGCGGCCGTAGGGTTTGTCGACCAGCCGGGTGTCGCAGATCATCAGCACGCCGCGGTCGCTCTCGCGCCGGATCAGGCGCCCCGCCCCCTGCTTGAGATTGATGATGGCGTGCGGCAGCTGATAGTCGAAGAAGGCGTTTTTGCCGGCGCGCTTGAGGGCATCGATGCGGGCGGCCAGCACCGGATCGTCCGGCGGCTGGAACGGCAGGCGGTCGATCACCACCAGGGACAGGGCCTCGCCGGCGACGTCGATGCCCTCCCAGAAGGTCTGGCTGCCGAGCAGTACGGCATTGCCCAGGTCGCGAAACTCGGCAAGCAGCTCGGTGCGGCTCTTCTCGCCCTGCAGCAGCAAGGGGAAATGCCGGCCGGTGTCGGCCATCCTGGCCTGGAGCAGGCCGTGTGCCTCGTTCATGGCCCGCAGGCTGGTGAACAGCAGGAAGGCGCGACCGCCGCTGGCTTCGAGCACCGGCCAGGCCGCCTCGACCACGGCCCGGGTGTATTCGGGCGTGTTGGGGTCGGGCATGGTCTGCGGAACATAGAGCAGGGCCTGGCTCGCGTAGTCGAAAGGACTGTCCCAGCAGCCGGTCTGCGCCCCTTCCAGGCCCAGTTCATGCAGGAAATGGCTGAAATCGCCGCGCACCGCCAGGGTGGCCGAGGTGAACAGCCAGCTGCGGGCGCCGGCTTCGAGCTGGCGGGAGAACAGCTCGCTCACATTGAGCGGGGTGATATGCAGCATTACGGCATGGCTGCCGACCTCCAACCAGCGGATGGAATCCTCGTCGTCGGGCGCGCGCCAGCGCTCCAGCCGGGCCAGGGCGAGTTCGCTCCGCGCCAGGCAATTCTTCAGGCCCTCCGAACGTTCGGCCTGCGTTTCCAGCAGGCCACGCAGGCGATCGAGCCGGGCCTGCAACTCGGCCAGGGCCTCGGAAAATCCCGGGTGATTGCGGGCGCGCAGCGCCGGCATGCGCTGCTGGGCGACGTTGAACAACAGGCGCAGGGGGCGCACCGCCTGCTCGAAATCGGTCGCCGCCTGGTTGAGCTGGAGGAAGTCGCCGGCCGCCTGGTCGGCCTCCTCGCGCACGTCGCGCGCCAGTTCCAGCAGCATGCCGCTGGTCAGGCTCTCGCCGAAGAACAGGCTGGCGACCTCGGGCAATTGATGGGCCTCGTCGAAGATCACCGCATTCGCCGCCGGCAGCAGCTCCCCTGCCCCCTCGTCCTTGAGCCAGACGTCGGCGAAGAAAAGATGATGGTTGATCACCACCAGATCGGCTTCCAGGGCCCGCTTGCGCGCCTTGAGCACGAAGCAGTCGCGCTGGTATGGGCAGTCGCCGCCCAGGCAGTTGTCGCGGCTGGACACGGCATAGGCCCAGGCCGGCGAGTCCTCGGGCACGGTCTTCAGGGCCATGCGGTCGCCGCTGGCGTCGACCGCCGCGAACCGGGCGATCTGCCGCAGGTGACCCGCCAGCTCGCGGCTGGTCAGCCGGGCGTCGCTCAGGCCGCGCTCCAGGTGGTAATGGCAGACGTAATTGGCCCGGCCCTTGAGCAGGGCCACCGTGACCGGCACCCCCAGCGCCTCGCGCACGGCCGGGATGTCGCGGTGATAGAGCTGGTCCTGCAGGGTCTTGGTCCCGGTCGAGATGATGGTCTTGCCGCCGGAGAGCATGGCCGGCACCAGGTAGGCCAGGGTCTTGCCGGTGCCGGTGCCGGCCTCCAAAACCGCAACAGTCCGGGCATGCAGGGCCGCCTCGACCCGACGTGCCATTTCAATTTGTTGCGGGCGCGGCTGATAATAGGGTATCGCTCCCGCCAGAGGACCATTCGCCGTAAAGGCGGTGTCAAGGGAAATCATGCCGATACACAGTGTGCATTATTCGATGTCCGGGGTGTGGCTGATTGTGATTCTGGCGGCACCGTCTGCTTTTTCAAACCCTCGCAGACGCGGCCCATGGCCTGAATGCTACCCGGCTTTGGGCCGGACCAGGAACCGGCAGGCGGCGCCCGGTGGCGGCGGCCTGATCGCGCATGATCAGCCGGCTGCGTAATGCCTCCTGGAGCCTGGGCCATCTTGGCATCGGCTTTTTCGGCCTGATCGCGGGCATCCTGCTGTTGCTCGGGCTTTACGGCTGGTGGCAGATCGACAAGATCGGCCGCGTGCTGGATCGACAGGAAGTCCTGCTGGCCAGACAAGAGGCCGAGGAAGCCACCATGTCCATGGTGGATCGCCTGCAGCTCGCCGCCCAGGCCCTGGCGCGCTGGAACGATACCCAGCAGCAACTGCGCAGCCCACGACCGGACTATCTCATCTGGCTCAACCAGCGCCTGCGACAGGCCGCCATCCTGCCGCCGCACATCGACGGCGTGAGTCTGTACGACAAGGCGGGCCGCAGCCTGGCCCCGGCATCGCACGACACGGTCATGCCGGCGCATTTGCCGGTCAAGCCCGACGGCATCCTGGTCAGGCGCCTGCAGGGCGAAAACCGTCTGTACTACTTCTTTCCCATCGTCGCCGAAGGCGCGGGTAACCCGCTCCTGGGCTACGGTGGTCTGAGCTTCGATCTGCTGGCACTGTTGCGGGCGGAGCGATCCTTTCGCTTTCTCGACCCCAACAGCCTTCACCTCGACCTGCCGGACGAGACGGTGATCGCGCCGAACCAGCTCGCCGCGCATCTCACATTCGAGCGGCGGCCCAATCAGGGCTTCAACAGCACACGCGGGATCTACGGCCAGAGCATGCTGCAGTTGATCGCGCTCATGCTGCTGGCCCAGCTGACCTCCGCCTGGCTGCTCTATCGCCTGTTCGTGCGGCCGGTGCGCAGCCTGGCCCGGGAAATCGACCGGCTGGGCCAGACCGGCAACGACTACCCACCGACGCTGAAGCCCCTGCCCATCGATGAATTGGAAAGCCTGCGCCGCGCCTTGTACGACTATCATCAGCGCCTGAGCGAACTGAACCAAAATCTCGAGCGCAGCAGCCAGGACTTCTACGATCAGGCGCGGCGCGACCCCCTGACCGGGGTATTCAACCGGCGCGCCTACGATGAAGACTGGCGCAAGCTCCACGCCGACCGCCCCCTCAGGCAGTGCGCCCTGATACTGTTCGACTGCGATCACTTCAAGGCCATCAACGATACCTACGGTCATGAGGTAGGCGACAGCGTGATCAGGGCTGTCGCCGGCATTCTGCAGAACACCCTGCGTGGGGAAGACCGGCTTTATCGGCTCGGGGGCGACGAATTCGCCACCGTCCTGGCCGAAAGCGACGCCAGGAATGCCGAGCTGATCGCCAGCCGCTGCCGGGAACAGGTGTTGCTGCACGACTTCCAGCAATACGGCATCCGG
>DDKN01000044.1 GCA_002339725.1 Thiobacillus sp. UBA2597
AAGGCTCTTGTGCCCTTCAGGGTGAATGCTGGCGCAGCCAGCGTTAAGCCGTGTAGCGGCGGCCGGAGCCAAAATGACATTCCTATTCTCAAGCAGTCCGCTTGAGCATTCGGGGCAGGCAAGATGAAATTTTCCGAAAACTGGCTGCGCAGTCTGTGCAATCCCGACCTCGACACCCGTCAACTGGAGCACCTGGTGACCATGGCCGGCCTCGAGGTCGAGGCGGTCGAACCGGCGGCACCCCCCTTCAGCAAGGTGGTCGTGGCCGAAATCCTCAGCGCCGAGAGGCACCCCAATGCCGACCGGCTGCAGGTCTGCAAGGTCCGGGTGGGCGAGGGCGAGCCGCTGCAGATCGTGTGTGGCGCGCCCAATGCCCGGGCCGGGCTGAAGACCGCCTGCGCCCTGGTCGGTGCCGAGTTGCCCAATGATTTCAAGATCAGGCAGGCCAAGGTGCGCGGCGTCGAGTCCTTCGGCATGCTGTGCTCGGCCAAGGAGCTGGGCCTGATGGATGCCGCCGAAGGCATCCTGGAGCTGCCGGCCGATGCGCCGGTCGGCGAAGACTTCCGCGCCTGGCGCCGGCTCGACGACAATCTGTTGACGCTCAAACTCACGCCCAATCGCGGCGACTGCCTGTCGGTGCTCGGCATCGCGCGCGAGGTGGCCGCGCTCACCGGCGCCCCCCTCAATCACATCGACTGCTCGGCCGTGGCGGCGGGTATCGCCGACACCTTCCCGGTCAGCGTCGATGCACCTGGCGCCTGTCCGCGCTATTGCGGCCGGGTCATCCGCGGCATCGACGCCCGGGCGCAAACCCCGGCCTGGATGCTGGAGCGTCTGGAGCGCAGCGGCCTGCGCGCCATTCACCCGGTGGTCGACGTGACCAACTATGTGCTGCTGGAATTGGGCCAGCCCATGCATGCCTTCGACCTGGCCAGGCTCAAGGGTGGCATCCATGTGCGCATGGGCCGGCCTGGGGAAAAACTTGAACTGCTCAACGGGCAAACCATCGAACTGGCGCCCGACACCCTGGCGATCGCCGATGACAATGGCGCCCTGGCCCTGGCCGGCATCATGGGGGGGGCTGCGAGCGCGGTGTCGGAAGCGACCCACGACATCTTTCTCGAGTCGGCCCATTTCGCGCCTGGCGCCATCGCGGGCCGCGCCCGGCGTTACGGCCTTGCCACCGATTCCTCGCACCGCTTCGAACGCGGGGTCGACATCGACCTGCCGCGCCATGCCCTGGAGCGGGCGACCCGGCTGATCCTCGACATCTGCGGCGGCCAGGCCGGCCCGCTGGCAGAGACGGTGGCGGCCGAGCCGCCGCGCCGGGCCGCGGTCCTGTTCCGGCCGGAGCGGGCGCGGCGTCTGCTCGGCATCGACCTGCCCGAGGCCGAGATGCGCTCCATCTTCAGCCGCCTCGGCATGCAGCTTGCGGTCGAGGGTGAGGCGTTGCGGGTAACCCCGCCCGGCTTCCGCTTCGACATCGAGCGCGAGGTCGACCTGATCGAGGAGATCGCCCGGGTGCATGGCTACGACGCCATCCCCAGCCTGGCGCCACGCGCTGAGGCCCGCTTGTTGCCCGTATCGGAGTCCAGCCGTGAAGCGGGCGAGGTCAAGCGCCTGCTGGCGGCGCGGGGTTATCAGGAGATCATCACCTACAGCTTCATCGCGTCCGAGCTGGATGCCGACTTCCGCTTGGGCGGCCAGCCGCTGGCGCTGGTCAACCCCATCGCCAGCCAGATGGACACCCTGCGCAGCAGCCTGATGGCCGGCCTGGTGCAGACCCTGCGCCACAACCTCAACCACGGTCAGGAACGCCTGCGTCTGTTCGAACTGGGCCGTTGCTTCGACGGGGCCGATGTCGAGGCCCAGCCTCTGCGTCTGGCCGGCCTGGTCTATGGCACGGCGCGGCCGGAACAGTGGGGCGAGGCCAAGCGCGAGGCCGATTTCTTCGATGTGCGCAGCGACCTCGAGGCCATGTTCCATCCCCTGGCCGTGGACTTCGAGCGGGCCGAGCATCCCGCCCTGCACCCCGGGCGCAGCGCGCGCATCCGGTGGGAGGGGCAGGGCATCGGCTGGCTCGGTACCCTGCATCCGCGTCTGGTGCAGAAGTACGACCTCGTCCGCCCGCCCATTCTGTTCGAGCTGGAGTGGTCGGCCGTCGCGGTGCGCCGGCCGACCCGCTATGCCGGGCTGTCCAGGTTCCCGGCCGTGCGACGCGATATCGCCCTGCTGGCCGATGCCGAACTGGCCGTGGGCGAGATGCTGGCCGCGGCCAGGGCCAACCTGCCGCCCAGGATGGTGGCGATCTCCCTGTTCGACGTATATCAGGGCAAGGGCCTGGAGCCGGGCAAAAAAAGCCTTGCTTTCAGCATGTTATTGCAAGATACTGAGAAAACGCTTACAGATGCCGAGATCGAAGCGGCCGTGGACCAGATGGTCCAGTTTCTTGCTCAACGCTTTCAGACCCGATTGCGTGCCGCTTGATGGAGTCCACAGAAAAATGACAACGCTGACCAAGGCCGAACTGGCCAATTTGCTGTTCGAAAAAGTGGGATTGAACAAACGCGAAGCCAAGGAGATGGTCGAGGCCTTTTTCGAGGAGGTGCGCAGCGCGCTGGAAAACGGCGACAGCGTCAAGCTCTCCGGCTTCGGCAATTTCCAGTTGCGCGACAAGCCGCAGCGCCCGGGGCGCAACCCCAAGACCGGGGAAGAGATGCCGATCACCGCACGCCGTGTGGTGACCTTTCATGCCAGCCAGAAGTTGAAGGCCATGGTCGAGACTGCCCATGCCGGATCTCCCGCCGCAGAGTGATCTGCCGCCCATCCCGAGCAAACGCTACTTCACCATTGGCGAGGTGAGCGAGCTGTGCGCGGTCAAGCCGCACGTGCTGCGCTACTGGGAACAGGAGTTTTCGCAACTCAAGCCGGTCAAGCGCCGGGGCAATCGCCGCTATTACCAGCACCATGAAGTGATGCTGATCCGGCGCATCCGTCAACTGCTCTACGAAGAGGGCTTCACCATCAGCGGGGCGCGCAATCGACTCAACAGCGAGGAGTTGGCCGAGGTCGCCGCGCCCCTTGCCGCCTCGGTTCAGCTGCATGCGCCGGAGCCAGCCAAGCCTGCGGTGCCAACGCTTTCTCTCGGCGAGATCAGACGCGAACTCGCAGCGATCTTGTCCCTGCTGCGGCCTTGATCCGGACCTGCAATTTCCTTTACCGACCCGGCCGAAACGCATATAATTCGCGCCGTTCGGGGCGTAGCGCAGCCTGGTAGCGCACCTGCATGGGGTGCAGGGGGTCGGAAGTTCGAATCTTCTCGCCCCGACCACAATTTCCCCAATTTTCGATCGCGCCGATGCGGATTCTGCTCAGCAACGACGACGGCTATTTCGCACCCGGCCTCGCCATTTTGGCGGCGACGTTGTCCGAGATCGCCCAGGTCACCGTGGTGGCGCCCGAGCGCGATCGCAGCGGCGCGAGCAATTCCCTCACCCTGGATCGGCCACTCATCGTGCGGCAGACGCCCAACGGCTTCTATCACGTCAACGGCACGCCGACCGACTGCGTGCATCTGGCGGTGACCGGCCTGCTGCCGGAGCTGCCGGATATGGTGATCTCCGGCATCAATCACGGCTCGAACATGGGCGACGATACCATTTATTCCGGCACCGTGGCGGCGGCGACCGAAGGTTTTCTGCTTGGCATCCCTTCGGTTGCGGTGTCCCTGGCCAATATCGGCGGCGAGAATTTCCAGACCGCGGCCGATTTCGTGGCCGATCTGGTGCGGCGCTTTGCCGCCAATCCAATCCAGGAACCCACCCTGCTCAACGTCAATGTGCCGGACGTGAAGCCCGAGGCCATCGCCGGCGTCGAGGTCACCCGCCTGGGCAAGCGGCACAAGGCGGAGGATGTGGTCAAGGCGGTCAATCCGCGCAACCAGGTGGTCTATTGGGTGGGTGCGGCCGGCCCGGCGCAGGATGCCGGTCCCGGTACCGATTTTCACGCCATCGCCCAGAACCGCATCTCGGTGACACCCCTGCAGGTCGATCTGACCCGCTATGCCCAGATGGCCATGATCAAGGACTGGATTCAGGCATGAATGGCGGCCATTCCGGCATTGGCATGACCTCGCAGCGCACCCGCGCGCGCATGGTCGAGCGCCTGAAGGAGCAGGGCATCCAAGACCCCATGGTGCTGGCGGCCATGGCGGCCATTCCGCGCCATGTCTTCCTGGAAGATGCCTTGCAGATTCGCGCCTATGAGGACACGCCCTTGCCCATCGGCCATGGCCAGACCATCTCCAGCCCCTATACCGTGGCCCGCTCCTGCGAGCTGGCCTGCCAGGGCAAGCGCCTGGAGAAGGTGCTGGAGATCGGCGGCGGCTGCGGCTATCAGGCCGCGGTGCTGTCCAGGCTGGCGCAGAAGGTGATCAGCATCGAGCGCATCGCCGGCCTGGTGGGCAAGGCACGCAACACCCTGCGCGAATTGCGCATCAGCAATGTGCAGACCAAGATCGCCGACGGCACCCTGGGCTATAAGGATGCCGCGCCCTACGATGCCATCGTGGTGGCCGCGGCCATGCCCTACATCCCGGCCGAGTTGCTGGAGCAGTTGAAGCCGGGCGGCCGCCTGGTGGCGCCGGTCGGCACGGGTGAGAGCCAGCGCCTGAAACTGGTGGAGGCGGGCCCGGAGGGATTCGTCGAGAGCGATCTGGAAGCGGCCAAGTTCGTTCCCCTCCTGCCCGGGGTCAGTTGAGCCGGCCGGCCGCCTGGTTGACCGCGGCCCTGCTGAGCCTGGCGCTGGCAGGCTGCGGATTGTCCAAGGTGTTTGCCCCCATTCAGGAAGCGGGCAAACCGCGTCAGGCACCGGAATTTTATGTCATCCAGCCGGGTGACACGCTGTACAAGATCGCCTTCGAGCATGGCGTCGATTATCGCGATCTGGCCGCCTGGAACGGCATTACCGACATCCATTTCATTCGTGCCGGGGAGCGGCTGCGCCTGTTGCCGTCGCGGCTGCCGGCCAGCAAACCGGTGCCTGGCCAGAGTCCGGCCGGCAAAGCCCCGCCCAGTCTGGATCCGACCGATTCGGAATTCGAGGTGAAAACCTGGATCTGGCCGGCGCATGGCAGGTTACTGGAAGCTTACAACGAGATGACGGGCAACAAGGGCATCGATATCGCCGGTGGCCTGGGCGGCCCGGTCATGGCCGCTGCCGCCGGCAAGGTGGTGTATGTCGGGGAAGGCTTGCGTGGTTATGGAAAACTCATCATCATCAAGCACAATCAGTCCACGCTGTCTGCCTATGCCCATCATTCGCGCATCCTGGTGCGGGAAGGCCAGTTCGTCGCGCAAGGTCAGAAGATCGGCGAAATGGGCGACAGCGACGCGGACCGGGTCAAGCTGCATTTCGAGATACGGCGTTACGGCCGGCCCCAGGATCCGCTGAGTTTTCTGCCCAGGAACGGTTGACCATACCAAGGAGTGGGAATGCAGGACGAAGAATACGTCGACCCGGAGATGGAAGCGGAGGTCGGCAGCGAGGCCGAGCCGGCGGTCGAGCCTGCACAGGCCGAGACCGAGTACGATTTCGATGAAATCTTCGATGTCACCCAGATCTATCTGAATGAGATCGGACGCGAACAGCTGCTGACCCAGGCCCAGGAGCGCGACCTGGCGGTGCGCATGCGCGCCGGCGATTTCGAGGCGCGGCAGATACTGATCGAGCGGAATCTGCGTCTCGTGGTCAACATCGCCAAGCACTATCTCAATCGTGGCCTGACCCTGCTCGACCTGATCGAGGAGGGCAATCTGGGTCTGATGCATGCCCTGGAGAAATTCGACCCCGAGCGCGGCTTCCGTTTTTCCACCTATGCCACCTGGTGGATCCGCCAGAACATCGAGCGCGCGATCATGAACCAGTCGCGCACCATCCGCCTGCCGGTGCATGTGATCAAGGAACTCAATGTCTATCTGCGTGCCCAGCGCCACTTGGAGATGCATGGCTGCCCCGAGGCGGGTCCGGATGAGATCGCGCATCTGACCGGCAAGCCGGTCGAGGAGGTGCGCCGGGTGCTGGCCTTGAACGACCGGGTCGCCTCGCTCGATGCGCCCCTGGACATCGACCCCAGCCTGTCGATCGGTGAGGCGATCGCCGACGAAAACTCGGAAATGCCGGAGGAGATGCTGGCCACGGCCGAGATCGAACACTATGTCCACGAATGGCTGGCGGAACTGCCCGAAAAGCACCGTTGGGTGATCGAGCGCCGCTTTGGTCTGAACAACCAGGAGATCGCCACCCTGGAGGAATTGGCCGAGGTGCTCAAGGTCACGCGCGAGCGGGTGCGGCAGATTCAGCTGGAGGCCTTGCAGACCCTGCGCAAGATGCTGCGGCGCAAGGGGCTGTCCAAGGAAGGCCTGTTGTGATCGACTGGTCGGGGGTCGACACCGTCCTGCTCGACATGGACGGCACCCTGCTCGACCTGCATTACGACAACCACTTCTGGCAGGTCTACGTTCCCGAGAAATATGCCGAGCGCCACGGCCTGCCGCCCGATGAGGCGCATGCCGAGTGCTTCCGCCGTTACAACGCCAAGGCGGGCACGCTCGACTGGTATTGCGTGGACTACTGGAGCGAGCAGCTTGAGCTCGACATCGTCGCGCTCAAGGAGGAGGTCGCCCATCTGATCGCGGTGCATCCGGACGTGCCGGAGTTCCTCCAGGCGGCACGCGCTGCCGGCAAGCGGGTGGCCCTGGTGACCAACGCCCACCACAAGAGCCTCGATCTCAAGATGCGGCGCACCGGGCTGGACGTGCATTTCGATGCCATCTACAGCTCGCATGCATTTGGTCTGGCCAAGGAAGACCCGGCGTTCTGGGCCCGCTTGCAGGCGGTGGAGCTGTTCGACCCCGTCCGCTCGCTCCTGGTCGACGACAGCCTGCCGGTGCTGCGCTCGGCGCGCAGCTACGGCATTGCCCACCTGCTGGCGGTCTATCGGCCGGATACCCGGTTGCCGGACAAGGATGTCGGCGAATTCCCGGCGATTCGCCGCTTTGGCGAGCTCATGCCCAGGCTGGCTGAGACGCCGGACGCAAGGCGTTAGCCAAAGGCCGCCTCAGCTCTCCTGCAAAATCAGGGCGGCGGCCACCCGGCGGCCTTCGGCCGAGAGGAAATTGAAGGTTCGGCAGGCCGCGCCCAGGTCCATGATCTCCACCCCGATCCCCTGACCGATCAAGCCGGCATACAGGCTGGGCGGTGGAAAGCGCAGCCGGTTGCCGGTGCCGAGCAGCACCAGGTCGGGCCGGTGGGCGGCCAGGGCCTCGAAATGGCCGCCGGTCAGCTCGGCAAAACCGCCCACCAGCCAGTTGGCCTCCAGATGGTCGGGCAGGACCAAAAGGTTGTGTTCGTGGCGCTGACCGTTGACCAGGACGAAGCCTTCACCATAGCTGGTGAAGGCATAGAGGCCGGCAGTCGGATTCAAATGCAGCTTCATGCGGGATTGGCCGTGATACGGGGGTTCGGGTAAGATTACACGCTTTTAAGACCCCGAAAAACAGCTTCCGTGATCAGCGACGATTTTCCCCGGATCAAGCGCCTGCCGCCCTATGTCTTCAACATCACAGGCGACCTCAAGATGGCCGCCCGCCGGCGTGGCGAGGACATCATCGACTTCGGTATGGGCAACCCGGACCAGCCGACGCCAAGCCACATCGTCGACAAGCTGATCGAGACCGCACGCCGCGGCGATACCCACCGCTATTCGATGTCCAAGGGCATCCCGCGCCTGCGCAAGGCGATCAGCACCTGGTACAAGACCCGTTACGACGTCGACATCGACCCGGAGAAGGAGGCGATCGTCACCATCGGCTCGAAGGAGGGCATCGCCCACCTGTCGCTGGCCACCCTGGACCGGGGCGACATCGTGCTGGTGCCCAACCCCAGCTATCCCATCCACATCTACGGCCCGGTGATCGCGGGCGCCGATATCCGTCATATCCCGATGACGCCCGGGGTGAACTTCTTCGAGGAGATGGAGACGGCGATCCGCAACCATTTCCCCAAGCCCAAGATGCTCATCCTCAACTTCCCGAGCAATCCGACCACGCAGTGCGTGGAGCTGGACTTCTTCGAGAAGGTGGTGGCCATGGCCAAGGAATATGGCATCTGGGTGGTGCACGACATCGCCTATGCCGACATCGTGTTCGACGGCTATCGGGCGCCCTCGATCATGCAGGTGCCGGGCGCCAAAGAAGTCGCGGTCGAGTTCTTCACCCTGTCCAAGAGCTACAACATGCCGGGCTGGCGGGTTGGCTTCATGGTCGGCAACCCGACCCTGGTGGCGGCCCTGGCCCGGATCAAGAGCTATCACGACTACGGTACCTTCACCCCGATCCAGGTGGCGGCGATCACCGCGCTGGAGGGGCCGCAGGACTGTGTCAGCGAGATCTGCGACATGTATCGCAAACGGCGCGACTGCCTGGTCAAGGGGCTGAACGAGGTGGGCTGGCAGGTGGAGGTGCCCAAGGCCACCATGTTCGTGTGGACCAAGATCCCCGAGCCTTATGCCCACCTGAAATCCCTGGAGTTCTCCAAGCTCCTGCTGGAAAAGGCCAAGGTGGCAGTGTCGCCGGGCGTCGGCTTCGGCGATTACGGCGACGACCACGTGCGCTTCTCCCTGATCGAAAACGAGCATCGCACACGCCAGGCGATCAGGGGATTGCGCGACATGTTCAAGAAGGACGGTTTGCTGAAATGATGGTGATGCGAGTTTCGGTGCAGGCTGACGTGAGCGAAGCGAACGTCAAGCCGCGAAGCGGCGGCCGGAGCCAAAACGAGCATCGCACACGGCAGGCGATC